>DIVQ01000204.1 GCA_002423325.1 Anaerolineales bacterium UBA6128 | reverse complement strand
CGCGTGAGTACACGCGTCCCCCTCTCCCAACGGGAGAGGGGTGCGAGGCGGGGGAGTTGCCCTCGCCCGCGCGTGGGCACACGCGTCCCCCTCCCCCAGGGGGAGAGGGGGTAGGGGGTGAGGGGGTTGGGGTGAGGGAGAGGCGGCGGCTGGGCAAGGCGAGGGCGCAGAAACGCACGACACTGAGCAGGAGGGAGCCATGGACAAACACGATCTGCCCGAAGAGGGCGAGATGCCGCCTGCCGACGCGCCGGGCCAGTCCGGGCGTCTGCACGTGACGCTGGCGGGCAAGCTGTACCGCGACTATCGCGTGGTGCTGATTCAGGCCGGGCCGGCCAACGGGCTGGACTTTTGTCCCGCGCTGCTGGCCGCAAGCGCCCGGCTCTTTAGCGGTGCGCCGATGTACTGTGACCATGGCGACGGCGCGGGCAATCGCAGTGTGCGCGACCTGGTGGGCGTGGTGACGCGCGCCGAGTACAACCCCCGCACCGAGTGCGTAGAGGGGGTCTGCCGGCTGTTCCCGCATGCGCGTTGGCTGCAGGAACTGATCGAAGCGGCCAACGCCGACGGCCCCGAGGGGGCGTCGGATGCGCTCTACCCGCACTTTGGGCTGTCCGCCGACCTGTGGCTGTACCACACCAACGGTGTTGTCAGCCAGATCGAGCGGGTGAACTCGGTCGACATTGTGGCGAACCCGGCGGCGGGCGGCCGTTTTGTGCAGGTGTGTCCCGACGAGGCAGAGGCAGACACAGGTGGAAAGGAGAACGTTTCCATGCAGCAGCAGAAGGTTGATCCGCACACAGGAATCGAGGGCGCGACGGGCGGCGCGGCGGTGCGCGTGCAGAACGCGCAGCCGCCCCAGTCGGCCCCGGTGCGGGCCGTGGAAGAGGGCGGCGCGGCGACGGCAGCGGCCACCCCGAGCGAACACGAGTTGCGCGGCATGTACCTGGAGCTCAAGTTGGCGCAGAGTCGGCTGCCGACGGCGCTGCAGGATGCCGCGCGGGCGCAGTTCCAGACCGTGCCGGCGGGCGCCAGCGGGATGGACCGCGCGGGGGTGGATGCGCTTGTGGAGCGGCTGACCCAGGCGTGGGCGCGCGCGCAAGAGCCCGCGGTGGTGCGCAACCTGGGCGCGGCGGCGCTGGCGGTGCAGGATCCGCTCGACCACATCACGTTGGCCCTGGAAAAGCTGCTGGGGGCGCCACAGACTGAGGCGCACGCCCGCGCCGCGCGCCTGTCGGGCATCCGCGAGTTCTACGACCTGATGACGGGCGACTGGGAGCGCTATGGCGAACTGCGGCCGGAACGCGTCAGCCTGGCCAACATCACCACCTCCACGGTGACGTCGATTGTGGCCAACGCGCTCAACAAGGTGCTGACGGCGCAGTACAACGAGCGTGCGGCATGGTGGAAGCCCATCATCGCCGAGTACGACTTTGGCAGCACGAACCAGGTCAAGTGGGTTTCGCTGGGCGGCTTTACCGACCTCTCGACGGTGGCGGAGGGCGCCGCCTATACGGAGAAGGACTGGTCGGACGCGGAGGAGACCTCGGATTTCGCCAAGCACGGCAACTATGTGGGGCTGACGCTGGAGATGATCGACCGCGATGACGTGCAGGCGGTGCGGCAGATCCCGCGGCGGCTGGCGCTGGCGGCGCAACGCACGCTGGCGGCCTCGGTGGCGGCGGTGTTCACCGCCAACGCGGGTGTGGGGCCCACCATGGCCGACAGCTATGCCGTGTTCGACGCGTCGCACCACGGCAACCTGCTGACTACGGCGCTTGGCGCCGAGGCTTGGCAGGCGGTGGTGCAGGCGATGTTCAAGCAGACTGAGGCCAACAGCGCCAAGCGCATCGGCGTGCGGCCGCGCTACTGTCTGGTGCCGATCGAACTGGAAAAGACGGCGCTTACGATCTTTACCTCTGACGTGGACCCTGCGGACAATCACTTTTACCGCAACGTGCAGCGCGGCAGCGCCAGCGTCATCGTGGTGCCCGAGTTCAGCGATGGCACTGACTGGGCGGCCGTGTCCGACCCCGCCGAGTTCGAGTGCATCTGCGTGGGCTACCGTTACGGACGCGCGCCAGAGCTGTTCGTGGCCGACGGCGAGGCGATGGGGTCGATGTTCACCAACGACGAGATGCGCATCAAGGTGCGCTTTATCTACACGGTGGGTGTGGCCGACTATCGCGGGCTGCACAAGAACAACGTCTCGGGCTGAGCCGGGGCATGACGAAAAGGGGACACGGCACTGCGGCGCGGCGCAGCGACAGGCGCCCTCACCTGCGCGTGAGCACACGCGTGCCCTCTCCCGGCGGGAGAGGGCGGCAGGTACCCATGCCGGGTGAGGGGCTCACCGCGATTGGCATGAAGGATGCGCCGGGCGACTGGCGCGCTCCAGCCGACATGACGGAAGGGGAGACACGCTACATAAGGAGGACCCATGGAAAGCGGATTCTGGACGAGACCCGAGACGCTCGAGGCCATCAGGACGATCGTGGTGGCGCTGCTCGTGGCGCTGCTGACGGTGCTGGGCTATGACGTCACCGTCGCGAAAAAGCGCGTCGAGCGGCTGATCAAACGGCAGGGCCACAAGGATCAGTAGCCCGTTCGACCGGGCAGAAAGGTGATCACCATGCGCATCAGCACCGAAAAGGTCAACATCGAGGCGGCGGGCGACCTCACGTTGCAGGCCGGCGCCACGCTCGACGCCAAGCTGGGCACGGCGGGCTTTTTCCCGCCGCAGATCGCGACGGCCAGCCTGCCGGCTGCGGCAGGCGTCGAGGGGATGGTGGTGTACGACACCACCGACAACAAGCTCAAGCTGTCGAATGGCACGAGCTGGGAGACGATCACAAGCAGCTAGGCAGAGCGGTTGGGCGCGGCGGCGCTGCAGATGAACGGGAGGGACAGGTGAGCACTCTGGCAGAACTGCGCGATACGATCGAAGCCGACCTGAAGGACAGTGGCAACGCCATCTGGTCGACCGCCGAGTTGGACCACCACATTCGGCACGCGCTGCGGGCCTACTCTGCGGTGGACCCGCAGCGCCTGGCCGCCGTGGTGGCCTGCACGGTCGACGAGCGCGAGTATGCGTTGTCGGACATCAGCGGCGCGCTGATCGACGTCACCGACGTCTGGTTCCCGTACGATGCCGCCGCGCCCGAGTATCCGCCGCGCCGGCCGCCGTGGAGCCTGCTCAACGGCGCGCTGTACCTCGAAGCGGTGCTGGCGCCGGAGGCCGGCGAGAGTCTGCGCGTGTTCTACACCGCACCGCACACGCTCAGCGGCCTGGACAGCGCCAGCGCGACGACGTTGGACGCGGCCGGAGAGCAGGTGGTGGCGCTGCTGGCCGAAGCCTATGCCGCTTTCCAGTACGGAGCCAGCACGATCAACACCGTGACGGCCTCGGGCTGGACGCCGCGACACCTGCGCGAATGGGCTGCAGACCGGCTGGCGCTGGCGCAGCAAGAGCTGGAAAGCATCCGCACGCGCCGCATTCGCCAACAGGACACGCGCACCCATTGGCCGCTCGAGTGAAGCGCGAGCATGGATAGCGACCGAGTTTCGGACAGAAACTCTGTTTCTCAGATACTTGATCTCTCAGAAACCCGGTTTGTCTGAATCTGGGCTTGTATGCGCACACAGCACAAGGAGGGAGTCATGCAAGAGCACAGCCTGTTCCGGGCCGCGCTGGTGGCCTACGATGCCGTGACGCACTGCGCGACGGTCAGTCTGCTGGACAGTCCGACGGCCAGCCTTGCGGGGGTGCCGTGCAGCGAGCAGTGCGACTCTGCCGACCTGACAGCGGGTAAGCGCTGCCTGGTGCTGATTGCGCCGGACAGTCAGGCTCTGCTCATCGCGACCTGGTAGCGCCGACGCGCAGAAGGGAGTCAGCATGAGTCGCTCGATCGCCCCCGCGTTGTTGGCTGTGGCGCGCTCGTTCACCGGGCAGCCTGCGGTGACGCTCGACATCGCCGACCAACGGCTGCACTGGACGGCGCTGATCGACGGGACGGGCGCGAGTGAGCTGTGCAGCCAGGTGGTGGACGACACCGCTGTCTACCGAATCCGCACGTCGGGCACCAGTGTGCAGGTCGCCCGGGTCACCAACCCGAGCACGGCCAGCCAGTGGACGACCTGGACCACGCTGGCAAACCTCGTGGCCGCCGACAGCGACTGCGCCATCGCACGGTTCGCGCCCAACGCGCTGCGCGCCTTTTATCTCTCGACGGTCGGAGGGGTGGAGAACATCCGTGAGAAAGAAACGACCGACAGCGCAGCGAGTTGGTCGACGTTCACCGCCGTGGCGACTCTAGCAGCGGGCACGCACATGTTCGCAGCGGCGCACCAGCGCATCTTTTACGCCAGCGGCGCGGGTATCGTCACGCGCAGCAAGACCAGCGGATCGTGGAGCGCCGAGTCGGCCTGGGGCGCTTACGCGGGCCACACTGCGCTCTATGGGCTGGCAGCCTGCTGCAACGCTGACGGCAGCTATACGCTGGTGGTCTGCCACGACGGCTATCTGATCCTTGGGACCTTTACCGATGCGGGCGGCTGGTCAGCCCCGGTGCAGTTGGCCCCCGGGTGGGACGGCCTGCCCGGCGCCGACAGCGCGCCGCGCTATCCGCATATCGTCCCGTTGGGTTCGCGCTGGCTGGTGTCGTACCTGGATACCCAGGCCGGCAGCCCCACATGGAGCCAACCGACCGTCTGCGAGACTGACGGGTGCAGTACGTTCAACGCAACGGCGCTGCAACTGGAGGCCAGCGCGCACAAGCGCACGGCGCTGAGCTATGTGGCGGCCACGCGTACCTGCTATGCCGCTAACGCCGCCTACGTCGTCTGTGCGCAGGCGTACGCGGCCGACGACGGTGCGCAGAATCTGACGGGGTTGCAGGTGCTCGGGTACCAGCGCCGTACGGGTCCAGAGTCGGGGCGGGTGGCCATCGAGGTGTGGGATCCCGACGGCGCGCTCAAGTCCTTTGCCCAGGACGGCCAGGCGGCGGGCGCGCTGCGTCCGCTGGCCACTGCGGTCCTGCGCCGCGGGTACGCGTTGGGCGGCGTCCCTGCAACGGTGGCGCTGGACAGGCACTATATCACCGCGATCGGCTACCGCTGGGGCCAGGGGCGGGGCATCGCCGATATCGAAGCGCTGGATGGCTGGGGACTGCTGGCGTTGTGGCATCCTGACACGCTGCTGACCTATACCGCACGCAGTGTCATCGATCTGCTCAACCATCTGCTGGCGCGCGTGGGGTTGCGCGCGGACGACGACGGCTCGGCCGGCGCCGCGTACGTGGTGCCAACGTTCACCATCACGCCGGCTACCAGTGGGCTGGAGGCAGTGCGGTCGCTGCTGCGGCTGGGGGGGCTGGCGGCCTACTGGCAGGAGAATGGAGATCTGCAGGTGCTGCGGCTGGACACCTGGGCGCCTGCCGCCTTGACGGTGGGCCCGCTGGAGATCATTGTGGCGAGCTATGGCGTGCGGGTGCCGCAGGCCAACGGGGTGCGCGTCTACGGCCAGGATGCTGGCCTGGCGCGGGTGGGGGGCGCATCCGCCGACGCCGAGAGCGCGCAGCGCTTGGGGCTCAGCCTGGTGCGGACGCACTATGACGGGCGCGTGACCAGCGCCGTGCAAGCCGAGATCGCTGCGCTGTGCGAGGCGGAGCAGAGGGGCCGCGACGCGCGACACGAGCGGGTGACAGTGCCAATGCGTCCCGACGTGGAGTGCTGGGACACGGTCAGCCTGAGCAGCGATGCGACGCTGGTGCCGACGGACGATCGCTTGCGCCGCGTGACCGGCATTGAGGAAACGTTTGATGCGAGCAGGGGCATCTATCTGACAGAGTTGCTGCTCACCATGCGTTAGCGAACAGGATAGCAGCGGCGCGGAGGCGAGGGGGCAGGGGCTGAACCCTGCCCCCTGTTGGCGTTCTCAGGTGCAGATGCTGCCGGCCAGAGACTCGGCGTTCAGGGCGCGCAGGCGCTCGATCTCCATCAGCAGCTCGGTGGTGACGCGATCCCTGCGCTGAAAGTGCTCGCGCACCACGTCATCGACAAAATAGGCGACCTCGAACTTGAGCTCGGATGGAGTCGCATCGATCAGGTTCACGGTCGGAAGCTGGCGATAGCTGAGGCGCAGCAGGAATGTGTCTGCGAAAAAGCGTTCCAGTTGGCGCACGCGGTCTGCCAGGCTGTGATCGCGGTCGTTCCGCGCGTGCTCGCCCAGCGCCAGGAGCTGCAGTCCGCGGTAGACGTGTGTAATGTTGCGGTGCCAGATGGTGTAGAGCCGCCGATAGTCAACATAACTGGCATGGTCCACAAAGCTGACGGGATCGAGGGCCAGGTCGGCCTCTTGCTCCGAGTGACGGATGCGGGCCAGTTCCTTGCGCAGAACGATGGGGCGCTGGGGCACGTTCAGCACCTTGCACGCCTGCAATTCAGCCAGGCTTAGGACGCCGTCCTCCAGCATGGCGCGCTCGACGAATGTGGCGATCGACGCGCTGTGCGCCTGATCGGTCAACTCGGATTCGACGGTCTTGACCAGGAAGAGCCAGACGGTGATCTGTTCGATCAGCTCGTCAAAACGATCCATCAGCGCGCCGGCGTGCTCGCGCACCTTTTGCTCTTCTTTGAGCGTAAAGCCGGAGGCCTGGGCGGTCTGGCAGAACTTGCCGAGCTCGAGCAGTTCGTGGCTGAAACGCTCACTCGTCTCGCGCAGGCGGTGTTCTACGGGCAGACGAATCAGGTCGCCCTGCAGACGGTGCAGATGGTCGCGCAACCAGAACAGGCGCGCCTCGTCGGCGGGCAGTAAGGCGGGAAGCGACGTCAGAAGGTCGGCCTCCTGCTGGTACACCTCGAGACGCCGCTGGATGGCCGGTTCCTTGCGCGACCACAAGCCCAGGATGTTCTCGTGGCTGTCGCAGGCCTCCTGGAGCACCGCGATGGCCTCTTTGGCGTTGCACGGCTTGGCAAAGCTGGTGGGCAGCACGCAGCGCAGCTCGACGCTGGGCTTGGTGAGGTTGGTGATTCTGCTCCCCGAGAGCCTGGCATTGGGAAGAAAGATAAGGATGTGTCGACGTACGTCGTACAACTGGGTCACGCGCACGCCCACATTGCGCACCTGACAGACGCTGCCGTCCTCCAGTATCAGCAGGTCATCCTCGTGGAAGGGGTTGTCGAGCGACATGTAGGTGCCGGCAAACAGCCCCTGCATTGGCTCCTGCAGCAGATAACCGAGCACCAGC
This sequence comes from Anaerolineales bacterium UBA6128, assembly GCA_002423325.1. GTDB lineage: Bacteria > Chloroflexota > Anaerolineae > UBA1429 > UBA1429 > UBA6128. Next base: position 2,120 of record DIVQ01000204.1, on the reverse strand, counting down.
CCGAGCAGCCCGAGCCCGGCCAATAGCGCGCTGAGATTGCCCCCCAGGGCGGCTACCACGCCGTTGGCCACCGCGATGATGATGATGACTGGGCCGATGCGCCGCAGGATTGGCACGAGGATATCATCGGCCTGGCTGTCAGACTCGGCCACGCGCGGCGCGAGCTGCGTCACGACGATCTCGAACAGCACACGCCACGCCACATAGGCGCCCAGCACGATCAGCACGCCGTGGTACAGGCGCTCGAGCGCGACGACAAAGGGGGTCTCGCCCACGGCGCGTTGCCAGGCATCCAGCACGCCGTAGGACAGCACCAGCGCGATGAGTGGTCGCCGCACGATGCGCACCAGCGTGTCGTCGAGCTTGGAGCGTGTGCGCTTTGCCAGCCGCCGGATAAGCGCGACCAGCAGCCAGTATACGAGCAGCGTGATCAGGACCCAGGCGGCCAGATTGATCAGCAACGTCCCCATTGGCGTTGCGGCGAACGTCAACCAGTCAGGCGGGGTCACCGGTATTCCCAGTATGTCCATAGGGTGGCTTCCTCGGTGTTCGGACTTGCGGTGTGGCGGTTGCGGGATTCTAGTCAAGCATCAGCGAGCGTCAAAGCGCGTCGTCGAGCGCGCGTATGCTCGGCGCGCAGGGCCTCCTCCGCCATGCACCGCTCGGTGATGTCGCGCACAATGGACATGAAGAGACGCCGGCCACCGGCCTCGTAGGCGGTCATGGAGATCTCAAGCGCAATGTAGTGCCCGTCGCGCCGGCAGCCGGTCGACAACTTGGTGAAACTGGGATGGTGCTCGGGGTCCTGGTAGATCCGCAAGCCGGGCCCGGTGCCGGGGCCGGGCTGCAGTTGGCGAGTGGACATCTGCAGCAACTCGGCGTGCGTATAGCCGAACAGCGCGCTGGCGGCGGGGTTGGCGTCCAGGATGTGCTCGTGCTCGTCTTCGAGGATGATCGCGTCGCGTGCGTTGTCAAAGAGCAGACGGTAGTGCGTCTCGCTCTCCTGCAGCGCGCGCTCGGCCACCACTGCACGGGCGCGGTCGCGGTTGGCGTCAGACCAGCGGTCGATGGCAAAGAGTGCGCCGCCGATCGAGAGGAGCACCGCCGTGAGGATCGATTCTGCCCATCCAAAGCTTCTGAAGAGGCCGACAATGTTCGTGGGGACCTGTTCGCCGCGCAGCAGCGGAACAGCGACAACCGGCAGCAGGCCCGCGCCCAGCACGATGAAGAGCAGTTCGATGGCGATGCGGCGCTTGCGCGCGGTATCAGAGGTGTGCATGCGGCCTTTGGACCTTACTACCGAACGGAGTTGGCGCTTGCATGCGAATATAGCGCGGAGCAGCAGGACGTCAAGCCTGCCGATGTCCAGTTTCGGGGGCAAAGAAAAAGCGCGGAGGCTACTGCCTCCGCGCATGGACGACTCTAGAAGCGACGGCCGCCGCCGCCACCACCGCCGTACCCACCACCGCCGTACCCACCGCCGCCACCGTAAGAGTCACGGCGCGGGCCGCGGTCTGCCTGGGGACGGGCTTCCGCGACGCGGATTTGCCGACCCTCGAATTCGAACTCGTTGAACTTTTCGATGCCCTGCTGAGCGGCCTCTTCGGTGGCCATCTCAACGAACCCAAAGCCCTTGGATCGCCCGGTCTCGCGATCCATGATGACGGCGACTGATTCGACCTCGCCGACCTGCGAGAAGAGCTCGCGCAGGCTATCCTCCGTGGTGCCGTAGCTGATGTTCCCGACGTACAACTTTTTGCCCATGGTAGTCCTTTCCGATAGCAACAAGGGCGCTCAACCCACCCCCTTGGCGGTTGGCGATCCCTGGAACCCCGAACGTACTGCTGCTGGTTGGCGCCTCAAATGCGAAGAAGGCCGCAGGTCCAGTCCTGGCGGCCTTCAAAGTACCGTGCAAGCACCTTCCCAAGCACCACTATATTAGCACATTGCTGCGCTTTTGTCAACGGGTTATTGCCGCGTATTGCGTATCCGGCGTACCAGAACGGCTGCTGAAGGCTGGTGGGTCGGGTTGTCTGGTCTGTTGCACACCTGGAACGCTCAGCACTCGGCCGGTGACGTGACCCGGCGACCGCTCGCGAATTGCGCCAGAATGAAATGTT
>DIVQ01000172.1 GCA_002423325.1 Anaerolineales bacterium UBA6128 | reverse complement strand
AGGATCGGATAGCCCACCAGTTGCCCGGGGCCGTGGTAGGTCACGTCGCCGCCGCGCTCGGAGCGGCAGACCTCCACGCCGGCGGCCGCCAACGCCGCCGTATCCGCCAGGATGTGGCCTGGATCGCCGCGCCGCCCCAGGGTGATCACCGGTTGATGCTCCAGCAGGATCAGCGTATCGCCGATCTCGCCACGCTGTCGCCGCTCCACCAGGCGGTTCTGCAGCGCCTGAACGCGCAGATACGGCTCACGCGCCAGCTCAAGCAGCCCGATGCGATGTTCACTCGGCATGTCGAACGCGACTCTTTCCTGTCACTCCTGAACCCGCGCCATGGCGCCCGCACAAGCCGGCCACTAGCCCAACGTACACTCGGCAAAGCCGCGCTGCCCGCGGCAGAACTGCTGGGCGTCCATCGGCTTGCGACCCGCCAACTGCAGCGCGTCCAGCGTCAGCAGCCCCTCACCCGTCACCACGCTCGCACCGCCATCATCGACGAGCACCGTTCCCGGCGCCTCGCCCCCGCGCCAGTCCGGGTCGGCGTGGGCGCGCAACACCTTGAGCCGCACGCCCTCGTAGGTGGTATACGCCCCGGGCCAGGGCGTCATCGCACGCACCTGGCAGTCGAGGGCGCGCGCGCTGAGCGTCCAGTCGAGTTCGCCCTCCTCGGGCGACACCGGCGGTGCGTAGGTAACGCCCTGCTCACTCTGTGGGGTAGGCGTGATACGCCCCGCCAGCCAGTCGGGCAGTGTCTCGAGCAGGGTCGCCGCTGCCAGGTCCGCCAGGCGTGCGGTCAGCGTCTCGGTGGTATCGTCGTCAGCGATGCTCAGGCGTCGCTGGGCGATGATGGCACCCGTGTCGACGCCGGCGTCGGTGGCCATCAGCGTGATGCCGGTTTCGGCGTCGCCGTGCTGGATGGCACGCGCCACGGGGGCCGCGCCGCGCCAGCGCGGCAACAGCGAAGCGTGCAGTCCGATGCAACCATGCGGGGGGATATCGAGCACCGCCTGCGGCAGGATCTGGCCGTAAGCCGCCAGCACGAACAGGTCCGCCTCGAGCGCGCGCAGCAACGCGAGCGCCGCCTTGTCGCGCCGCAGTCGCTGGGGCTGCAGGATAGGGCCGATGCCAAGCGCCAGGGCCGCCTCTTTGACGGGCGGCGCGCAGACGCGGCAACGGCCGCGCCCGGCCATGCGGTCGGGCTGCGTCACCACCGCCACCACTTGATGCTGCGTCGCCAACGCCTGCAGCGCCGGCACCCCGTATTCGGGCGTTCCCAGATAGACGATGCGCGCCACGCGTTCCTCCCAGCGGTCCGCGCCCCTGCATGTTCTAGAGCGCAACCAGCTATGAGCATAGCACCGTCCCCCCGACTGCGCAACCCTATAACGCTCAGCCCGTATAGGACTCGAGTTGAACCTGATGCACACTCTGGAGGTAGAACATGAGCGACCCTGTGATCAACCCGACGGAGCCGTTCGTGACCCCGCCGAGCGATAACGACAAGCTGTTGGCCGGACTTGGCTGGGTCAGCCAGATCATCGTTCCCGCGGTGATGCCGGCGATCCTGCTCTTTACCGACGAGTCCAAACGTAGCCCGTTCATCAAGAACCACGCCGTGCAGAGCCTGGCGCTGATGGTGGCGGCCGTAGTGTACGAGATCCTGGCCGCGATCGTGTATGCGATCGCGTCAGCCGTGGTGCCCTGCCTCTCGTGCGGACTCTGGGTGCTCTTCCTGCTGCCGCTGGTGCCGTTGGTCTACTATGGCCTCAAGGCCTTCCAGGGACAGCAAGTCGAGATCCCCTATCTGACCCAGTTCCTGAGGAACAATCGCTGGCTCTAGGCTGAGCGTTCCGTCGCCTGCAAGGCCTTGCCGTTTCGGCAGGGCCTTGTTCGTTCATAGACCCGGCCACGCCGCGCTTGAACCCCCCGCCCCTTTGCCCTATAATGCCCGGTACCAGAACACACCGGAGGGGCTGTGGCCGAGGCGTTTCCCGACCAGCGCTGGATCTTGCGACGTCGCATGCGCAACGCGTTCATCGATGAGGTGAGCGCGTTGGCGCCCGACGCCGTTCTTGCGCACGTGCTCTATGCACGTGAATACGACACGCTGGACAAGGCTCAGGCCTTCTTGCAGCCCGAGGGCCCTTTGGCAGACCCGACCACGCTGGCCGGGGTGCCCACGGCGGTAGCCCGCTTGCGCGAGGCGCTGCAAAGGCAGGAAGAGATCGTCGTCTATGGCGATTTCGACGCCGACGGCGTCTGCGCCACCACGCTGCTGGTGGCCGCGCTGCGCCAGGCCGGCGCCCAGCACGTCTCGCCGTTTGTGCCCGACCGCTTCACCGACGGCTACGGTCTGACGCGTGGGGCGCTTGACAGCCTGCGCAGCCAGCATCCCGGCGCCACCCTGGTCATCACCGTCGACTGCGGCATCCGCTCGCCCGACGAGGTGGCGTACGCCCGCTCTGTCGGCATCGAGATGATCATCACCGACCATCACGCCCTGGCGACAGATGGTGCGGGCGAGCCGGAATTGCCGGCCGCGGTGGCAGTGATCAATCCCAAGCGCCTGGACAGCCGCTATCCCTTCCGTGACCTCGCCGGCGTAGGCGTGGCCTATCGACTGGTATACGCTCTCTATGCCGAACTGGGGCGCGACGGACTCTCAGCGGACGATTATCTTGACCTGGTCGCGCTCGGCACCGTGGCCGACGTGGTGCCGTTGCTGGGCGAGAACCGCCTGTTGGTGCGTTGGGGGCTGCAACGCATGCGCTCGCATCCGCGCCCCGGGCTGCGGGCCCTGCTCGACGTCTCCGGCGTCGCGCCGGCCAAGGTACGCAGCAGCGACTGCGGCTTCCGGCTGGGTCCGCGCATTAACGCGGCCGGCCGTCTCGAGAGCGCAGTGCTGGCCTACGACCTGCTGCTCTCAGACAGCCTCGAGGCGGCACAACCCCTGGCTATACAACTGGATAGCATCAACCAGGAGCGTCAGACGCTGCTCTCCGAGCAGATTGCAGCCGCGCAGCAGCAGCTCGGCGATGTCGATGGCCGCAAGATCCTGATCGTGGAGAGCGAAGCACTGCACGAGGGTATCGTGGGACTGGTAGCCAGCCGCCTTGTCGAGCAGTACCATCGTCCGGCGTTGGTCATCAAGCGCGGGCCCGAGACATCGCGCGGCTCAGCGCGCAGCATCGACGGCTTTCACATCACCGAAGCGCTGGATGCCTGCAGCGCCCTGTTCGAGCGCCATGGCGGGCACGCCCGCGCCGCCGGATTCACGCTGCCGAACGCCAACCTGGACGCCATGCGCGCGGCTCTGTCCAGCTATGCCGAGGCGCACATCGATGCCGAGATGCTGAGCCCGCGACACACCGTGGACGCGATCATCCCCCTCGACCTGGTCACCGACCAGACGCCGGCGGCGCTGGCACGGCTGGGGCCCTTCGGCGAGGGCAATCCGCAACCGGCCCTGGCCACGCTGGGCCTTGAACTCAAGATCATCAGGCCGATCGGCCGCGAGGGCCAGCACCTGCGCTTGCAGGTGTCGGACGGCAATCGCGTGCTGACGGCGGTGGCCTTCCGCCAGGGCCAACTGGCCGCCAGGCTGCGCGTGGGCGACCGAGTCGACCTGGTGTACCGTCCTGACATCAACGAGTGGCAGGGGAACACCGACTTGCAGCTGGTCGTACAGGCGATCAGACCGAGTCGCAGCGACTAGAGGCGCCAGACCAGATGAGCAAGGATGCCGTCATTGCAGAGCTGACCGCGATCGGGCGAGTGCCCGAAGTCGAGTCCATCCTCACGCACGTGGCGAACGCGCGCTGCTGCAGCCTTGTCGGCGTCAGCAATATGGGCAAGTCCATGCTGCTGCGCGCGCTGCCGCAGCCAGCGTTGCTGGAGACCTTTTTCGGCGATGAGGCGCAAAGCCGCCTGCTGATCTACATCGACTGCAACCGTATGTTGCAGTTGACCGAGCAGGGCCTCTACGAGATGGTGCTGCGTTGCTTGCGCGAGGCGGCCCCCCAGGTTGAGGCGCTCACACGGATGGACGGCCTGCTCGAGCAGGCCTACAACGAGGTGGTGCGGCCGTCCAGCCCGCTGGCCGTGCCGCTGGCCTTCAATCGTGCGCTCAGCGCACTGCTGGAGCCAGGCGACCTGCGCGTGACGCTCATTCTGGACGAGTTCGACGACCCGCTGCGCGCTCTGGACGGGCGTGTGCTGCTCAACTTGCGAGCCCTGCACGATCAGTACGCCGAGCATCTGGTCTATGTGACCGCCACAGGCACCGACCTGGCGCTGGTGCGTCAGACGCGCGACGCAGCCGTAGACGAGTTCTGCGAGCTGTTCGCCGCCCATGTGGTCACTCTGGGGCCCATGAACCGCGCCGACAGCCTGCGCTGGCTCGATGCGCAGCTCGACAGCCCGGTGCTGCGCGGCGCCCACCTGAGCGCAGCGCTCAAACAGCAGCTTGCTGAACAGGCCGGCGGTCACCTCGGGCTGCTCGGAGCCAGTCTGCACTGCGTCACACAGGGCTGCGCCGATGCCGCGGGCGCGGCACGCCTGGCAGCAGGCGCCGCCCTTGCGGGCCTGCTGGACCAGGACCCGAACGTGCAGTTGGAGTGTGAAAAGCTCTGGGATGCGCTGAGCCCCCAGGAACGGCGTGCGCTCGAACAATTGACGCGTCTGCACACCAGCCGACAGTCGGCAGCGCTTCGCAACCTGATGCGCAAAGGTCTGGTACACGATAGCGGCGCGCAGCTGGTGCCCTTTGCGCCCATCTGGGAGCGCTATGTGCAACACCACGCGGAGGCACGGGAACCCCATGGCGACGGCGTCCGCATTGATGACGTCTACGGCGAAGTCTGGGTGGACGGACGCACCATCTCGTACCTGACGCCGCTCGAACATCGGCTGCTGATGGCATTGTATGAGCGCACTGGCCAGATCTGCACCAAAGAAGAGATCGTAGAGGCGGTCTACGGCCGGCCCTACATCGACAGCGACCTGCCCGCACTGCAGCGGCTGGTCCATCGACTGCGCGCCAAGATCGAGGCGGATCCGAGCAGGCCCACCCACGTGGTGAACGTGCGCGGCTATGGCTACAAGCTGGTGGCGAACACCGCCTAGCGCCGCCACCCAAAGGGTCAGTTGTACGTACAGAATGCATAGCCATCTGTTTGAACGGGGCGACCGAGCGCGCCGCACCACGGTGCTGGAAGTGTCAGCAGGCGCCGCCCGCGCGTCAGGCTAAGGAGCGAGTCATGACCAAAACCCAAATCGTCTTTGTCGTGCTGATCGTGGTCGTGCTGGCGATCGTGGGCGTGTCGTATCTGCTACAACGCAGCGGCGGCGTACAGATCGCCAAGCCCACCACCCTGTCGGTGCGCATCGTTTGCGCCCTGCCGGTAGAGCCATTTGTGCGCGAGGCTGCCACGCAGTTCAACGCCGAGAAACACACGCTCGAGGGCAATCCGATCGAGGTGTCGATTGTGCCGATGGACGGGCTAGTCGCGATGAACCGCTGGGAACGCGACGAGATGGACCCCATTCCCACCGTCTGGATTCCCGACAGCCGCTATCTGGTGGAACTGGTCAACGCCACCTTTAAGGAAAAGCTGGGGCGCGACATCTTTTTGACCGGCGGCGAGTATCGCACGCGCCCGATCGCCACATCGCTGTTCAGCTGGGGCATCTGGGAGAGCCGCGACGCAGTGCTGCGCGCCCAATATGGCGAAGACATCACCTGGCAGGCCATCCACGATGCCGCCGCCGCCAAGGGCGGCTGGGCCGAGTTGGGCGGCGAGCCGGAGTGGGGCTATTTCAAGCTGGTGGTGCCCAACCCGCGCAAGAACGTGGGCGGCCTGCTGGCCATGATGGCGGCCGCGGGCGAGTATTACCAAAAGACGCGCATCGAGGTGGCCGACGTCACCAACCCCGAGTTCCAGCAGTGGATGAAGGAACTGATGGGCGCCGTGACCGACTTTTCCAGCCTCGGCTCCTATTCGGTCGAGAACCTGGCCCTGTTCGGCTACTCGATGGGCGACGGCGGCCAGTTGCTGGAGAGCGACCTGCTCACCAATATGGAGGGCATCCGCACCCGCTGGGTTGAGCCGATTGTGATCCGCTACCCGCAGTACATCACCTGGTTCGACTTTCCGTACACCATCTGGATGGGCGACGAAACCAGCGCCGAGGAAAAGAACGCCGCACTGGTGTTCGAAGAGTATCTGCTGTCGCCAGAAGTGCAAAAGCTCGCCCTGGCGCAGGGACTGCGACCGGCCAACACCGAGGTATCGATCAGCGAGCCCGATAGTCCCTTTGTGCGCTATCAGGCGCAGGGCGCCACCGCCGTGGTGCCGCGTTCCACGCGCATGTATTCGCCCGACCGCGACGTGTTGCTCGCCATGCTGCGCTGGTTCGACCTCAACGTGTACGCGCAATAGGCGAGGGAGGTATTGCTGTGGCCAAGCAAGGAACCGTGCAGCCCGCGCGATCGCGCAGTTGCCTCACGACCCTCGTTCTGAGTATCATCCTGGCCTCGGTGGCGTGTGTCATTGCGGTCGCGTTTTTGCTGCGCGATCCCGACGAGGACACCCCTCCCAGCATCACCACCAACCGTCGCGAGGTGGGACTCGCCCTGGCCTATTCACCCGAGAAGGCAGCGATCCTGACCGCGCTGGTGGACGACTTTAACGCCAGTCGCACCGAATTGCCCAATGGCAAGCGCGTGGTCGTGTCCGCCACCAGCATCAGCCCCGACCAGATGGCCACGGGCGCGGCCACCAACGCCTTTCACGCCGTCAGCCCCGACTCGTCGATCTGGCTGACCGAGATCGACCGGCACTGGTCTGCGCGCGTGCCCGAGGGCGGCGCGCTGGTGGGCGAGACCACGCGCTACATGGTAAGCCCCGTCGTCATCGCCATGTGGGAAGACGTCGCCACCGGGCTGGGCTATCCCGACGCCAACCTGGGCTGGAAAGACCTGCTGAACGCCGCCGCGAATGATCCGCAGTTCAAATGGAGCCATCCCTCGACCAACTCGGCCAGCGGCCTGCTCTCGACCCTGGCGCTCTTTTACGCCGGCGCAGGCACCCAGCGCGACCTCACCGAGGAGCTGGCCACCGCCCAGTCCACGCTCGACTATGTAGAGGCCCTCGAGAAAACGGTACGCTACTATGGCGAGGGCGAACTGGCCGTGATGCAACAGATCGAGGAGAAGGGACGCACCTACCTGGACGCCTTTGTCGTCCAGGAGCAGTTGCTGGTGGACTATAACCAGCGGTACGGACGCCAGTTGGTCGCCATCTACCCCTTTGAGGGTACGCTCTGGGAAGACCATCCGCTGGCGCTGCTGGAGCATCCTGACCGAACCGACGACGAGCGCTTGGCCTATCAGGCCTTCCGGGACTATTTGCTCAGCGCCGACGTCCAGAAACGCATCCTGACGGCCGGCTACCGCCCCACAGACCTCAGCATCGATCTGAACCAGGTCGGCTCGCCCATCAGTGCGACCAATGGGGCTGACCCCAGCCAGCCATCGACCACACTGCAGATTCCCAGCGCCGCCGTGATCGAGGTCGTGCGCAACGCCTGGCAATACACCAAACGGCGCGCCAACATCTTTTTGGTGGTGGATGTTTCGGGCAGTATGGAGGGCGCCAACATCGAGCAGGAGCGCCTGGCGCTGCAGGCCTTCCTGGACCAGATCCAGAGCGACCAGGAGCGCGTCGGCCTGATCCTGTTTGCCAGCAACGTCTACGAGGCCGTGCCACTGACCCTGGTGAGCGATGGTCGCGCCGAGTTGTCGCAGGCCTTTAGCGGACTCACCGCTGGCGGGAACACGGCCCTGCTCGACGGTGTGAACGCTGCCGTCACCAAGCTGGTCGACCTGAACGACGGCGAGCGCATCAACGCGATCGTGGCCATGACCGATGGCAAGGAGAACAGTTCGTCGGTCAGCCTGCAGCAGCTCACACGCAAACTGCAGGCGCAGGCCGGCACCGATCTGCCCGTCGTCGTGTTCTGTATCGCCTACGGACGCGGCGCCGACTATAGCGCGCTGAGCGCCCTCGCGGAGGCCTCCGGCGGCTTTGCGCGTGAGGGCGACACCGCCACCATTCAGGACCTCTACAAGGTCCTGTCGACTTATTTCTAGCCAGAGGGCTTTAACCACTATGACGCAACCAACGACAGATGAACTCAAGCGCCGCTCGGCCAAAGCGCTGCTCTCGCACGCCTTTTTCCGGTTGGAGAGCGCGCTCACCATCGGCGCCACCATCCTCTTGACCTTTTTCCTGCCGCAACCCTTTGGCTGGTGGCAATGGTGGTACTGGCTCGTTCTCGGCGGCGTGGGCGAGGGGATGATTGTCTGGTCGAGCGTGACCGATGAGCGCACCGCCCAAAAGGTAGTGGCCAGCCTCTTCAATCAGCAGTATGACCCGCGCAGCATCAAGTCGGCGCGCTATCGCGAGGCGGTCAAGCAGGCCCTCGAGTACCGCACGCAGATCGAGAGCACCATCGCCTCCACGCCTACCAGTATCCTGCAGACGCACCTCTCCAGCAGCCTGACAGGCGTGGCCGATTGGATCGCGCATATCTACACCATCGCCCAACGCCTCGATACCTACGAGCGTGACGAGCTGCTGCACCGCGACCGCAACAGCCTGCCTGAGAGCATCGCACGGCTGCGACGTGAGCTGTCGACCGAGCGCCACCCCGAGGTGCGCCAGCAAATCGAGGCCACCGTCGCCACCAAGGTCGAGCAGCAGCGCAACCTCGAGCAACTGCAGGCCGCCATGGAAAAGGCCGAGCTCAGCTTGGAACAGACGCTCAGCTCGCTGGGCACCGTCTACTCGCAGTTCCAACTGGTGCGCGCCGCCAAGCTCAGCGGATCGCGCGCCAAAGAGGTGGCGCAAAGCATCGACTCGCAGGTGGAGAGCCTGCAGGATGTGGTGACCGCCATGAACAAAGTCTATGGAAAACCGTGACCGTTAGGAGGTAGGCGATATCATGTCGCAAACCAGACACATTTCGGCGCTTGCCCTGCTCGTTGCGCTCAGCCTGTTGCTGACGTCCTGTTCGGGCGGTCCTACCAAGGGCGACCTCACCGTGTATGTGGCCGTGCCCCTCTCCGGCTGGCAAGCCGACGGCGGGCAGACTGTCGTGGGCGGCGCGCGCCTCGCGGCGGAGCAGCTGAACAAGAGTGGCGGCCTGCTCGGCTACAAGGTCAACATTGTTCCCGTCGACGATGAGGCCGACTCGGACGTGGCCGCCGAAGTGGCGCAGTCAGTGGCCGAGGCGGTCCGCAGCGGCGAACGTGTGCTGGGTGTCATCGGCCACTACAACAGCGGCCAGGCCGCCGTGGCCATGCAGACCTACAAAGACCTGCCATTGATCGTCATCACCCCCACCGCGAGCGACCCGGCGCTCACGCAGTCGGGCTTTGCCAACTTTTTCCGGGTGAACTCGACCGACGCGGCCCAGGGCCCCTACGATGCCGACTATCTGGTCAACGTGCTCGGCGCCAGGCGCATCGCGATCGTATACGCCGAGAATGACTATGGCCGGGGTCTGAGGGACCAGGTCGTGCCGGCGCTTCAGCACCTGGGCCACGCTGCCGTGGCCGTGGTCGGCATCGAGGAGGCGGCCGCCACCTATGTTCAGGCGCTGCCCAGCATCCTCGAGCACACGCCCGCCCCCGACGCCGTGTTCCTCGCCGGCTATGAGACCGAGGGCTATGTGCTCGTGCCCGAACTGCGCGAAGCTGGCTTTGAAGGCATCATCATGTGCAGCGATGGCTGCCTGCCCTACGACTTTGTCGACGTCTCGGGCCCCGCTGCCGAAGGGGTGTACGTGAGCGCCATCGCGGCGGACAGCAAGTCGGTCGCCGACCAGGCATGGACGCAGGCCTACCGCAAGCTCGAAACGCGCAACCCCGGCACGCACAGCGCCGTGGGCTACAGCGCGCTGATGGTCATGGCCGAGGGGGCCAAAAAGGCCAAGAGCCTGGACGCCGACGCGATCGCCGCAGCGTTGCACGAGATCAGCGTCTCGACGCTGGTAGGAACCTTGCGCTACGATGCCAACGGCGACCTGGTTGAGCAGCGCGTATTCATGTTCCGCGTAGAAGACGGCGATTTTGTGCCGGTGAAGGACACGCGCCAATAGCCGGTTCGCCAACACCGCAACATACCGGCCCGCCTGGCAGTCTATCAGCCACGCCTGCCGAGTCGCACGATTCACCGATTTCGTGTAACATTCGTGCGCTATCAGCAGTGCGTGGCCGTTTGGTCTCACGCCAATTGTCCGCTCAGAGAGGAGAGGCGCCGGCGTGCTTCACGTCGTCCTGATCTCCAAGGCACTGGTGGTGGGCGCCTACCAGCGCAAGCTGGTTGAGATCGCCGCCCAGCCCGATATCCAGCTCACCGCCGTTGTGCCGCCCTATTGGCGCGACGGCCATCACCGCCAGGCCCTGGAACGCGCACACACCGAGGGGTATACGCTGGTCGTGGCCCCCATGCTGCGCAACGGCAGCTTTCACACGCATCTGTATCCCACGCTGCCCGCCCTGCTGCGCCGCCTGCGCCCCCAGATCGTGCACATCGATGAAGAGCCCTATAACGTCGCCACGTGGCACGCGCTGCGCGCCGCACGACGCACCGGGGCACGCACGCTCTTTTTCACCTGGCAGAACCTCCAGCGCCGCTATCCCACGCCTTTCCGCCAGATGGAGGCCTGGGTGCATGCGCATGTCGACGGCGCCCTGGCCGGCAACCAGGCCGCTGCCCAGGTCCTGCGAGACAAGGGTTACCAGGGCCCGTTGCGCGTGATTCCACAGTTCGGCGTCGATCCGGAGCTCTATTGCCCGGGCGAGCGCGCCACGCCGGGCCCCTTCACGGTGGGCTATGCGGGGCGCCTGGTGCCCGAAAAGGGCATCGACACACTGCTGAGCGCGATGGCGGGCCTGCAGGGCGACCCCCGCACATGGCTTTTCGGGGGCGGCTCGGCGCGCGAGGCATTGCAGGCACAGGCCTCCGCGCTCGGAATCCGACAGCGCACGCGTTTCTATAATCGCGTGTCCTCGGCACAGATGCCCGCCTACCTGCGGCAGCTCGACGTGCTGGTCCTGCCCTCACGCACGCGGCCCAACTGGATGGAGCAGTTTGGCCGCGTGCTGGTGGAGGCCATGGCCTGTGGCGTGCCGGTGATCGGCTCTGATTCGGGCGAGATCCCCAACGTCATCGGCGATGCGGGTCTCATCTTTCCGGAGGGTGATGTCGAGGCGCTGCGCGAGCGGCTGGCCCGCCTGCAGCACGATCCCGCATTGCGCCGCGCACTGGGCGCCACGGGTCGTGAACGGGTCCTCGCCCACTACACCCAGGCACAGGTGGCCCGAGAGACGGTCGCGTTCTATCGCGAATTGATGGATCAGCCCCGCCTGAGCCGGCGACGCTGATAACGCCGTTCCGCCCAACTGTCTGACTGTCGATCCCACCGCTTGGAGTTTGTCCATGCCACGCATCGGGCTGAACGCCCATCTGCTCTCCTATGCCAGCAGCTATCGAAGCGCAGGCGTCAGCCGCTACATCGACGCCCTGCTCAGGTACCTGCCCACTGTTGACCCCACCAGCGACTATGTCGCCTATGTCGGCGACTCGCGTCTGGGCTGTCCCGGGTGGGAACCACGCATCTCCCGCTGGCGCACCGCCCGTCCGCCGGCGCGCATCGTGTGGGAGCAGTGCGCCCAGCCCCGCGCCGTGCGCCGCGACCGGCTGGACCTGCTGCATGCGCCCGTTTATGTGGGCCCGTGGACCAGCCGTTGCCCGGTCGTCGTCACCGTACACGATCTGAGCTTTTTCCTGTATCCGGAACTTTTTCGGCGCGGCAACCGCCTCTACCTGCAGGCGCTGACCCGACTGACCGTCAAGCGCGCGGCCCGCGTCATCGCCGACTCTGAGAGCACACGGCGCGATATCCTGCGCGTCCTCGGCGCGCCGCCCGAGCAGGTGGTGGTAATCCCGGCGGGCGTTGGCGAAGAGATGCGCCCCCTCGAGGATCCGCAAGCGCTTGCCGGCCTGCGCGCCCGGTACGATCTGCCCGAGCGCCTGATCCTGTTCGTGGGTACGCTGGAGCCGCGCAAGAACCTGCCGCTGCTGCTGGAGGCCTATGCTATGCTGCGGCGCGACGGCTGCGAGCATACGCTGGTCATCGCCGGTGGCAAAGGCTGGTACTATGACGACATCGCCGCCGCGGTAACGCGCCTGGGCCTGCAGGACGCCGTGCGGTTTCCCGGATATGTGCCAGACGCAGAACTGCCTTTGTGGTATAATGTTGCCGAGTTGTTTGTCTATCCATCGCTCTACGAGGGCTTTGGCTTGCCGCCCTTGGAGGCCATGGCCTGCGGCACGCCGGTCATCACCTCGGACGCGGCGTCTCTGCCCGAGGTGGTGGGCGACGCCGGCATGATCGTCGGGGCACACGACGCCGCTGCCCTGGCAGGCGCCATGGGCCAGGCTCTCAACGACCAGGGCCTGCGTGCCAACCTGCGCGCCGCTGGCCTGATGCGCGCACGCGCCTTTTCCTGGCGTGCCACGGCCACCAGGACCGCCGCGCTGTATCACGAAACACTGGGAGGCTAACTGTCCCACATGGCTTTACGCAAACGCCGGTGGTTGGCTGTCCTCAAGTCCGCCGTCGATGCTGTGCTGATCGTGCTGGCATTCGTGATCGCGTACTGGCTGCGCTACCAATTGCAGTGGTTTATCGCTGTTGAGCCCTCTTTTTATGTTTCGCTCTCGGTCTATGTTCCGAGCATCCTGCTGATCACCGGCATCCTCGTGTTCGTCCTTTGGTTCGAGGGCGCTTATCGCCCCACGCGCGGCCGTCGCTGGCTCGACGAGTTCTACACTGTACTGCGCGCTACTCTCATCGGCGTGGCCAGCGCCATCGTCATCGTCTTTCTCGCCACACCCGGCTACTACTCGCGCCTGATCTTTGGCTATACGGGCGTCATGATCCTGCTGCTGCTGGGTATCGCGCGCAGCGTCGAAGCGGGCATCCGTACGCATCTGCGCAAGCGCGGCATCGGCGTCGTGCGCGTGTTGGTGGTGGGCGCGGGAGAGATGGCGCGTTCTTTTATGCGCACCGTTGTGGCCTGCCCCGAACTGGGCTACGAGATCATCGGCTTTGTGGACGATGACCCACACAAAACCCGCGAGATCGGTCGTTTTGCAGCCCTGGGCAAGACGGCCGACGTGGCCGCCGTCCTCGCGGCGCAGCCGGTAGACCAGGTCGTCATCACCCTGCCCTGGTCGGCCTATCAGACCATCGTACGCGTGGCCCGGCAGAGCCATCAGGCCGGCGTGCACGTGCGCATTGTCCCCGATCTCTTCCAGATGGCACTGAGTCGCGTCGTCATTGAGAACGTCAACGGCATACCGCTGCTCGGCTGGCAGGAGCCCACCCTGCACGCCTGGCAGACACTCACCAAGCGCACACTGGATGTGGTCATCTCGGTCGTCGGCCTGATCGTGCTGTTACCGCTCTTTGCGGCGGTGGCGCTGGCCATCCGCATCGATTCACCCGGCCCGATCGTGTTTCGTCAGCAGCGTGTCGGCCGTGGCGGCAAGCTCTTCACGATTCTCAAGTTCCGTTCAATGTGCGCGGATGCCGAAGCCCGGGTTGACGAGCTGCGCGACCTTAACGAGGCCAGTGGCCCGCTGTTCAAGATGCGCAACGATCCGCGTCTGACGCACGTTGGGCGCGTGTTGCGGCGCACCAGCATCGACGAGTTGCCGCAGCTCTGGAACGTGCTCAAGGGCGACATGAGCCTGATCGGCCCGCGCCCACCGCTGCCCAGCGAAGTCAAGGAGTACGCCCCCTGGCACATGCGCCGCTTGGACGTGCATCCCGGCATTACTGGCCTGTGGCAGGTAAGCGGTCGCAGCGACCTGACCTTTGATGAGATGGCGCTGCTGGATATCTATTACATCGAAAACTGGTCCCCCCTGCTGGATCTGCGCATCGTCCTCAAGACGGTCCCCACGCTCTTCATGGGGCCGGGGGCCTACTAGGCCGAGCACGTCTGCAGGTCGCACAGTCAACGAACGACGCCGGGCTACGCGGTACAGAGCTCAGGCCGTCGTCGTAAGGCGTGGAGGCATCGTTATGGCCGTATCTTCCATCAACATCGACCGACAGGCGGTCGACGCGCTCACCCAGCAACTCGTGCGCGTTCCCAGCCTCTCCGGACACGAAGGCGAGCTTGCCGCGCTGGTGGCTGACGCCATGCGGGCGGCCGGCTGGGCCGTCACAGTGGACGCAATGGGCAACGTGATCGGTCGGCTCGGGCCCGAGGACGGCAAGACACTGCTCTATGACACGCATCTGGACACGGTAGACGTGGGCGACCGTGCCGCCTGGACGCGCGACCCCTTCGCCGGCGAGATCGACCGGGGCCTGCTCTACGGACGCGGCGCATCCGACACCAAAGCCTCGCTGGCCGCCATGATCCAGGCCGGCGCGGCGCTGACCCAGAGCCACGTGACCCTGGGCGGCGCGCTGTACCTGGCGGCGGTGGTCCTCGAGGAGCCCTGCGAGGGCCTTGCCATTCAGGAGGTCATCGAGGGCCAGGGCATCCGACCCGACTGGGTGGTGATCGGCGAGCCCACCAACCTGCACGTGACACGCGGCCAGCGCGGCCGCATGGAATTGTGCATCACCGTCAAGGGGCGGGCAGCGCACGCGGCCGCCCCCGAGCGTGGTGTTAACGCCATCTATGGCGCGGCCCGCGCCATCGTGGGCCTCGAACTGCTGTCGCAACAGCTCAACCAGGATGCCGATCTCGGCAACGGCAGCATCGCCGTCACCGAGATCGGCAGCACTTCGGGGAGCCGCAACGCCGTTCCCGATCGCTGCACGCTCTATGTCGACCGCCGCCTCACGGTCGGCGAGACCGAGGCCAAGGCGCTCACCGAACTGCGCCGCGCGCTCTCGCGCGAGGGGATCGACGCCACGGTCACGGTCTCGGAATGGCAGGGGGTCAGCTATACCGGCATGCCGTGTGCCCGCAGACAGGTCTACCCCTACTGGCTGACCTCACCCGACGAGCCCCTGCTGACCGCAGCGGTGCACGTGATCGAAGAGACACTCGGCTACATGCCCCACGTGGGCTGTTGGGAGTTCTCCACCGACGGTGTCTACACGGCGGGCGTCGCCGGCATCCCGACCATCGGGTTTGGGCCGGGAGAGGGACGCTACGCGCACGTCGTCGACGAGCAGGTGCGTCTGCAGGACGTGCAGGACGCGGCGCGTGCGTACGCCGCGCTGGCCGTGCGTTTGTTGGGCCGGGCCAAATAGGCGCGTCCGGTTTTTCTTGCGACACGAACGGAGGCACGCCATGCAAGCTTCTCAACCCAAAGACCCGCTCTTTCCCGGTGACCTGCCCACGCGCGAGTGGCTCACTTTCCCGGCGGCCGGTTATGCTGAGCCGGTCGCAGGGATGCTGTTCGCGCCCGACCGCGCGCCCACGAACGGCATGCCGCTGGGCGGCATCGACACCGGCTGCCTCGACATCGAGGCCGATGGCACTCTGGGCCTGTGCACGATCTTTAACTCGCACGTGCCCCGCCGCGGTCCCTTGGGCGAGCCCTTCCTCGGGCTGAACGTCGACAACCGCACGTGGATCCTGACGACGCGTCGGCCCGCTACGCTGGTCCCCTGGACCTCCACCGACGTGCTCGAGCACGAGCGCTACGCCGACGACATTCGGTACTTTGGCCACTACCCGATCGTGGACATGCAATTCAGCACGCAGGCGCCCGTGTCGGTGGCACTTCGCGCCTGGACGCCCTTCATTCCGGGCGACGTGCCGAGTTCGAACATCCCCGCCGCGATCTTTGAGCTGCACCTGCACAACGACGCCGAGACGCCCAAGACCGGCGCCCTGGCGATCTCGTTTCCCGGCCCCAGCGAGTACGAGGGCGGCGAGTTGCCGCTGCGGCGCCGCGCGATGCGCGGCCAGGGCTACAACGGCGTAGAGGTGGCCGGCACTCTCTCCGGCTATGTCCTGGCGGCGATCGGCGAGGATCAGGTGCGCACCGGCGGCGGCCTGGGATGCGACGGCGGCGCCTGGTGCCGCATTCACAAGGGCTTGCCCACGGCAGCGGGCGGCCCGGGCGCCAGCGTCGCGGTCAACTGGGCGCTCGAGCCGGGCGAAGAGCGCGTCATCCGCTTCCTGTTGGCCTGGCACAGCCCGACCTGGTACGCCTACGGTTCGCCCGACCCGTTGATGCGCTACAGCCTGCCCTGGTTCGATCGCGAGACGCCGGCCACCGGCGTGGTCGATGGGCGCGGCAGCGCCTACACGCACATGTACGCCGCGCGCTTTGGCACAGCGGTGGAGGTTGCCAACCTGGTAGAGCGCGAGCACGTTGACCTGCTGCAGCGCATCATCGCCTGGCAGTCGGTGATCTACACCGACGCGTCCTTGCCAGTCTGGCTGCGCGACTCGTTGATCAACAACTTGCACCTCATCACCGAGACGAGCTTTTGGGCCATGGCCAAGCCGCCCATCGGGACGTGGTGCAAGCCCGAAGACGGCCTGTTCGGCCTGAATGAGGACCCGCGCCACTGCCCGCAGATCGAGTGCCTGCCCTGCAGCTACTATGGCAACTATCCGCTGGTGCTCTTTTTCCCGCAGTTGGCGCTTTCCACGCTGCGCGGCTACAAAGCCTACCAGTTCGAGGACGGCCAGCCCACCTGGATCTTTGGCGGCATCACCGATCAGCCCTCCAGCGGCCCCTGCGAGATGGCCACGCCCACCCGCGGCTACCAGTGGACGCTGAACGGCGATTGCGTGGTGGACATGGTCTACCGTTATTGGCTGGCCACGGGCGACGATGAGGTGCTGCGCGAGATGTACGATCTGTGCAAGCGCACCACCGCATGGACGTTCAGGATGACCGAGGACCTGGGGCCGGAGGGCATCATCTCGTTTCCCACGCACATCCTGAGCATGGAGTGGTTCGAGGCCTGCAAGTGGGCCGGCATGGCCGTGCACATGGGGGGCCTGCATCTTGCCCAACTGCGTCAGATGGAGGACATGGCCGAGCGTCTGGGGGACGCGGCCTTTGCGGCGCAGTGCCGCGAGTGGCGGGCGCAGGGCAGCCAGGCGATGGAAACCAGGCTGTGGGCCGGCGACTATTACCTCAACTTTTGGGATCCCTCCACGGGCGAGCGTTCCGACCTGGTGATGGCCAACCAGCTCGACGGCGACTGGCAGATGTACCTTGCGGGCCTGCCGCCCGTGTTCGACCCCGAGCGCGCCGCGATTGTGCTGGAGACCGTCAAAGAGGTCTGCGTGGCGCCCACGCCGTACGGCGCGGTCAATTTCAGCACGCGCGACGGGCGGCCCACCACCAGCGGCGAGGGCTCGCCGGGCTGGAACTATAACCCCTACGCCTTTTTCTCGCCCGAGGTGGTCATGCTGGGCATGACCTACATGTACACCGGGCAGCGCGAGTTCGGGCTGGAGTTGTGCCGCCGCTGCTGGAGCGTCATCGTGCAGAACGGTTTTGGCTGGGACATGCCAAACCTGGTCAACGGTAAGACCGGCGAGCGTCTGTACGGCGGCGACTATTACCAGAACATGATGCTCTGGTCGCTGCCGGCCGCCGTCCAGGGCACGCACCTGGGTGGGCTCTGCCGCGAGGGCGGCCTGGCCGACAGGATCGTCAAGGCGGGGAAGGCATAGCCGGCGAACTACCGGCGACTGGACACTGACTGCAACGAAACAGGGGCAGCCGCAGCGCGCTGCCCCTACAAGACAATGTAGGGGCGGACCCCAGTGTCCGCCCCTGATGTTGCACATGCCGGGCACCCGGTAGTCCCGGTATGCCTACCGCGCACCGTTCGTTGCGCGCCACGGCTGGCGCGGTTGGCAAACCGCGACTACAGAAGACTGGATTCCCGCCTGCGCGGGAATGACGAGTTGGACCGCCAGGTTTCATCTGTCGGATGGATTCCCGCTCTCGCCGGAATGATGCAGTGGACCGCCAGGTTTCCACCTGGCGATTATGATCTGAACAAGTTCCTGTTGCTACAGGCCGTGCCCTAGCGCGCCGCGCGCAACAGAGTCGCCTGGGCCTTTTCCGAGAGCCCCAGGTCGCCAATCTCGACCTCCAGGTCCGCTCGCAAACCATAGCCGCCCACGTAGCCGTTGGCGCGTGCCACGGCCGTCGAGCCCACGAACGCCTCGAGCGTGGGGTAGAGCGCTTCATATTCGGCCGCCACGACGCGCAGGCCCCGCAAATAGTACTTTTGGTGATACGCCTCAGCCTGGTAGAAGGTCCCCGCCGGCTGGATATCCACCGAAAGCACGCGCCCCGAGCGCGCCTCTTCCGCAACCAGGCTGTTTTCGGCCACCTCGCGCTGCGCCTCATCGTGATAGTGGATGATCGGCGCGTACTGCCGCAGCGTGCCAGCCAAGCGCCCGGCGCCGGAGGCCCAAAAGACCGCCAGCAGCTCGTCATAGCTGATCACAGTCGGATCGTAGGTGATCTCGATCGTCTCCGAGTGATCGCCGATCGACTGGTAGGTCGGGTTGGCGGTGCTGCCGCCGGCATAGCCCACGCGCGTGCGCACGACACCCTGCCGACTCCCGAACTGGGAGTCGGGGCCCCAGAATCAACCCATCGAAAAAGTGGCCGTCTCGACTTGTGCGGGCACGACCTGATCAAGCGCCGGCAGGGCGGCGGCTGAGGCGGGGGCCTCATTCGGCGCTGCCGCGCGAACCTCGTTCGTCTTCCTGGCACGATTCCCGAGCCACATGCTGCCTCCTGCAAGAATGATGATCGCCGCCAGCCCAACGAACCATAGCCAGCGACGCGGGCTGTTGCTCACCATGTAATCAGCTCCTCTGTAAAGCGGATAAAATCTATCTCTTTTCACCTATTATAGCACTGATCTCTCGCGAGTCCAACTAAAGGGCGTCGGGACGGTTGCCCGTCCCGACGCCCTGTGGCCGCTGTTGCGGCAGATCCGCGCCAGCGCTCTAGTCCCGATAAGGCTGCGGCGCGCGCACTGGCGCCTTTTCCAGCACCAGCACCCAGTCCTTCATCACCGGGTTGATGGGCACCTGCCAGCGCTCGCTCCCCGACACGTTCCCCAGGTCGTACTCGTCGCCGTTCTGCGGGTCAAAGTAGTAGGCGTGATAGTTGATCTCGGGCTCCAGCCCCACCACCAAGGTCGGCTTGCCCCAGGGCGTCACGCCCTTGGGCAAGTAGATCACGCGCACCTCGCCGGGAATGCCGGCGGCGTACGCCAGGTAATAGTTCTCAGTGCTGGCCGCAGGCTCCACCCACTCCTGATGCGGCCGGAACTGCCACCAGGCATTGCGCCGCAGCAACTTGGCGCCCAGCCCCACCGCCGTGGATCCCGGCAGCCGGTAGGCCTCGGTCCAGGGCGTGTCGCCCCACGAGGCGCCGTGCGGCGACGGCCCGTACGGCCGGCCCTCGCGGTTCAGCTGCCAGATGCCGTTGGCCCCGTACGTGTAACCCGCGCCGCCGCACAGCATCACCGTCCAGAAGGCCATGCGCTGCACTTCTTGGCGGCTGCCCTCCAGGATGCCCTCATAGGTGACCTCGCCCTCTACCGCTGGCTTGGCGGGCTCGCGCGATGATTCGGCGCGCAGCACGTTCACCGTGTTGGGGATGCTGTCAAAGCCACCGTGTCCGGTCTGCAGGTGCTGAAAGTCGAACAGCGTCTCGCCCGTCGTCGGCTCTTGTGGCCGCGTGCCCTGGTGCACCGTCATCGGGTGATGGTAGGGGTCGATCGACGCCACGTACTTGCCGATCTCGACCCAGTCGCGCTGTTGGGCCGCCTGCGCGGCCTTTTTGTCCTCGGCCAGGTAGTAAGGCATGTCCCACTCGCCCGCCAAACACCAGAGCACCGGATAGGCGCCGTAACGCGCGATCAGGTTGCGCCAGTGCTGCTTGGCCTTCTTGATGCCCAGCCAGGGCAGGTGGTAGCCCCAGCAACCCACCAGCAATGGCACAAGCCCGCTGTGCACCAGCCAGGCCATGCGCAGATCGGCGGCGTCAAAGTACTCGGGCCGGATGCGCGCGTACTCGGCCTCCCACGGGTGGCCCGCCTCGTTGTAGCCGCGCGGGTCGTAGGCCGGCATGTCGGGGTACAGCCCGGCCACGATCTGGATCAGCGTAAAGCCCTTGGCCACGCGGTCGGCCGCCAGCATCTGAAACTCGTCGGGCCAGCGCAGGCGATTGCACAGCCCCATCCACCAGGTATCGCCCAGCCAGAAGAAGGGCGTGCCATCGATATGCTCGAGGTTATGGCCATCGGCGCTGACGCGCAGCGCGCCGTGGCGCAGGAGCGGGTTGTCGCCCGTGTAGGGCTCCACCTGCAGCGTGCCCGTCTGGCCATGCAAGTCGGCGTTGGAGGCGTCGGTGCACTCGCTGCGGTAGCTGTACTGGCCCGTGCTGCGCGGCGCGAAACGCACGCGCCACTCATTAGCGCCCGCCCAGTAGGCCGGCACGCGCCACTGGCTGCCCTGCGGGTCCGTGAACACCACGTCGAGCTCAATCTCATTGAACGGATCCGCGTAGACCTGGCCCGAGCAGTAGCCCCATTCCGTGGCACAGTTCTGTATGCCGTAACGATGGACGGTCATCTTTGCCTCCTTACTCGGGAATCACGTACCCGGGGCCCAGCACCTGTCTCGGCGGGGCCTCGAACTCGAGCTTGAGCACGCACACATTGGCGATCTTGTCGGGGCACTCTGCGGGCAGCCCGCGGAGCAGGATCTGGGTCGGCGTCTGCTCAAAGGTGATCGGTTGCCCCCCCACCAGGTAGGAGGCCTTGAGCAGCCTGGTCTGGTAGCCGCCAATGGCCATCTCCGGACCCACCCAGTGGTTGGCCCAGTAGTAGACCGTCTGGCCCTTGAGCGTGGGCATGCCGGTCATCTGCCAGTCGAGCGCCACGTCGGCGCGCTGCAAGTCGCCAAACACGGCCTCGTGGTTCAGGGCCAACCACTTGCCCAGCGGCTCAAGGCGCTCGTACGTCTCGGGGGGCACGGTGCCGTCGCCCTTGGGGCCAATGTTGAGCAACAAGTTGCCATTGGCGCCGGCGGCCGTGCGCAGCATGTTGATGATCTCGCGCACATGCCGCCATTCGGTGCACTGCGGAAAGTAGCCCCAGGTATCGTTGAGCGTCATGCAGGCTTCCCAAGCCCGGCCCTCTTTCTCCGGCGTCACAGTCGCCTCGGGCGTGCCAAAGTCCTCGTCCAGATGCGAGCGGTTATTGATCAGGATGTCGGGCTGCAACTCGCGCGCCATGCTGTTCAGCGTCACGCTCTCCCACCAGTCCGGATCGCCATAGCCCGGCCACGCCACGTCGTACCAGAGAATATCGAGCTTGCCATAGTTCGAGCACAGCTCGCGCACACAGCCCTGCGTGAACGCCATGAAGCGTTTGTGCGCGTCGCTCTTGACGTCCACCACCGCTCCATCCGGGTTGTGCCAATCCATCAGCGAGTAGTAAAAGCCTACTTTGAGACCAAACTCGTGGCAGGCGTCCACATATTCCGCCACCAGGTCGCGTCCGGGACCACACTTGACCGCGTTATAGTCGGTCTGCTGGGTGTCCCACAGGCAGAAACCCTCATGGTGCTTGGTGGTCATCACCATGTACTTCATGCCGGTCTCTTTGGCCAGACGCGCCCATTCGCGCGCCGGACGCTCCACCGGCTTCCAGGTGTCCGCCAGCTTCTCGTACTGCGCGATGGGGATGCGCTCACGGTTCATCACCCACTCTGCGCGGCCCAGCTGCGAGTAGAGGCCCCAGTGCACGAACATGCCAAAGCGCGCTTCTTGCCACCAGCGCAGACGCTGCGCACGCGTGGCAGCCGTCTGCTGCAGATACTGCTCCTTGTCCATTCTCCTCCCGAGTTGTGTGCCGATATCGTGTCGCACCGGGCCCCGCCCCACTGCGAGACGGGGCCCGGCGCTGCAGAGCCTGCTACAGGATGACGCAGCCCGCGCCGAGCACCTGCTTGGGCGTGGCGTCGAACTCCATCTTGATAACGCAGACGCCGGCGATCTCGTCCGGATTCTTGTCGGGCAACCCCTTGAGGATCAAGCGATTGTCGAACTGCTCGTAAGCGATGGGCTTGCCACTGGCCAGGTACGAAGCCTTGAGCAGCTTGGCCTGAAAGCCGCCGAATGCCAGCTCTTTGCCGGGCCAGTGCTTGCACCAGAAGTAGGCGGTGTTGCCCTTACGCGTAAACTGGCCGGTGGGCATCCACTCCATCACGCCATCGGCACGATCCACCTGGCCGTAGAGCGCCTCGCCGTTCTGCGCCACCCACTGGCCCACGGGGATCAGGCGTTCGGGGGCCTCGGGAGGGATCGAGCCATCCGGCGCCGGACCGATATTGAGCAGCAGGTTGCCCTTGCCGCCCGCGGCCGTGCGCAGCATGCTGATGACCTCGCGCACCGGGCGCCAGTCGATGGCCGAAGGCATATAGCCCCACGAGCCGTTAAAGGTCATGCAGGCTTCCCAATTGCGCCCCTCCTTCTCAGCCGTGACGTGCTCCTCGGGCGTGCCGAGGTCCTCGTCCAGGTGCGAGCGGTTGTTGATGATCAGGTCGGGCTGCAGTTCGCGCGCCATGGTGTTCATGTTGACGCTGTCCCACCACTCGGCATCGCATCCCGGCCAGGCCACGTCGTACCAGAGGATGTCGAGCTTGCCATAGTTCGAGCACAGCTCACGCACGCACCCCTTGGAAAAGTCGAGGAAGCGCTTGTGCGCATCCGAGGTCGGATCCATCACCGCGCCGTCGGGGTTGTGCCAGTCCATCAGCGAGTAGTAGAACCCCACGCGCAGCCCGAACTCGTGGCAGGCGTCCACATACTCGGCCACCAGGTCGCGGCCGGGCCCCTGCTTCATGGCGTTATAGTCGGTCTGCTTGGTGTCCCAGAGGCAAAAGCCCTCGTGGTGCTTGGTGGTCATCACCATGTACTTCATACCGGCCTGCTTGGCCAGGCGCGCCCACTCGCGCGCGGGTCGCTCGATGGGCTTCCAGGTGGCCGCCAACTTTTCATACTCTTTCACCGGGATGCGCTCGCGGTTCATCACCCACTCATGCCGACCCAACTGGGCGTACAGCCCCCAGTGCACGAACATGCCAAAGC
>DIVQ01000217.1 GCA_002423325.1 Anaerolineales bacterium UBA6128 | reverse complement strand
CCACTGATTGCGCTCAGAGGCGGGGCTGGCCACCAGGTGCGAATCGACTGGATCCCCTCGCTCGGCATCAGCTTGAGCCTTGGTCTCGATGCGCTTTCTCTGCCCTTCCTCGCCAACGTCTTGGGGGTAACGCTGCTCGCCCTTCTCTACGGCAGGGGCTATTTTGACCAGACCGAGTCGGTGCACCTGGCCTATGCGCTCATCCTGGCGTTTGCGGGCAGTATGGTTGGCACGCTGCTGGCGACGGATGCCTTTGTCTTTTTCATCTTTTGGGAGTTGATGCTGCTGAGCTCGAGCCTGCTGCTACTGCGCTGGGGTACGGGCGACCGGGTGGGCCCGATTACGCTCAAGTACTTTATCTTTACCCAGGCCGGGTCACTACTGATCATGGCAGCATTGGTCCGACTCGCCACGCTGTCCGGCAGCACCAGCATGGGGGCGATCAGAGCAACCGCGACGACGCTCTCCGCAGCTCAGATCACGCGATTGGGTGCGATCATGATCGTCGGCTTTTGCGTCAAGATGGCCGTGTTCCCGCTGCACACCTGGTTGCCCGACGCACACTCGATCGCGCCGATGCCGGTCACCATTATGCTGGCTGCGGCGATGCTTAGCATGGGCGCCTACGGCATCATGCGCTTCCCGCTGCAACTCTTGAGCCTGCCCGCGGTCGCCAACATCCAGACGCCCCTGATGATCGCTGGCCTGCTCTCCGAGGTCTATGGCGCCCTGATGTGCCTGGCCTCCAAGGAGATCAAGCGCATCGTGGCCTACTCGAGCGTCAGCCAGATGGGTTACGTTCTGTATGGGATGGCATCTCTGACGCCGCAGGGCACGAGCGGCGCCATCATCCACGTCATCGCGCACGGCATCGTCAAGGCGGCCCTCTTCATGGGCGTCGGCCTGATCATGCGTGGCACCGGCCGGCACCTGATCGAGCGTTTGGGCGGGCTGTTGCGCGCAATGCCCGTCACGACCTACGGTATGTTTGTGGCCGCCGTCGCCATCGCCGGATCGCCGCCCTTTGTCGGCTTTCACAGCGAGTGGCTGATCCTCTCCGGCGGCTTTGAATCCGGGCGAGCGCTGCTGGGGTACTTGGAGTTGCTGGCGCCCCTTCTGACCGCCGCCTATGCGCTCTGGTTCGTGGGCCGCCTGGGCTTGGGAGAGGTCCCGGAGGGCCTGCAGGTCGCTCAGGTACCCGCATCGATGAACGCAGCCTTCTGGATCACAGTCGGGCTGTTGCTCGTGTTCGGTGTCTGGCCTGCGTCACTCTACAAGTGGGCTCACGCGGCGGCAAATCTGCTGGGGCTGGGGGGTTAGCCGTGCTGACACATGCCGAGTGGTGGCCGATTCTGGCCCTGGGCGGGGGCAGCTTTCTCATGTATGTCGTGGCGCGCATTGTGAGGCGCAACCATGTTCTGGCCGTGTGCACGGGTCTGGTCTTTAGTGTAGCACTGTTCTGGTTACTGCGCCTCGCTCAGGACGTCGCCGCGCGAGGAGCAGGCAGCATCGCGCCAGCGGCACCCACTGACGCTCTGTGGGCGGAACCAGCCGCCCTGCTCATCAGCAGCGTAGCGCTTGTGCTGGGGCTGTTGGTCACGATCTACTCGGGACGCTATTTGGCGCTCGACCAGCGCTACGAATACTACTATCCGCTGCTGCTCCTGCTGACCGCCGGGATTCTGGGGATGGTACTGGCCAACGACCTGTTTACGCTTTACCTGTTCACCGCACTCACGAGCAGCTCGGCCTACGTGCTCGTGGCGTTCAGGCGACGCACGATGACGGCCATTGAGGCGGGCTTCAAGTACGCCATCCTCGGCGGGATGGCGACAGTGGTGCTGTTAGCGGGCATAGGGCACTATTACCGCGAGACCGGCAGCCTGGCCATGGCCGCCGGCAGACCGCTCACTCTCTGGGCTGCCGTCGGCATTGGGATGATGTTGTTCGCCTTTGGGGTCAAGGGTGCCATCGTGCCCGCTCACACCTGGCTGCCGGACGCCCACGGTCGCGCGCCCAGCAGCGTAAGCGCACTGCTGTCGGGCGTGGTCATCGAGGCCAGCGTGTATGTCGTGCTAAAGCTGGGGCTGCGCCTGGGACTGCCGTCGGCCCACCTGGGCTGGGCGCTGATTGTTGCCGGGCTGGTCAACATGACGCTTGGGAACCTGATGGGTCTGATGCAGGTCTACGGCAAGCGCCTGCTCGGTTACTCATCTATTGCGCAAGTGGGTTACATGCTGCTGGCCTTTGGTATCGGCCTGGCGTTCGACTTGCCGGCAGCCATTGCCGCCGGGTTGTTCCTGATCGTGGCGCACGCAGCCATGAAGGGTCTCGCCTTTCTCTGCAAGGGCATCTGCCACTTTTACTGCGCCGCGACCCGCCTGGACGAGCTGGATGGGATGATACACCGAATGCCCTTGGTCACGATCTGTTTCGCCATAGCCCTTGGCAGTCTGGCGGGCGTGCCACCGCTGGCCGGCTTTGTGGGCAAATGGCAACTGCTCGCCAGCCTGCTGGCCGCGCCGAGCCCCGCCAGCGTGATAATGACCACTGTGTTCGCTCTCAATGTCTTGGTCAGCTTGGGCTACTATATCCCGTTCATCGGCCGTCTATTCAGACCATCGGGCGATCAGGGGCGCGTGCGGGTTTCGGCCTGGATGCTTGCGCCCGTAGTGCTGTTAGGGGCGGCCGTGGTCCTGCTGGGTGTCTATCCGCAGCCACTGCTGACGCTGACAGAGCGTGCTGCGTACATTGTCTACGCGTGGGGTGTGCAGAGATGAGTGCAGCATGGCTCACCAGTCTGCCGGTCGTGCTGGTGCTGTTTAGCGGTCTTGGCTGGGCGTTGCACGCCAGGGCAGGCAAGTGGGCGGCGCGCGGGGAGGACTCGCCCGGCAAGCATCTGCCCTACGCCTGTGGCGAGGACCTTGTGCCCAACCAGACCGAGATGTCCTACCAGCGCTTTTTCCGCCTGGCGTTGATGTTCGTCATCGTGCACATCGTCACGCTCGTGATAGCCACCCTTTCGCGCGAGATCGAGATTCGCGCCCTGGCCACGGCGTTCGTGCTTGGCGTCGCCATCTGCATCGACGTGCTGACATCAAAGGTTGAATAGAATGACTGCTCGATTGATCCGCTGGGCAAGAAAAAAGTCGCTATGGGTGCTCCATTTCAACAGTGGCGGCTGCAATGGCTGTGACATCGAAACGCTGGACCTTCTCACGCCACGTTACGATATCGAGCGACTGGGAATCCTTAAGGAGCCCACGCCGCGACACGCCGACGTGCTGTTGGCCACCGGCCCTGTCACGCGCCAATCGCGGGACCGACTGCTGCGCATCTATGAGCAGATGCCCGAACCCAAGCGGGTCGTGGCGTTGGGCGCATGTGCCTGTTCGGGAGGTATCGTCGCCGACGGCTACAATGTCGTCGGCGGGATTCACCAGGTGTTGCCCGTAAGCCTGTTCTTGCCGGGCTGTCCCGTTCGTCCCGAGGCGATCATCGACGCGTTAGTGCAGCTTCAGGAGTTGATCTGATGAACACCGATCCATTGGCACAAGCGCTTGGACGCGCTGCGGGCGCCTCCTGCAGCGCATCGCTCCGCAGCATGGGCACGGAACTGCTCTGCACAGTCGACAGCGGGAGTCTGCTGGACGTCGTCAAGGCGCTGGTCGATCTACCTCAATACCATCACCTGTCCACGATCACAGGCGTGCTGGGCGAGGGTGGCGTACGGGTCCTGTACCACTTTTGGCTGGGCGCCGGCCTGACTCTCGAGGTGCTCTGCCCGGCGCCCAGCGCGGCGTTGCCAAGCCTTGTCCCCCTGCTGCCCGCGGCTGACTGGTACGAACGCGAGGTTCACGAGATGTTCGGCGTTCAGTTTGTGGGGCACCCCCACTTGGTGTCGCTGTTCCTGCCCGACGATTGGACAGAGGGCCCGCCGATGCTGGCACGTGAGGAGCCATGATGCGTAAGACCACCATACCCATCGGTCCGCAACACCCGCTGCTGAAGGAACCGCTTTCCTTCACTCTCGAAGCAGTTGGCGAGACGATCGTGTCCGCCTCCTTGCGTATCGGCTATGTACACCGTGGCATAGAGCGACTCTCCCAGGAGCGCAACTATGCGCAGAACGTACACCTGTTCGAGCGCGTCTGCGGCATTTGCTCGCATGCCCACACTACCTGCTTTTGCCAGGCAGTTGAGACGCTCCTGGGCGTGGAGATTCCGGCCCGCGGCGCACACATCCGGCTGATCATGTGCGAGCTGGAGCGCATTCACAGCCACCTGCTCTGGCTGGGGGTACTCGCCGAATCGATCGGCTTTACGACTGTGTTTATGTACGCCTGGCGCGACCGCGAGATCATACTCGACGTGATGGAGGCGCTTTCGGGGGGCCGCGTTTCGCACGCAGCCAACGTCATTGGAGGCGCGCGCGTCGATATCAGCGCCGAGCAGGCGCACGACGTCGAGCAGAAGCTGGCCGACTTTGCGACGCGGCTGCCCATGTTCGAGGAACTGCTGACGCGTGACCGCTCGTTCCGCGCCCGCACTCAGGGGCTGGGCGTCATGACCGAGGCCATGGTGCACGAAATGGGCATCGTCGGCCCAGCGGCACGCGCGTCGGGATGCACGCTGGACATGCGTCTGCAGGCACCCTACGGCGCCTACCCCAGCTACGATCTCACCGTGATCACCGAGTCGGCTGGAGATGTGTGGAGCCGCTCACAGGTGCGTCTGCTCGAAATGCAGCAGAGCCTCGCGCTGTGCCGTCAGGCCATGCGCAACCTGCCCGAAGGTCCTCCCTCTGTGCGCGTGCCCAGGCGAGTGCCGGCCGGCGAGGTCGTCGCGCGCATCGAGGCGCCACGCGGCGAGTTGGTATACTATGTGCAGAGCGACGGCAGCGAGACACCGGCACGCGTCAAGGTGCGGACCCCCACGCTGCCCACGCTGATGGCCTTGGTCCAATTGCTGCCAGGCGTCGAAACAGCCGACGTGGCCGCCGTCATTGCTGGCGCTGACCTCTGCATCGCCTGCGCCGATAGATAGGGGGGGCCTTGGGAATTCTCACCGCGCTGTTTCAGCTGTTCATGTTTCCGGGGGTGCTGTTCCTGGTCGTCGCCGCCCTGCTCGCGAGCTGGCTAGATCGCAAGATGGTAGCCCTGTGGCAGGCGCGCGTGGGGCCGCCCTGGTACCAGCCCTTTGCCGACCTGATCAAGCTGCTGGCCAAAGAGGACGTCATGCCAGCGGGAGGCAGCACAGCGCTCGGTGCAGCTCTGCCCATCTTTTCGCTGGCCTGTACACTGGCTGCCAGCCTGTATATACCAGTCTTTGGGCAGGCCGTCGGCTCATTCCCGGGTGACTTGGTCGTGGTCTTGTTCCTGCTTAGTCTGCCTAGCCTGGGTCAGTTTCTGGCCGGATGGCTGAACCCCAGCGTCTATGGGGTGATCGGTGGCAACCGATCGTTACTGCAGTACTTTGCCTACGAGGTGCCGCTCCTGATGGGAATGATTGCGCCTGGCGTGCTCTCCAAGTCGCTGACCATCGACATCTTGACAACTGTTCAGCACCCCTGGCGTTGGCATCTATTCATGCTGCCGGTGGGCTTTGCCATCTCTCTCCTGGGCCTGATCGGCAAGCTCAAGCGCGTGCCCTTCGACATCCCGAACGCCAAGTCCGAGATCGGCGCCGGCCCGCTGACCGATTACAGCGGACGCAAGTTGGCCCTTTGGCAGCTCACTGTTGCGCTGCAGACGCTCGTCGGGCTTCATCTTCTGGTCGACATCTATCTCGGAGGCCTGAGTCCTGCCAGAGCCGGCTGGGGCGTTCCCGTCTTTGCCCTCAAGACACTTATGCTTCTGGCCGTGCTCTCGCTGGTGCAGGTGCTGTTCGCCAGGCTGCGGATCGACCAGCTCTCCACCATCGGCTGGCGCCTCTTGGTACCCCTGGGCCTGGCGCAGCTGCTGTTCAGCATCTGGATCTGAGGAGTAACCGATGCCTCGTCACAGTTCGCGCGCTTACCTCATACCGCATCTGCTGCGGACGCTTTTCCGCCCGCGCGTCACCGTACACTATCCCTATGGCCCCCTGTCGCTGACGCCAGCCTACCGCGGCGAGGTGATCTGCGATATCGATGCCTGCACCGGCTGCGGGCTGTGCGCCCGCGATTGCCCCTCACGGGCGCTCAAGGTCGAGCGCAAACCGGGCGGCGGCGTCGTGATGGAGCATCTGTACGACCGATGTTCCTCCTGCGGGCAATGCGAGATCGGCTGCCGCCGCGGCGCCATCAGCCTCGCGCCCAGCTTTGTGCGTGGCGTACAGTCGCGCGACAGCCTGGTCCATAGGTGGGAGAAGCAGGCCGAAAACGCAGACGCTACGGACGTTCCCGCTGATGCGCCCCGTACCAGGCGTGTTAGCCCGGGCCGATGAGCCTGCCCGCACCCCACGCCAATCCACCCAGACAGCGAAAACGCTGGGCCCGAAGTATGCCGGCTGCCCAGCGTTTCCACAGGACCCGATCCCGTGTATGCCCGCAGGCAGGCGTGAGCGCATGTCCCTGCACTTACTGCGCTGCGCGGCGGCCCTTGCGCGGTGCTCCTCCTAGTTCTGTACTGAGGGATCAAGCACGTCGCGCAGACCGTTCCCAAGGATGTTCCACGCCAGCATCGTCAGCCCCAGGACGATGGCCGGGAACACAGTCAGATGCCACGCCACGCGGATGTAGGCCTGGTAAGATCCCATCATTTGGCCCCACGACGGCGTGGGCGGCGCGATCCCGAGGCCCAAAAAGCTCAGGCCGGCCTCACCAAACATCGCACCAGGCACGCCGAACGTGAGCGACACCAGCACCGGTGACAGCGCGTTGCGCATCAGATGGGTGACGATGATCTCGTTGCTGTTGGCCCCCATGGCCTGGGCCGCCCTGACATAGTCTGTCGCCTTGATCGACAGAACTTGTCCTCGCACCAATCGCGCGATGCCGACCCAACCAGTGACCGCCATCGCGATAATAATGTTGACAAAGCCGGGCCCCAGCGCGACGAGCATCAGGATGTACAGGAGGATTGTCGGCACCGCCGTAAAAATCTCAATGACGCGCGTGACCACAAAGTCGACCCACCCCCCCAGCAGTCCCGATATTGCTCCGATCGGCAGGCCGATCAGCACCACAACCAATTGGCTCAGCAGGCCAACCGACAGGGAGACGCGCGCGCCCATGATCAGTCTGCTGAGCACGTCCCGGCCAACATCGTCAACGCCTAACCAGTGTGCGGCAGACGGCCCTTGCCAGGACGCCGCATAGTCGTATTCAGTCGGACCGTACGGCACTAGCAGCGGCGCGAAAATCGCCAGGAGAATCTCTAGCAGCACAAAGATGAGCGCGGCCAAGGTCATTCGGTTGCCACACAACCGTGTCCAGTAGGTCCTTAGTGGCGACGATGCCAAGCGCCAGCCCGACCGGAAAACTGAACAGAAACGTCAACCCACCCAGTTCCAGCGAGTAGGGCCAGTGCTCGGCAATCAGCTCGTTGACGGTGCGACCCGAGCTCACGAAAGAGTAGCCAAAGTCCAACCGCAGCAGGCTCTGCAGATAGCGCCAGTACTGCTCCAGTATCGGCTTGTCCAGGCCGTACTTGTGCTCCAGTTCTATCACCAGTTCCTTGGGGATGATGGGTGCGTACTGCCCTCCCCACGTGTCAAACGGTCCCCCGGGGATGGAGTGCATCATCAAGAATGTTAGCAGTGAGACTGCCAAGAGCACTCCTACGAGACCGGTCAATCGACCGAGTGCATATCGCGCCACGCCATATCCTCCTCAAGCCGAGTGATGCATCCCACACCAAGCGCTCTGAGACATCCAGCCAGGGCGCAAGCAGCGGGCGGTGTCGGACGTACAGCCGGAGTGACTTTCGCGCCTCATGCCAACCGCAAAGGCGCGATGGCAAAGGGGTTCGAGCCGCGCTCGCTGGGCAAGCCCCGGGACGCCAGCCATACGACCCGTACAAGCAACGAAAAGGTGCAGAATAGGAGGTCTGTGCACGCCCGGCGGCGTGCACAGACCTCGCGAGCAACAGGCTTAGGGCTTGTCCTTACGATACTGATCGACATCATCCCGGATGTACATCTGGAAGCGGGAGATGTCCAGACCACGGAAGTTCGGGTTGCCTGTCACGTCCGGACGGATACCGGTAATGTACGGCCAGGCGGCCTGGAAGATCAGGCCGTGAGTCAGGAAGACGGCGCCGACCTCGCCCACCAGAATGCGCTCCGCCGCCTTGTAGGTCTCAATACGCTCCTCCGGGTCCGAGATCGTGCTGGCCTTATCGAGCAGCGCGTCGAACTCTGCGTTCGTCCACGGATAGGAGCCGGACCCTCGCTCGTCCACGCTTCTCCAGTAGGTTCCGAGCAGGTTGGCCGGGTCGATATAGTCGTACTCGCAGCATCCATAGAACATCTGCATCTGCTTCTCTGAACGCATCTTGCGCCAAACAGTGTTCTCCTGCGGGTAGACGTTAAAGGCCAGGCCGAGGTTGTTCTCCAGTTGCTGCTGGATAAACTCCAGCTGCGGCTGGCGACCGTTGGGGTACATGTCCAGGGTCAGTTGCTTGCCATCAGCATCCTTGCCGTCGGGGTAGCCTGCGGCAGACAGGAGCTGCCTGGCTTGCTCGACATCAAAGACCTGCAGCGGCTTGAGCTCGTCCTCATTCCAGGCCGGGTAACCAGGCGGGAGCATGGCATGTCCAATTGAGACCGTGCCCTGCTGAACCTGGTAGGCCAGAGTCTCGCGGTCAATCGCGTGCGCGATCGCCTGGCGCAACTGGAGGTTGTCCAGCGGCGGCTCTGTTGCCTTCATGTTAAAGAAGCAGGTCTGGAAGTTGGGGAAGAACTGCAGCAACGGGTTCAACTTGGCGTCAGAGCGGATCATCTGCAGCTCAGCCTGGCCCAACCCAATGATGTCAATCTCTTTGTCCAGCCAGGCATTCCACGAGTCGCCCAAGTTGATATAGTTGACCACTTTCACACAACCGGCCTTGTGCGGACCGTTGTAGTAGGGGTTCAGTTCCCACTCCATCGTCCGGTTGTGCTCCCACTTGACCAGAGAGTAAGGCCCGCTGGACACAAAGCCCTGCACGTCGTCTGCCCAGTGGGCAGGATCTTTCTCCGCCAGGTGCTTGGGGGCCGGCGTCGAGGCCTGGTACGCCAGCAGCGCCGGGATGTGCGGGATGCCACCGCGCTCGGCATGCACCCGGAAGGTGCGGTCGTCGATCTTTTCCACCCCTACCTCTTCGGCGGGAATCTGGCCGTTCTTGTGGGCGCTCATGCCCTTGATGTCAAAGAAAAAGTAGGCAAAGGGGGTGTCCAGATCGGGGTCTGACATGTGCTGGAAGGTAAAGACCCAGTCGTCGGCGGTGAGGGGCGTGCCATCGCTCCACTTGGCGCCCTGACGGACGGTAAAGTCCACGTACTTGGCGTCCGGGCCGACCGTCCAGGCCTCGCACCCGGCCGCCACGAGCTCCTGCAGCTCGTTACGGCGCAGCGGCGGCTCAGCGCCCCAGTTCAGCGCAGCCGTGGCCGAGTAGATGTCGCGGGCCACATCAAGGTGTCGGCTTTCCGCGCAGGTGCCATAGGTGACCTGCCGCTCCAGCGGCGCTGCGTCCAGCGGCAGCACTCGCCCCTGGGCCGTCACGATGGCCGGAACCGGCGTGGACGTGGCCACCTTCTCTACGACCTTGGTCACCTCTTTCGCCTCGCCCTCGACGATGACCGTCTCCTGAACGACCTGGGTGACGACCTTCTGGACCTCCTTGACCACCTCGACCGTCTCGACGATCGTCTCGGAGCATGCGCCCAAGGCGAGACCGGCCGTTGCGAGTGAGGCGGCCCTGACGAAGTTGCGACGCGACATAGCTCGCTTTCTTACACTATCCTCCTGTTGTTCCCAAAAACCGGCGAACACCGACAAAGGACGTTGCAGCCTGGAAGTGAGCATCACCTCCTTTCCAGAGATCAGGGCCTCTCTGTGCAGTGACTCTCCGTGATCGTGATCAGCCAGAAAGGCGATTGTCGCTGCACCAACATCGCATCCACCGCACTCAGCCCGCACCACACGAATCTCTGGGCTGAGCACGTGCAGTATATCAGCCGCCTTTTCCCGTGCCAATGCCTCATGCTATCGTCGTCAGCCCAATCTACTTGGCCATAGCCTTGAGCGCATCATAAGCCGGACGCGGCTGGAAAACGGGCCAGCTTGGATAGTTGATCGCCCACCAGTACTGCTCGTCGGCCTCGCTCCAGTCGGGATCCGACAGATAGATCAGGCTCATCAGGCCGATCCAGGGCGACCAGTTCTCCTTCGCGTACTTGAATGCCCTTACCATGTAATCGCCTTTGGTCTCCTCGCTGACTGCATGCCAGAAATAGGGCGAGTCGGGCCGCGAGTCGCTCGTCCAGCCGAATTCCAGCAGCGCAATCTGCTTGTTGCTGTCGCCGTACTTGACCATGATGGCACGCAGGTCCTCCACGCGCCGGAAGCAGAACGCGCGTTGCCCGCCGAGGTTGGGATCAGCCGCCACCACGGCCGGATCGGTCTCGGGCGCGCTCTTGTAGCCCGGAGCGTGTGCGCCCAACAGGTCAAAGTAGCCCCCGCTGCTGCCGCCCATCGCGATGTACATGCTTTCGAGATACCAGTCGTCGGGCCGCGCGCCGTCGTTCCACGTCGCGGTCGGCGAAAGCCCGGCGCTGATCACGATGGCGTTCGGGTCGGCTACCTTGATGGCCGCGTAGGCCACCCGCAGCATCTTGACATAGGCCCCCGGGTCCGGCACCTGCCCGCCCCACTCGCGCGCCAGGTTCGGCTCGTTCCAGACCTCCCAGGCGCGCACGCGGCCGCTGTAGCGCCCCACGATCGCGCTCATAAAATCGGCCAGGTCCTGCGGATTGCTCGGCGGGCCGTTGGTCGCCGAACCGCCGGACGCCCAGGCGGGCTGATGGTCGATGCGCACCAGCAGGTCGAGGCCCTCCGCCGTGGCCTGATCCACAATGCGGTCGGTGCGGGACCAGTCAAAGATGCCCTTGCCGGCGCCCTCGATATCGCGCCAGCCAAAGTTGACCTTGACCCAGCCAAAGCCGGCCTCGCGGATCTTTTCCAGGTCGCGGCTGGCGACCTCCGGCCGCCACCAGACGAAAGCCTGCATCCCGTACTCGGGCGACGCCAACCGCAGGCTTGTTACCGGGCGCTTCGTCGGCGCCAGAGTCGGCTCGGGCGTAACTGTCGGCGGCTCACTCGTCGCTGTCGGAGCGACGGATGTGTCGGTTGCCGCAGGCTCGGCAGGGGTCTCGGCTGCGGATGTCTCGCTCGGCGCGGCCGTGGGCGCCAGTGTCTCGGTAGCGCTCAGCACTGCTTCAGTCTCGGTTGGCGCCGGCGTGAACGTCGGCTTGGGGGTGCGCATCACGGCCGTCTCCAGCACAATAGCGGTGGGCGTGACTTCGCCGCCGCAGCCAACCAGGGCCACGGCTAGGATAACCACCGCGAAACGCGCCGCCAGGTTCAAACGGATCATGACTCCTCCTTGCTCCATTCTATGGTATCTGGACGCACGCGACCAAACTGTGGTTCCGCTGTGCCCCCATATGCGAGGAAACCTGGGCGCTGCCCAGGTTTCCTGCTCACGTCTGGCGCGTAGTGCGCCTACTTGGCCATATCACGGATCGCGGCATAGGCCGGCCGCGCACCCCAATCACAGCGCACGATACCGAACTGCGCCTTTTCCGAGCCACAAGCGACGGGACCAAAGTTCAGGTTCCACAGGAACATCGGCCCGACCCAGCCCCAGCGCTTGCCCATCTGATAGGCTTCCACGATCCATGCCGCCTGCTCGGCCTCGGTGTTGTCGTTGGCATATTCGTAGACCGCCCCAAAGCCCATGTTCTCAACAGTGGCCCAGCCAAACTCGGTCACCCAGAGACGTTTGCCGCCATCGCCATACTTGAGCATGATGTTGCGGTAACTCTCCATCGTGCCCCTGTAGAACGCGCTGGGATGCCCCTTGTACGATGGGGCTGTCGGATCGCTCCAGGTCTGCCAGTCTACGTTAGCGGGGTTGTTGTAGCCGCTGGGATGCACGCCCACTGCGTCACAGTAGCGCTGGAAGCCCGCCTGGTACATCTGCTCCAGATATAGGCGGTCATCGATCGCCAGGTCGCCATCATTCCAGCCAGTGGGGGTTAGCGCCCCACTGACCACGACCGCCGCCGGGTCTACTGACTTGACCGCGTTATACGAGGCAGCCAGCAGTTCTACGTACTTGCCGGCATTCAGTCTGAATCCCAGACCACCCCACTCTCGAGCCAGGTTTTGTTCGTTCCAGATCTCGTATGCCTTGACGCGCCCCTTGTAGCGGCTCGCCAGCGCCCGCACAAACTCGGCTAACGTGCCCGGGTCCGACGGAGGGCCAGGCTCGGTATAGTCCGAGGGGCACGCCCAAGCGGGTGCGGTCACCACGCTCAATAGGATGTTCAGCCCGCGCGCGTTGGCGCCATCCACAAAGCGGTCGATCTCGCCAAAGTTGTAGGCGCCCGGTCCGCTGCACATGTCCTCCCAGCGCACCTGCTGCTTGACCCACCCCAGCCCCAGGTCCTGGATCGCCCCAAAGATCCGATCGTGGTCGCCCTGGTCGATAAAGTGCGCCTGAATACCGTACCCGAAATAGCCCCCGGTCGCCGAGCTCCTCGGCGCCGACGCCACCGACGGCGCCCGTACGGCCGTGGGCTTGGGCGTGGGTGTCAACGTCGGCGTACTCGTGGGTGTCGCCGTCGGGGTGGCCGTCGGCGTGTTGGTCGCCGTCGGCGTCGGCGTGAACGTGGCCGTCGGCACCAGCACATCCAACTGCGAAACCGCGTTCAGCACAGAGTTGCCGCCATCCTCCGAGACGCCTGCGCGGATGACATAGCTGCCGGGACGGTTGGGCGCCGTCCAGACGACGCGGCCGTCCTCCAACGAGGTGACCAACTGCGCCACCTGGGCGCCAGCGGCGTCCTCCACCGTGCCCACAAAAGCAAAAGCGGGCGCCACGGGGACGATGTTCTCCTGTAGAACGCTTACAACCTGCAGCGTATCGGCATCATTGTGAGCGTTCACGGCGCCATCCACCAGCGCGCCGCCCAGCCCGAAACGCGTCACATACGTCAACTTACGGGCCACGCTGGACGCCGTGCCCAGCAGAACACGCTCTGCGGCGCCCTGCCCTGCGGCCGGCTCAAACCAGTACACCTGCGCCTCGGCGTCGAACTGGACCTCGGGCGCATCATGCAAGCCCACCGTCACCGACTGACCGGGCAGCAACATTCCACCTGCCAGGTTGCTCTGCACGTCCGGCGCGAGCATGCCCAGCGCCTGTGAGTAGCTCAGAGGCGTCGCCTTGCCGTCTACAACAGCCTGCGACCACGCCGGCACCACCAGGTCCACCTTGCGCCGGTCGACCTGCCGCACGAGCCAGGCCACCATCTGGTCCATAGCTCCGTCCGCAGCATAGGCCGCGGGCTCGGGCAGCGCAGGTACGCGCACTATGTCAGCCACTTGCCCCAACGCCTGTAGATCATAGGCGCCACTGTTCCAGCCAGCGCCCTGCTTGACGGGCGCATCGACCCGCACGGCCAACAGCTTGTCAGCGTCGTGCAGCGCTTCGGCCAGTCCGGTCACCAAGGCGGTGAACTCGCTGCGCAAAGCGGGGTCCACGCCGGCGTAACTCAGCTCAACTCCCGCAAACGAGCTGGGAACCACTTGCTTGACGATCTGCGCTACGTGCTGAGCACGCTGCGCCTCGTCGATGAGCAGGTTGTCGGCCAGATCCGAGCGCACCACGCCCTCAACGGTGTTGGAAACAGACGCCAGCGCCTGACCGCCAAACTCTGAAAAGGCCGCAACTGCCGGTAGCTCGCCCAGCACTGCGCCGTCGGGCCCCAGCGTCAGACCGGTAAGGCTCAGCATCGACACGCCACCCACCTGGGCGGCCGTGGCGACCTCGTCCTCAGCCGCCGTCAGCGCCACACGCGCGGGCATGGCCTGGTTCTGCGCCACCATCAGCAACGAGGGCACGCTGTTGAGGTCAGCCTCTAAAGACAGGCCGTCCTCGCCCATCCGTGAGGGCAGCCATTCCCACTCCACGCCGTTCCAGCCGTACAGATCCCCCATCGAAACATCTGCCAGGTCACGCGGGATCGGCAGACTGACCTCGGCGCTGCTGGGCAGCGTTTTGTAGGCCGTGATGCGATGCCACGGCCCCGCCGACAGCAGCCCCTCAGGAACGCGCTGCGCCGCCAACCGCTCAGCGCTATCGGCTGGAAGTTGGTCTAGCTCAGCGCCTCCCAGGGCGTCCATCGAAAGGCGTGTCCGCTTGGTCACCGCACCCTGGTCCACCGTGAGGCTGGCACCGGCATAGCCCGTCACCTCGCCGCCCTTATCTGGCGTGACGAGTGCAAGATCGGTGTGAAACAGCCGCTCGCCAAGGGCGGCGGGGGGAAGCCAGAGGGAATAGATCAACACGGCGGGGACAAGCACAAAATGAACGATACGGTCAGTCCATCTGCTATTGATCAGTCGTCTCATCAAACTCTTGTATGCTACTCCGGGCATGGCCCTGATCGGCTCCTTTCGGCAAGTCGAGTTGTCTACGCAGTCAGGATGCTGTGGCTGCGGCGAGGGCGCGCCACATGTAACATGTTCCGGGGATGGCTCGGCCGGTCTCACCGATCGACTGAGCGTGGCCGTTCGGCTGCGCGATGCTCACCTTGCCGAACACATCCAGCGATTCTAGCATAGGAATCGGGATTTGGCAAGCAAACCCCTCAGATCGGCTGGACCACGTGGTTCTGCCGAGGAATGCGCCACAGCCTCGGCGCGCCGCCTACCCCGCCGACTAGAGCCGCTCTCGCAGGAACTGCATCCCTTTCACGCCCCAGAACGAGTGCTCCCCTTCAAAGATCTCACTGTCCAGTTGGCCCTCGGCGCCAAAGACTTGATACACCTCCCGAGCGCGCGCCAAGGCATAGCGCGTCGCCCCCACGGGAAAGATCGGGTCGCGCGTGCCCGATTCGGCAAAGAACAGGCGCGGCGCGATCAACCCCACTAGGTCGTACATCTCGGCGTAGCGCAGCAGCCCCGGCACATAGTTGTCGATGCAGTGCGCCAGGCTCATGATGCTGTCGCCAAACGTGTTATAGTAGCCACTGGTATAGGCCGCCTTGATGCGCGGCTCAACGCAGCCTGCAAAAAAGGTGATCGTGCCTCCTCCCGAGATGCCGCAGCAGCCAATGCGGTGCGGATCTATTTCGGGTCGCGTCTCGAGCAAGTCCCTCGCGCGCACTACGTCCCACGACCGCCACCCGACCATCGTCTCGCCGAACAACAGCGCAGCGCCCGCAGCAGGCTGGCACGACGAGTTACCAGCACCGCGCTGGCGCGCGGCCTCATCGCGGCGATGCCCAAAGCCCAGCTGCTCGATCGCCAGCGCCGCCATCCCGTTGTGCACGCACTGCAGGGCAAAGTCGTTCTGGTAGCCGCCATAGGCCGTGCGCAGGCTGCCATCCTCCTCGATGCCCACGATGTCGTCCACGCCGCGGCCATGGCCCGGCAGGCAGATCACCGCTGGCCCCGGCGACACATAGCCATCGGGGATCAACAGATAGGCGTAGACGGTCATGTTGAGACGGCTCTGGAACAGCACGGTATGGCGCATGTAGCCCGGCAGCGCCACAGATGCCGTCACCTCCGCGTCGAGCGCGCACCGACGGCGCGGAAATCCGCCCATCAGCCGCAACAGCCCCGCACGCACCTTGCGCTGCCATGCCTCAGCCTCATCCCGCGTCGTCGCGCTGAACGCCCAGGCGCGGGGCGTGCGGGCGTACACCTCGCGCGAGTAGATCAGCGTATCCAAGTTCCTGGCTGTCAAAGGTCTACCTCCGATCTGATGTGGTCGCTGTGAAGCGCAGCACGCGCCGCCGTCCTGCCGACGCCCGCCTGGCGAGCACCTGTGTCTGCAGCGCTCTACTTGCCCACCGTCTTCTGACTAAAGATGACATAGGGCCAGCGGTGCGGCAGATGCATCTGGATCTTGCCGTGCTGTGCAAAGCACCAGTCACGCCCCCGCACGATTTTGCCGTCGTCGTCGCGCCAGTGTTCCACGCGCGAGCATCCGATGCGCCAGATGTCGCCTTCATTCGGCGGGATAGCCCGCACGCCCCCGGCCAGCTCGGCCCAGCCCTTCCACGGGAACACCAACTCGCCTGACCAGTAGTTGTCGCGGTCCTTGTGCCAGTTGATCGAGCCATCGATATAGACAGCGCTCTGCAGCCCGGGAAAATCCCAGTCAAACGAGCCGTGTCGCATGTCGAAATCGTCGCCGATTACGCCCATGATGTAGCGGCGCGTGCGGAACAGGCTTTCGATCGCCTCCACATCGTTGGCAGCGATCAGCGGCCGCATCCAAGTCCAGAAGACTTCGTAGATCGTGTTCAGGGCGTTCATCTCGAGCTCATAGTAGGTGTTCTCGCCCAGAATGAACACCTCAAAGTCCTGATCGCCGCCCACACCGCCATCGCGCTTGGTCTCATAGCCAAGAATGTCCGGTTCCTGGCACTTGAACCCGCAGTAAAAGTTGTCGTCGTCCCACAAGAAGGCCACGCGCGTGTCGTACTCGACCGGCGTGCCCTTTTCCATGTCGACAAAGGGGCCCAGCCAGGGCGCCTTGCGCCACGACTCTTCATCGAGGCGCCCATCGATGGTCAGAGGCCCACAT
Organism: Anaerolineales bacterium UBA6128; assembly: GCA_002423325.1. Lineage (GTDB taxonomy): Bacteria > Chloroflexota > Anaerolineae > UBA1429 > UBA1429 > UBA6128. The sequence goes on along the minus strand of DIVQ01000217.1, from coordinate 10,368 downwards.
GTGCGGTAGCACATATAGTCCGGAGGCTCCGGCAGGCCCAGAGTGCGCGGGTCCTGCTCTTCCTGGCGCGGCACGTACTTCGGATTGCTCATCTGTCCTCCTGTTCCATCCCTGCACAAACCGGATAAGAACGGCCTCAGCACGCCGATGATTCCTATAGCGCACGACTATCAGGTGTGCTACATCGTCCAAGCGCAGGTCGTCTTGCCCCGCACCACCAGCCTGAGCAGGCCAGTCTCCGCGCTCCATTCGATCGGCGCGGCCTGCCCGTCCACCTCAAGTCGCCTCGGCGCTGCCGGCAAGACCAGTCCGACCTCCACCTCGCTCACCGGAATGCCCGGCTCATAGCAGTCGTACACATAGATGAGCGCACTCCCGCCATCGGGTCGCAGCTGCAATTCGCCGCTGATCGCCGAGGGGATGCGGAAATAGCGCGACACGTCTTCCTTTTGTTCCGCGGGCCAATCCAGCGTGCGAAAGACCTCGCCGCCCTCTATCGTCAGGTAGGTCGCCTCGTGGAACGAGACCATCGCCTCAGCACCGACCTGCTCAAGATGCAACGCCGCCGCATCGCTCTCGAGCGCGGATGTGCTCACGGCGCCGTCGCCGCGGAAAGCCACCAAGACCACCTTGCCGCCCACCCGGTAGCGCACGCATGTGCCTGTAGCCCCGTCGGCCAACACCTCGATCGTTCGCGCCCACGCATCCGGATCATCCTGCCCCCCCAGTGGCGCGAGCAGCGTGAGAAAGTGCACATGCTCGCCCGCATGCGCGCGCCTCGCCTGATACACCACCTTATTGTTGTTAAAGCTCCTGAAGAGCGCATCCGGCAGGCCGCGCTTTTCACCCGCGTAACGAAACGGGTGTGGCGGAGTCTCTTGCTCAAACTGCTCCAACGGCCCACTGGCCAGCGGCAGCGCGATCACCAGGCGCGCCTCAGGGCTCTCGATCTGGATGCCATGGTGGTGGTAAGGCTGCCCCTGATCAGTAGTAAAGTGCTGCGTGCCTTTGCTGACCACCTGAGCCACATGGTAGAGCGGCCCAATCGTGTAGCTACCCTCGTGGATCAGTGCGCGGTCGTAGATCGCCACTGGAGCACGACGCTTGTCGAAAACCAACGCGCGCGTGTGCGTGATGGGATAGCCAAAGTAACCCCGGCTCTGGAAGGCCGTCAGCACCATGTGCGGGAACTCGACCAAGTACTGCATCTGTGGCTTATAGTCGAACCGCTCACCGCTGTGCGGCCAGGGCGGCCGAGCGAAAGGCGCATCCTCGCTCTGCACAAAGAGCAGATTGTGAAACTCGCCGTGGCGCTGAATATAGCTGCAGTCGTGCAGCAGCACGGCCCCGTTGTCAGCATAAGTAATGATCGCGCCGGCGTCCGAGTGATCGTGCCCTACACGCCCCTGCAGATTGAGGCACAGATACGCGGCATCGCGCTGCCAGCCGCTGCGAAGAACAAGCTTGTCTTCGCGGCGTTCGGCCCAGTCCACGCGGTAGCCCGGGGCCGGCTCGGGCACCGGCGAAAAGTTGACCTTGAATAGCGTGCGATAAGAGACGCCCGATCCGATGTTCGGCTCCACGGATGCGATGCTGTCATCACGCCACTGGTAGGCAAAGGCGAGGGCGCTCAGGTCGAACCAGGTCTTCTGAATCGTCTCGCACGCGTCCCACCAGTGCTGCTCCTCCGCAAACGCAAAGAACCGATCAGCCACCCAGCGATAGCGACCATCGCGATACACGGCGGCGAGCTTTTCCATGACTGCGATCCACAGTCCCCACTGCACGCCCCAGCTCGAGTCTCCGTAGTCGGGCATCACGCCCACCGGCGGCACTATCGCGAGATACCGCTCTGCGGCTGCACGCACATTGCGGTCGAACAGAATCTCGCGCTCGCTGTTCGTATACTCCCCGTATAACATTATGTAGAAAAGCACAAGTGGCTCATAGTTGATGGCATCCTCGGCCACATCGCCCACCTTGAGCCAGTCCCCCGCGATCTTGTCTGCTATGCCGGCCCACGAGGGTGCACTGGGATGCTCCGGAAACAGCCGCGCGATGGCGAGGGTGCCCAGCACCTGAGTCAGCGGAATGTTCCACTGCGGGATCAGCCCCCATTTGAGCGTGCTGTGGCTTTCGGCCGTCCGCACCAGTGTGCTGCGAATGGTTGCCTTGTCGGCCTCGCTGATAGCCTGGGAATCTGCAATGAATCGATAGGCTCTCGCTGACCACAGGGGCGTGAACCCGGAATAGACCGAGTCCAGCAGCAGCGCATCGCGCGCCAACTCTGCATAGTGGGCATCGCCGGTGATCTGATAGACAAAGCCAGCACAATGTGCAAAGAACCCATCCACGTGGTGCGGTGTGCGTGCTTGTGTCGTGTCGCTCATGGCCACGGCATCCTGCTCCAGGCGCAGTTGCGGCGTGCAGAGATCGACCGCGCGCTTGACCCCCTTCAAGTACCCTTGTTTCCCGTACAATCCTGCACCTCGCTCAGTCATTGTCTGCTACCACGTAGGACACACAGAAGGCCCTCTTCCGCCCGCAGCCCGCGCGAGCCGGCTGAGCACCGCCATCTCGCTCCGAATCAGGCTCGGTCGGCCTTCGGGACTCACCAGCACCACCTCACGCGGCAGCGCCAACGCGATCATCTCGCGCACATCGAGCGTTTCCAGCAGCCCAAAGCCGAACAGCCCGGGGCACTCGTCATAGTGCACTCCCGTTTCGATGAGGATCCGCAGGCTGATCGGAGCGTTCTGAGCCACGACCACGTCCACGGGCGCACCCAGACCCGCAGACAGCAGCGCAGCAACGCCGGACTCGCGTCCCGCGCCGAGCAGCGTCAGCGGCCCGCCGTACAGCGCACTCAACCAGCGTGCCGCTGCCACCGCCTGCGCCACCTGAAGGCCCAGCAGACGCTCTCCCGCGGTCGCCAGCATCATGGCCACCTGCGCACAAGGGGTCCCCGCAATGCTGTACTCGCCCGTCATGACCACATCCAGGGCTACCACGCGCCGCTTGCGCGCACGCGCGCGCTCCACCGCGTCAGGCAGCCCTGTGCGGCCAGCATCGGTCACGACCAATACCGTCCCACCCGACGCGCCGCCGACACACGTGCACTCCACCGCCGGCAGCGTAAAGCCGTCTGAGGTCCGTAGTTGCCAGCGCCGCACCTCGATCCCTGCATCCGTGCAGGTAGATACCAGCGACGCCTGGATCGTCGGCTCCTCGTAGCGCAGGATCGCGGCCACCCGTGGCCTCATCGTCCGCTGCCAGCAGGTCAGCCCGGCGGCCGTGCGTGCAAGCACGCGTCTCCTGGGCAGCCCCTTGGCGCAGGCCAGCGCCAGCGTGCGAAAATCGGCGTTCCGCGCCGGCAGCCCCACGTTCAGCTCGCTTTGGCTGCGTACTTTGTCGTCGCTCGGGATCTCGTCGTCTGATGCAGTCTCCGCGGTGTAGCCGTGGCGCTTGAGAAAGCGGTAGAACTGCTGCCGATTGTCGAGCTCATAGTTGTGTGTGCCGGGGTCATAGTTGGCGTGAAAGGCGAATCGGTCCCCCGCACCCAGCGCTTCGTACAACGGCAGCACGGGATCGTACACCGACGCACGCGCGCGCGGCGCCTGAAAGCAGCAGTCGTCTTTGTCGTTGTAGATCAGCAGCGCCGGCCGGGGCGCCAGCAGCGCCGTCAGCCAGGTATAGTCGCCGACGCGCACCAGGTCGCTCGCGTTCTGCTCCAGGTCGCCGATGTCTCCGCGGCACTGTGTCCGCTGCTCCAGCCCGATGTATCCCGCCACCGGCACGGCCATGCGCACGCGCGGATCCAGCGCGCTCAGCACGATCGTCTGCCAGCCGCCCCCGGAAAGCCCGGTTACCGCCACGCGCTCGGCGTCGCAGTTGGGATGCTCGAGCAGAACGTCTAACCCGCGCTGCATCGCCAGGAAAAGGACCGCCAGCCCCGACACGCCCACCAGGTCCAGGTAGCCCGCACGGTTGTGGGTGCGCATTGAGCCCTGCAACTCGCCAAAGTACAGCCACTCCGGGTTGAGGGCCAGCAGGCCGCGTTTGGCCAGGTTGATACAGCGGATCTGCTTGTAGGCGATGGCCTTGCCGGGTGGTCCCACGTGCCCGTTGACGTTGAGCACCGCCGGCGTCGTTCCCCGCAACTGCTCCGGCTCGTACAGCAGCGCCGGAATCCACAGGCCCGGCACGGCTTCATAGCGCAGCTTGCGGATGCGGTAGCCGGCCCCAGATTCGAGCACGTCGCCCCACACTACCGAAGGCGTCGGGCTGCGCCAGGCCTCCGGCACGCCGCGAAACACCACCTCGTCCAGGTAGCGTTCGCGCAGGCGTTCGGCATGCGCCGGCCAGTTGGCCAGCTGATCCAGTGGGTTGAAGGGAGGAATGCGCGCAGTGATATAGTCCTGCAACTCGATCTTGGGCTTGAGTTCGGGCAGCACGCGCTCGCTCAGATGCCTGTAAAGGTCTTCAGTGTCCATAGTCTCCCCTCAAGACAGACGCGACGAGGCCCCTATCGCGGCTGCGACGGTCCATACCTTTCCGTCTTGCAGCCCGCAGCTCTGCATGCATAGCCCTGGCCTCGCGGGCAGAGCGCCCTCGCACACGTCAGGGCGCGCCAGCGTCCTCGCCCACCACCTCGTCGCTGAACTTGACCCAGCCCCACGTCTCGGGGACATGCGCGCTGTAGACCGGCGCGACCGCCCAGACCCAGTCGGTGCTATCCTGCGCGGCACCCACCACACGCGGCCCGGTGTACTCGCATTCCTCGCGTGGACTGCTGAACGTGCGCGGCGAGCGGACGGCCGGCGGGAGGTGCCGTGTCTTTTGCACACGCGTCCAGTTGAGGCGCCAGCTATCGCCGGACCTGGGCGGCAGTGCGGTCTCCTGACGCGGGCACATGGCCCCCATCCCGCTCCAGGGGAGCGCCAGCTCCACCGTCCAGCCCTTGCTTTTGATCCATGGGGCGTTCAGTGAGCCGTCCACCTGTACCGCGTGCTTGAGGCCCACCAGGTCCCAACCGAAACGGCCAATGCACCCCTCGTGGATGGGATAGTCCCAGATCACTTCGTTGATGACGTTCATCGCGTTGATCTGGAACTCGTAATAGTTACAGCGATCGTTGTCAGGGTCGATGAATAGCTCGATGTCGGGGTCATCCCAATAGGGCGGCGTATGACGCCAGCCGCTGTGCGCAAAGAGGTCTTCTTCTTCCGCCACGCAGGCGGCATACAAATAGTCGTCGTCCCACAACAGCCGCATCTGCGTGTTGTACCAGCCAGGCTCCCCGGTCGTGATATGCACAAAGCGCCGTGAGAGCGGCGCTCGCCCCCACGAGGCCTCATTCAGCCAGCCATCGATGACGATCGGCTCAGCCGCGCGGTAGACGGTATATTCCGGGGGCGTCAAATGAGTCGCCTTCTGGTCTTTGATCACGTCTGTTAATCTCCTGTGTTACGCTTTGCACGAGCGACGAGCCCGCCCGCGCAGGGGCGATCGACGCTTGCGGTCATGGCTGCAATAGCTTGTCAGAAAAGTGCACAAAGCCCCAAGATTCGGGTACGTGCGCGCTGTACCTTGGCGCAACCGACCACACCCAGTCGGTGCTTTGCTGGCTCTCTCCGATGATACGGCCGCCGTTTGCCGCAAAGGCCTGCGGCTCTGTCGGAAACCAGCGCCTGCCACGTTGAATGGGGGGCACATGGCGCGTCTTTTGCACGCGCGTCCAGTTCAGCCGCCAGGTGTCGCCGGGCCGCGGCGGCAATGAAGCCGTCTGCCGATCGGGGCAAAGTCGCTCCATCGAGCGGAAAGGCAGAGCCATCTCCACGGTCCAGCCCTGGTCCTTGATCTCGTAGCAGTTGAGCGTGCCCTGCACCTGTACCGCGGTACGAATCCCCAACAGATCCCAGCCGAAGAGCGCCTCTCTGGATCCCGGCTCGGGCCAGTAGACTTCGTTAATGGTGTTGATCGGGTTGATCTGAAACTCGTAATAGTTCTTGCCGTCGCCATCTGGATCAAAGAACAGCTCTACATCGGGGTCAATCTGGTAGACCGGCGTGTGTCGGCGTCCCTCGCGGGCGAACACATCGGTCTCCTCGATAATGCAGGCCGCGTATAGGTACTCGTCATCCCAGAGCATCATCGCCTGGGTATTGAACCAACCCGGCTCTCCGCTCGTGATGTGCACAAAGCGTCGCGTGCGCGGCGCCTGCTGCCACGCGCGCTCATCCAGACGACCGTCAATCACGATCGGCTCGCTGACCCGGTAGATGGTGTACTCGGGCGGCTTGTCTACACTTGCTCGTCCCTCTGTCGTCACGCTGGCTTGCCTCCTCTGTCCTGTGTATGCGCGGCTAGGGCGCGCATTCACTTTTCGATGAACGGCTCCTCGCCGCTGCCCACCTGCCGACCAGAAAACTGTATATAACCGTATAGCTCGGGGATATGCATACTGTACACGCCCACACAAGACCACGTCCAGTCGAAGCCGTAGGTGCGCTCGCGATCCTGATCGACGCGCGACATGTTCAGCCGCCACTGATCGCCCGGCTTGGGCGGGCAGGCCACGCTGATGCACTGCGGTTTCATGCTGGCAAAGTCAAAGGCGATTTCCACGGTCCAACCCTTGTCTTCGATCCAGGGCGCGTTGAGGGTGCCGTTGACCTGTACCGCCGACTTGACGTCTTGATAGTCCCAGCCGGTGTCGCCATTGCCCCCCTGGCCCCACCACGGCGAGCGATCCATCAACAGATCCCAGACGCAGTTGAGGGCGTTCATCTCGAATTCCATATAGTTGAGCCCATCATCGTCGGGATCGATAAACACCTCAAAATCGGTGTCTGCCGCACAGATGGGCGAGTCCCGCTTGGTGAAGGTGCCCCAAACATCGTGATCCTCTAGCACAGCTGCCACGTAGAAAAACTTGTCATCCCACAGCATCTTTGCCCGCGTCGCCAGGTAGGGCACCCCCTCCGGATCCTCGATGTGACCGAATAGCCGTGTCCAGGGGGCCTTTTGCCAGGATGGCTCGTCCAGATGGCCGTCGATGGTAATCGGACCACAGGTCCGATAGCAGACGTACTTTTCCGGCTCGATCACATCCAACGCCCGCAACACCTTGTCGCGGTGCGGCTGTTCGATGCACATCAGCTTCTGTCTTCGTTCGGGTGAGATGCGGAACACGCGCGTTCTCCTTGTTGTCGGGATTTGATGTCGGGGCGAGCGTCACGGCACTCGCCCCTGCAACAATAGAGGCGGCTCAGTCCTGGATGTCACCGGCGACGACGCGCTCATACAGGCGGTCGAAGGCAGCGCTGCCGTCATCCTCCAGGATCTCCAGCGTTACCCCGTGCGAAAACCGCGGCATACTGGCCCGGTAGAAGGCTTTCTGGTAGTCGGTCTCACTCGTAAAGCGGAAGCCCGGCCCCTTCTTTTGTCCTGCGGCCGCCGGCCAGCGAATCGTCAGCACCCTACGCCTGGCCAGATACTCCTCCTTGGGCGTCTTGACGCCGGCGTCGACCCGGTACCTGGCCAACGCCTCCTCATCCACCTCGATGCCGAGGCCCGGTGTCTCCGGCACCTTGATGTAGCCGTTGACCACCTTGAGCGGCTGCTTGATCAGGGGATCGGCGTACAGGCAGTGACACGTGATCATGGGCCACTGTGCGTGCGTCAGTGTGGCCCCCAGGTGCACGGCATAGGCCGTGCGAATGCTCGTGCCCACCATCTGCAGCCAGAAGGGCTTGTTGAACTGCGCCGCCGTCGCCGACCAGGCTCGCACCTGGTTAACCCTTCCACCCATCACGAACCCGTCGCAGACGTTCTCAAACAGCGCAGTCGGGATGGGCGGGGCCCCCCAGTGGTAGCTCACCGGTCGCTTGATTCGCCGACGCACCTCCACCGACCCCGCCACGTCGCTCTGGTCGATCGGTGACTCGTAGAACGCTACGCACTCGAACTCGTCGAGCTGCCGCAGGATCGGAATCGCTGTGCCCGAGTTGATCAGAAAGCCGTTAAAGTCAATGTCACACTTGAACCCGGGCGTCACCACCTTGCTGACCGCCCCGATCTGCGCGATGATGTCGCGCCACGGCCGCGCCTTGAGCTTGATCGAGGTGTACCCCTGGCTGATCGCCAGCTTGACCTCTTCCACCCAGTCCTCCGGCGGCATGTCAATGTCCCACCAGGAGATCGGCGAGGCGTCGCACACCTTTTCGCCCAGCAGCCGATAGACCGGCACCTCCAGCGCCTTGCCCGCGGCGTCCAGCAGCGCCACCTGCAGCCCGTCTCCGACCGTGTCGTCGTACAGGTAATCGAACAGGTTCTTGCCCACCAGGTCGGCGATCGGCTCCGCCCCACCATGGTTGTCGCCGTAGCCGACGATGCCGGCATCCGTCTCCACGCGCCAGATGCACACCCGCTCGCCGTGCGTGCTCGCCCGGTGCATGTGCTTGGCCTGTCGCTCGCACGAGAACGGCAGGTTCAGCAGAAAGGGCTCGACCTTGGTGATCTTGAGCTTCATGCCAACCACTCCTTTGCTATGACACAAGCACTCGACTGCTCAACTTCAACTGCACAGGCAAGGCATAGGGTATACCCTTGACATCAGCTCCTTGTATAGTATAGTTGTGGGCCAGCTATGTGCTGGCCTACAATGGCTCGTAGAAGCTGAGGTCGACTTTGTGCTCCTTGAGGCTTGGCCTCGTCCGAAAGACTGTCGCCTCGGCTCTACGAGTAGACTCGAATAAGCAGGTTGCAGCTTGGCTGCGCATGACCTACAAGGCTGGGTATCTCGTAGATGTCCGAGGTCACCTCACTTCACCAAGTGACAAAGGAGGGATACGAGATGTTCTTCTGTGGGATCGACGTCGCCAAGCGCAAGCACTGTGCCCTGATTCTGGATGGCCAGGGTCAAGTTGTCCAAGGCGCCTTGTCCATCAGCAACGACCGGCCGGGATTCGAGCGGCTCCAGCAGGTGCTATCGAGTCTGTCCGAGTCGATGCTCGTCGGCTTGGAGGCCACCGGCCATTACTGGCTGGCGCTCTATGAGGCCTTGACGGCCCTTGGGCATGAGGTCGTTGTGCTCAATCCGCTGCAGGTCGCCGCCTACCGTCGCAGTGGCGTGCGCAAGGTCAAGCAGGACACCACCGACGCGTTTTGGATCGCCGACTACATCCGCATCGCCAACCTTCCTCCCACCAGCCGAGACACACCACTGCTGCTGCAACTGCGCGAGTTGACACGCTTTCGCGCGCAGTTGGTGGAGCAGATCGGTGACTGCAAGCGCAAGACCTTGTGCGTCCTGGACCGCGTCTTTCCCGAGTACGAGACCTTGTTCTCCAACGTCTTCATCAAGTCCTCCCGGGAACTGCTCAAGGAGGCGGTGACCGCCGACGAGATGGCCCAATTCGACCTTTCTGAGCTGACCAAACTGCTCCAAGACGCCAGCCGCGGCCGGTTCGGCTCTGATAAAGCACACGCCATCCAGCAGGCGGCTCTTCACTCTGTCGGCGTCGGCTTCTTGACCAACGCGGTGCGTGTCGAGATGCGCTGCCTGCTAGAGCAGATCGACTTGCTGGATGCCCAAGTCGACCAGATCGAGGAGTCCCTGGCCACCCTCATGGCGCAGATTCCGCAACACATCACCTCCATTCCTGGCATTGGTCCGGTCACGGGAGCTGCCATCCTCGCCGAGATCGGAGACATCCATCGCTTCGACAGCGTCGAGAAACTCGTAGCCTATGCCGGAATCGATCCCAGCGTCTACCAGACCGGGCAGTTTCAGGCCTCCCACGCGCACATGAGCAAACGTGGTTCACCCTATCTGCGGCATGCGCTCTGGCAAGCGGCCAGCATGGCTATCCAGTTCGACCCAGACCTGCGAAGCTACTACCAGGCCAGGCGCACACAGGGCAAACCTCACGGCGTTATCCTGGGCGCCATCTCCCGGAAGCTACTGTCTCGCGTCTTTGTCATCCTTAAGGAGCAACGTCCTTACCAGATCCGATGAGTTCCTTAGCGCTCGACCTCTTGACTTCTAATAGCAGGTCTTTCTGCAACAACAAGGCGTTCATTTCGGCCACGGTCTGACGTACCACAAGATGGACCAGCCCCGTGTGGAATAGCGCAATAGTCTACTGGTGCGCACGCTGCTAGACTACGGCCGCCTCGCCTCGCATGCGGCCTACGAGCGCCTGGAGCAGGTGTACGCTCTGGCCTGCATGCACGCCAACTGCTTCCGGCCCACCGCCAAGCTACTGGTCTGCGAACGCTGAACCGGTAAAGTGATCAAGCGCTACGACGCTCCTCAGACGCCCTATCGACGGCTCCTGGCGATAATGTCTCAGTTAGTGGTGT
>DIVQ01000209.1:913-9160 GCA_002423325.1 Anaerolineales bacterium UBA6128 | reverse complement strand
ATCGAGTTCAGCCACTCGCTGGAGACGCAGATCGGCGGCCAGCTCGAGGCCGGCCTGCGCCTGATACACTTGTACGAGGACCACTACCCGCGCGGTGCCCTGGGCGATCGCGCGCCAGCGTTTGTCGCCACACGCGCCGTCAAACCTTAGGCGCGTTCCTTACGCCGACAGCGCAATCAGGCACTGCGCCGCATAGTAGGTCGCCATCACCCCCAGCCGCGCCGCGCGAACGGGGCGCACAAAGCGGTTAATCGCCAGAGTGAGGTCCGAGGCCACGAACAGGCATGCGCCGAGGACCGCCAGCAGCGGCTGTTTCCCGCCCAGCGCATACCAGCAGGCCCATGCGCCATACAGCATCGCGATGATCACCAAGGCATACACCGCCACCGGCCCGCGCATCGGCCCGGCGCGCCGCGCCACATACAGGTAGGCAAAAGCCAACAGAGCCACGCAGCCCAGCAGCGGCAGAGCGTTCAGGCCCCACGGGGCGCGCAGCGCAAAGGCCACAATGTAGCACACGTGCGCCAGCAGAAACGCCGCCAGCCCGACCACGAAACGGTCGCCGGGCAGCATCAACATCACATCGCCCAGCAGCGAAAAGAGCAGCCCTGCCACAATGGCCCACACGTATTCGGTGGGCGTGTGCCAGGGCTGCAACAGGGCCAGCCCGAGGATCAGCGCGGTCGTCAGCGGTTTGAACAGGTAGATCTGGCGGCGCGAGCCCACCAGTTCAGCGCGGATCTCCAGCAGCGCACTCAACGCGATCACGATCAGCAGGCCGGTCTCCATTGACCCTCCTTGTACGCGCCACACCGCTGTGGCCGCTCGCTCTGCGTCTGGTACCCTCGGGCTCCCCTACTCGTGCTCGCGCCACCAGGCGTCCAACTCGGCGTAGCGCTGCAGCATACTGCGGTACTTGGCGTGGCGCGCCGCGTTGGGCTCCAAGCGTCGCCGGATGCGCACCGCCGCGCGCACGGCCTCGGCGGCGTTGCCGTAGGCGCCCGACCCCAATCCCGCCAGGAGCGCGGCGCCCAGCGTGGTGGCATCGGTCACCTCGGGCAACTCGGCCGGCACGCCCAGAACATCCACGCTGAGCTGCAGCCAGGTCGCCGAGCGCGCGCCACCGCCCGTGGCCCGCAACCACTCGATGCGCAGGCCCATGTCCTGGTAATGCGCCATTCCCTGCGCCATATAGTAGCTCATCCCCTCCAGCAGCGCCTTGAGCATCTCGCCCCGAGTCGTCTCCAGCCGGAGGCCCAGGATGGCGCCCGACGCCTTGGGGTCCAGCAGCGGCGGCCCGGGCGGCGCCCAGTGCGGCAGTGCGATCAGGCTCGTGGGCTCGTCGGGCATCTCGGCCAGCAACTCGTCGTAATAGCTTGTCCCGCGCCGTTGGGCGTCGCGCGCTTCGGCCGCAGCCAGTTGATCGCGGAACCATTTGAGCAGCGAGCCTCCGGACGCCGTGTACACCAGGCTCAGGTATAGCTCGGGCAGCACGTGGTAGCCCAGGCTCAGCCCACGCGCCAGCAGCATCGAGGTCAGCGGCAGCGCCGCAAAGGTCACTGCCATGCGCAACGACAAGCCCAACTCGTAGAGGGCCAGCTCCGGGCGCACCACGCCCGCGCCCAGCGCCGTGCAGCAGGGCGAGTGCCCGCCGACGATCAGCCGCACCCGCGGCGAGAGCCCCAACTCGCGCGCCAGAGCCGGCGACAGCGTCCCCGCCGGCGTGCCTCCCGGCGCCAGATCCGGCAGCTTGGTCTCGCTGACGCCCAGCACGTCAAGAATCGGTCGCGCCCAACGTCGCTGGCGCATGTCGAAAAGCAGACTGCGGCTGGCGATCGAATAGTCGCACAGCACCCGCCCGCCCAGCAGCGCGCAGGCCAGGCTGCTCCAGGGCAGCAATCGCCACGCGTTGGCATACAACTCGGGCTGCTTGTCGCGGATGTAGCCCACGGTGTTCAACACGCAGGCCGGACCCGCCACCTGGCCGGTCAGGTCGAACAGGCGTTGATCGCCCAGCTTGTCGCGCACGGCCTGCAGATAGGGCTGCGACGCGCGATCACAGCCCAGCAGACACTGGCTCAGCGGCAGGCCGTCCGGCGAGATCGCCGTCACAGCCTCGGAGAGCGAAGCTACGCTCAACGCCTGCACGGGGTCGGTTGAGGATTGTGCGGCCGCGCGGGCGATCACGTCGCGAATCGCGGCCCACACCTCGCGGGTGTCGATCTCGCGCATGCCGTCACGGCGCGACCTGGGCTCGTAGGCGCGCGCAGCCTGCGCCCGTGGCACGCCCTCCAGCGTGTACACGGCCGCCTTGCAGCCGGTTGAACCGATCTCGACGCCCATCAGGCTCATGGCGCCTGCCCTCCGCAAGCATGCTAACACTCCATAATAACGCTGTCAAGCCCACGGCAACCCGCCCCCTGCTCCTCGCGCCCCTCCAGCCGGCCAGGTGCGCCGGGCCCGTCCCTGAGGGTTGACCCTGCGCGACGCTTCTGCTAGGATGGTCCCTGATCCGGGAGGCCAGATCATGCCCGCACGCACCGAATCGCACAGACCCGCGCTCGACGCTGCCGAGTCAACCCGGCACGCGGCGCAGCTCTATCGCGCGCTGGGACATGTGGCGCGTCTGTCGATCGCGCTCCAGTTGGCCCGCGCGCCGCGCATGTGCGCCCACGTTCTGGCGACCCACTGCCACCTGCGCGAACTCACTGTCAAGCGCCATCTCCGCACGCTGCAGCGCCTGGGCGCAGTCCACGCGTCGAAACGCGGCGACTGCACGCTCTACGCACTCGACCCCCAGGTTCTCAGCCTGCTCGGACCCTGGCTCACGCAACCCTCCACTCCTGACGACCCCGCCTCCTGCTGAAGCCGCGGTTCGCCGCTGGCCCCAGGTCAGCCCCCGCCCGATGGCGGCGGCCTCTGGTCACTTTGGCGCTGCGCTGACCCTTCTCTGGCTGAACGGATGTGCGTGCGATGACCGGCGTGCCCAGACGTCTGGATATATTGACAAACATCAATATATCGGCTATCATCGTGCCCAATGCCGGTGGAGGCGTCACATGTCCGCTCAAGCAACCGAATGTTGCGCCACGCGCCGCTACCCCGGCTCTGACCAGGCCGCCCGCCTGTTCAAAGCCCTGGGCGACGAGACCCGCCTCACCATCATCAGGCAGTTGGCCGAGCAGGGCTCTGTTTGCGCCTGTGATCTGGGCGCCTGTTGCGATCTGGCCCAACCCACGGTCTCGCATCACCTCAAGGTGCTGCGCGAGGCCGGCCTTGTGACCACCGAAAAGCAGGGGCAGTGGATCTTTTTCGCCCTGCGGCCGGGCCTGCTGGGCGAACTGCGCGCCTGGTTGGCAGACGCACCGCCCGCCTCCGCGGCCCTTTCGGGCCCACACTGTTGCGAACAAGGAGAACCGATGTCTGCATCCCCCACCGTCAAGCGTGTACGCCGCGTGGTGCGCGAGCACTATGCCACCGCCGCGCGGCGCGTCGTGGCGCAGGGCGGCGCGTCCTGCTGCGCCTCCGACCGCTGCTGCAGCAGCGCCAAGTCGTTCTACGACCTGGACGAGCTTGCCGCGCTGCCCGACACCGCCGCCAACGCCTCCTTCGGCTGCGGCAACCCCACCCTGCTCGCGCACCTGCAACCCGGCGAGGTCGTGCTGGACCTCGGCTCGGGCGCCGGGCTGGACGTATTGCTCTCGGCAAAGCGCGTGGCCCCCACCGGCAAGGCCTACGGCCTCGACATGACCGACGACATGCTCACGCTGGCGCGCAGCAATGCGTCCGAGGCCGGCGTTGCCAACGTCGAGTTCCTCAAGGGCCACATCGAGGCGATCCCGCTGCCCGACGCCTCCGTCGACGTCATCATCTCTAACTGTGTCATCAATCTGTCTGCCGACAAGGACGCAGTCCTTGCCGAGGCCTTCCGCGTGCTGCGCCCCGGCGGGCGGCTGGCCGTCACCGATATCGTGGTGCGCGGCGCGCCCCTCACGTCACAGGCGCGTCAAGCACTCTCGCTGTGGGCCGAGTGCGTCACCGGCGCGCTCACCGAGGCCGAGTACGCCGCCAAACTGGAGACTGCCGGCTTTGAGGCCGTTGCGCTCGAGACCATCAAAGTCTACGGCCCGGACGATCTTCCAAGAGGCGAGGGCGCCACGCCCATCGAGGCGCTGATCGACCCAGACAGCGAGATAGTCTCGGCGTTTGTGCGGGCGCTCAAGCCCAGCCACTAGGTTGCGCGCAACAGACGGCCAGGGATTTCCCTGGCCGTCTGTTGCGCTTTCCCCTCACGCGACTCTGCACGGACGCCTCTGCGCTTGCGCCGCGCCTCTCGCGCCGCTATAATGCTCCCGCGTTGCTCCCACCGGTCGAGGAGGCCCTCCATGCGCACCGAAACCGAAGCGCGCTACCGCGTCGCCTCAGCAGAACGCCTCGATCAGCTGGCTCTGCTCGACAAGATCGACCGCTACACCGTGTCGTCGGGCCGCACCAGCCACGTGCAGGACACCTACCTGGATACCGCCGGCTGCGACCTGGCGCAGCAGGGCTGGGCCTGCCGCTTGCGCCGCGACGAGCGCGGCTGGACGCTCACGCTCAAGGGACCCCGCACCTCTGACAGTGAGGTCATCACGCGCGCCGAACTCGAGACGCCGCTGCCGGGCGAGATCAGCGACCCGCAGGGCTGGCCCGAGGGTCCCTGGCGCGACGAAACCCTGCGCCTGGTGGGCGATCAGGCGCTCACGCCCTGGCTGATCATCGCTCAGGAGCGCACGCGCCGCCTGCTGAGCGCTGACGACAGGGTCGTAGCCGAGTTGTCGCTTGACACCGTGGATTTGACCAGCGAGGGGCCGCGCCTGTACATGCTGGAATGCGAGTTGCTGCCCGACGGCCAACCCGAGGATATGCAGCGCATCGCGGCTGCACTCGCACAGGTCGCAGGGCTGACGCCCGAGCCCCGCAGCAAGCTAGAGTTGGCCGTGGCAGCGGACGCCGAGCGGATCAGCGCCATGGCCGAAAAACCCGCCAAGGCCGCGAAACAGGCGCCTCCGGCGCCCGCCGAGCAGCCCGCCCGCGCCAAAGTTGCCCCACCGCGCCCCGAGGACAGCATCTGGTTGGGCGCGGCCAAGGTGCTCGAACGCTACCGCAACGACATGCTGGCGCACGAAGCGGGCACGCGGTTGGGTGAGGATCCCGAAGAGTTGCACGACATGCGCGTGGCCACGCGCCGCATGCGTTCGGCCATGCGGCTGGTGCGCCCCTACCTGCGCTCAGCGCATGCGGGAGACGCAGAGGACGGCCTGCGCGAGCTGGGGGCCGCGCTCGGCGCCGTACGCGATCTCGACGTCGCGCTGGCCGACCTGAGCGCCTTCCGCGACCAGGCCGGCGACAAGGCATCCGGCCTGCAGGTGCTGGTGGATGACTGGACCGCACAGCGCGAGGCCGCCCGACACGAGATGCTCACCTATCTGAGCAAAAAGCGCTACCGCCGGCTGCTGAAGGACCTGCGCCGGCTGCTGGACGACCTGTACGCCCCGCGCGAAGAGTCCGGCGCGCACTATGTCGTCAGCGCGCTGGTGCCCCGTCTGGTGCACGTGCACTGGCAGTCGGTGGAGGCGCACGGCCAGGTGGCCCCCGACGCACCGCTGGAATTTCTGCATCAGGTGCGCATCGAGTGCAAACGCTTGCGCTATGCTCTGGAGAGCTACCGGAACGCGCTGCCCAAGCGGCTCACCGGCGCGATTCCCGCCGTGACAGCCCTGCAGGACCACCTGGGCGAGCTGCACGACGCAGCCGTAGCGGTGGAACGCATCGATCAGACCCTGGCCGCCCGCGGCGACCTGCGCGGACTCGAGGGGGTGCTGGCCTATCGCGCCGCCTGCCAGGCGCGCGCCGTCGAGTTGGAGCGCACCTTTGGCGAGGCGTGGCAGCGCTTTCAACACGAGGCGACTCGCGGCCGGGCAGCCCTGCGCCGCGCGGTGCCGTCACCGGCCCCGACGCGCCGCTTCTGGCCGCCTGCGCGCTGGTGGCGTCGCGCTAGCTGACCTTGAGCGCAGAAACCACCTCGACAACGCCCTCACGGAGCGCGCGAAAGACCTGGTGCACCGGCTGCGTCGCATCGATATCACAAAAGCCAAACTCGCGCCCCAGCGCATCAAACTCGTCGAGCATGCGGCGCTGATAGGTCACAAAGCTCTCATAGTAGTCGGCGCGGCCCATGAAATCCATCCCCGACTCCCAGTAGTCAAAGGCGCGCGTGGCCAGCACGCGAGGCAGCAGGTGCTCCACATCGCTGCGCAGGTAGAACACCGCGTCGGGCACCAGCGCAAAGCCGAGCAGCGAGCGGATCCAGTGCTCGTCCACGCCACGCACCACCGAGCGAGCGATCAGCGAGTAAAAGTAGCGGTCGGTCAGCACGATAAAGCCTGCCCGCAACGCGGGCAGAATCTCGCGCTCCAGACGGTCTGCCAGGTCGGCCGCGTAAAAGATGGCCGTGGTGGTGCGCCCCAGCGTATGCCCCTCTTTAGCCTCCGCGATCCCCACACTCGCCAGTTCCGAGCGCCGCAGCCCGCTCGAAAAGACCGCGTAACCGTTGGCCTCCAGCCATTCGCGCAACAGCGCGATCTGCGTCGAGCGCCCCACGCCATCCGGCCCTTCCAGCACGATCAGCTTGCCGGGCACCTCGGTCACGGTCACATTCGCCAGTCCCTTGCCGTAGAACCTGACTTTGCTCATCAGTTGGCCTCCGGCGTAGCATTGCCCAGGTAGCGCCCGGCGAGTTGCTCCGTATCGAGCACGTGGCGCCACGGATTGGCCTCCGCCTTGAGCGCTCCCTCCAGGTGCGGCTTGACGATCCCGCGCACCATCTCTTGCTGCCTGACGATTGGCAGCGCAGCGTCGATCGTGACCAGGCCATATTCATCTGCCAGGCGGTCGTACTCGCGCAGAATGCGCCCCTGGAACAGCTGGTAGCTCTCGTTGGGGTCCTCACTCAGCCCCACATCCAGGCCCGCCTCATAATACTTGAGCTTGGGCCGCCCCAACATGATGCGGCGCAGCGATTCCTCGAGCGGCACGCGAAAGTAGAGCGCCTGGGTCGGCACCACGGCCAGCGAGTAGAGCTCACGCACCCACTGCGGGTCGACGCCGCGCGCCACATCGCGCGCAAAGGCGGTATAGATATAGCGATCGGCCAGGACGATGGCGCCGGCCTTGAGCGCGGGGATCATCTGCTGCTCCATGCGGTGAATAAAGTCGGCCGCGTGCAGCAGACTGAAGGTCGTAGGAGTCAGGATCTTGCGTTTCTTGCCTCGCTTGATGGTGTCACGCACCAGCGGCGACGAGTTCCACTCGCTGAAAGCGACGCAATAGCCCTTGGCGATCAGCCACTTGCGCAACAGGTCGAGCTGCGTGCTCTTGCCCGAACCGTCGATCCCCTCAACCACGAACAACTTGCCGGGCAGTGCTGTTCCGTCGGCCAGATGTGCCATCTTGAGCTCCTTCCAATATCACCGCGCCACAGGACTATTCTAGCGTTCGACCCGCGCGCCGTCAATCAGCAGACGCCTTGCCGCACATTTGCAGCCGCGCGCGCCATCGTTGTATAATCGTCGGAACCCCTTGGCGCACCAACGGTAGGAGGTCTTACCATGCTCAAGACGCACAACTGTGGAGAACTCCGCGCTGGCAACGCCGCTGGCCAGGTCACCCTCGCAGGCTGGGTACACCGTCGCCGTGACCACGGCAACCTGATCTTTGTCGACCTGCGCGACCGCTGGGGCATCACCCAGGTGGTCATCGACCCCGACGCCTCGACTGCGGCGCACGACGTGGCCGCGACTCTGCGCAACGAGTTCGTTGTGCGTGTCACCGGCCTGGTGCGGCTGCGCCCCGCGGGGATGATCAATGCGCGCTTGGCCACCGGCGAGATCGAGGTTCTGGCCCAACAGATCGAGATCCTGAACGAGGCCAAGACGCCGGTGTTCTACATTAACGAGGACGCCGAGGTCGACGAGGCGCTGCGCCTGCGGTACCGCTACCTCGACCTGCGCCGCGAGCGTATGCACCGCAACATCATCCTGCGTCACGACACCGTGCGCTTTATCCGCGAGTACCTCTCGCAGCGCGGCTTTATCGAGATCGAGACGCCGATTCTGCTCAAGAGCACGCCCGAGGGCGCGCGCGACTATGTGGTGCCCAGCCGGCTGCACCCCGGGTCGTTCTACGCCCTGCCCCAGTCGCCCCAGC
>DIVQ01000209.1:0-876 GCA_002423325.1 Anaerolineales bacterium UBA6128 | reverse complement strand
CCAGCCCGAGTTCACCCAGCTCGACGTCGAGATGTCGTTCGTCGATCAGGAGGACGTGATGGGCCTGACGGAGGGCCTGTTCCGAGCTCTGGTGCCGGCGGTATCAACCAAGCGCATCCTGCACGAGCCCTTCCCCCGCTTTACTTGGGATGAGGCCATGGCGCGCTACGGCAGCGACAAGCCCGACATCCGCTTTGGGATGGAACTTGAGGACCTCTCCGACCTGCTCGGTGCCAGCTCCTTCCGCGTCTTTCAGAGCGCACTCGCGGGGGGCGGCCAGGCCAAGGCGATCGTCGCGCCCGGTTGCGCCGACTATTCGCGCAAGCAGCTCGACGAGTTGACCGAGCTGGCCAAAAAGGCGGGCGCCGGCGGACTCGTCTGGATGGCCGTGGGCGCCGACGGTGTGCGCTCCAGCATCAAGTTCCTGACAAAAGAGGAGACCGCCGCGCTGCTGGCGCGTGCCAACGCCCGCGAGGGCGACCTGGTGCTGATCGTTGCCGACGCCTCGCGCAAGGTCGTGGCCGAGTCGCTGAGCGTGCTGCGCCTCGAGTTCGGCCGCCGCCTCAAGCTGGCCGACGACAATGTGCTGGCCTTTGCCTGGATCGTCGACTTTCCGCTGTTGGAGTGGAGCGCCGAGGAGAACAAGTACGTCGCCGTGCACCACCCCTTTACGTCAGCGCTGGACGAGGACCTGCCGATGCTGGAGAGCGCGCCCGACAAAGTGCGCGCCAAGGCCTATGACGTGGTGGCCAACGGCTATGAGGTGGGCGGCGGCAGCATCCGCAACTATCGCCGCGATGAGCAGGAGCGCATGTTCCGCATCCTGGGCATCTCGCCGGAATTGGCGCAGGCGCAGTTCGGCCATCTCCTGGAGGC
>DIVQ01000237.1 GCA_002423325.1 Anaerolineales bacterium UBA6128 | reverse complement strand
CGGCTCAACGAGCAAGGCAGTCTATCGTACCGGGGCCAGCGCTATTTTGTGGCCAAGCCTCTCGCCAACGAGCGCGTCGCGATCCAGGAGTTGGCGGGCAAACTGCTTGTGCAGTACCGCCAAAAGTACGTACGCGAGGTCGACCTGGCCACCAGCACGACCCGCGCTTTCACGACTCCAGACCGCGACGGCGTCTATCTCGATGTGTCAACGATGTACTGATACACCCTGTAACCGATGTCTTGACACCGTACAATGCCTTCCGCGACATCTGCCTTGCTCCGTGAAACAGCACCCGTCACCGGTACAGCAGGTCATGCATCTGCGCCACCGGCACAGCCTGGTGCTCGCCTGGGATAAAAACACGGTCGTCGCGCGCACAATAGTACAGCTCCTGCCAGCGAGCCATTGCGCGTTCCCACACTGCCCGTCCGGCCGCCTGACTGGCCAACGCCTCAACCTCACGGTCCCTGGCTTCCGCGTGCACCTTGCGCGCCTTGATGCCCCAGATGACGGCCAGCACCATACACACGAGCCATGTCAGAATGAAAAAGTCTTCGCCCCCTGCCCCTAACACAAACGAGAGCAGCGCACCTATCGCGCTCAAAACCGCGCGCCTGACAAGCGCTCGCGAAGCCTTACGAGGGGCGAGCGGCGCCTCGGGAACCGGTTCCGTCGGAGCCCCCAGGGCGGCTGCCAAAGCCGTTTGCTCGCGCACGATGGCCGAGACAATCCTCACCTGGTCATTGCGACCACAACGCGGGCAACGCGCATAGCTCTCCAGCAGAACACCACCCGCGTCGTGACGCACCAGGTACTCGTTGCCGCAGCTCGGGCAGACCAGGCTGGCTGATTCCGGCACCACGCGCAGCCTGCCGGCACAGTTGGGGCACGATAGTGTGATGAAATCACTCATGGCATGTCCTCGTCTGTGCGAGACCGTGCGGCGAGGCGCGCCACAATGGCGGGACTATTGCCGGTTCCCTTCCGTATCTTGCGTGCTCTCCGTGGTTCCGGTGTCCACCTCTGCGACGCCCTTGCGCTTACGCAGCACGTGGCGCACAATCGCCGCCACGATCAGCACCCCGGCCCCGCCGCCAAGCACCGCGGCGCGCTCGACGATGATGCTGGACCAACTGGCGTCCAGCGCAAAGTCGTCGGCCGAATCGCTGAACACACCCGCCAAATAGTTATCCACCGGCACATAATCGTCGGTCAGGATCACGGCCGGCTCCATGGCCAGGTACTCGGCCACTTCATCTTCGGCAAGCGGCGGCGTCGACCCCGGCACGCCCGAAAGATCCAACGGCTCGTGGCTGGCCACGATCACAAACGTCGAGCGCACCGTCTCGCGCCAACTGGTCATCGACGGGATCACGGCCGTGTACTCCCAGACCTCGTTCAGCGTGTTCACAAAGGACCGCAGAAACTGTCCACGCTGCCCACCGTCGATGATATTGACGATGTACAGCCCGTCGGCGCGCATCGCGCGGTCGACCAAACGAGCGAATTCGAGCGTCGTCAGATGGTAGGGCACCGAAAAGTCGTTAAAGGCGTCGCCAAAGACAATGTCGAACTCGTCGACCGGCGCTTCCTGCATCATATACTGGCGCGCATCGATGTTGTAGGTCGCGATGTTGGGCTCATAGTCCAGCCCGAAATACTCGTGGGCCACCTGAGTCACCTCTGGGTCGATCTCGCTGACCACCGAGTAACTATCCGGCACGGTAGCCTGCAGATAGCGCGGGAACGTAAAAGCGCCACCGCCGATAAAGAGTGACCGCAAATCGGGCTTGGCGGCCACCACCGGCGCGATCACCGCGGCATAGGTCTGCTCATAGCCATACTGCAGGTTGGTCGGATCGGCAATGTCCGTGTAGCTGTGAACCAGCCGGTCGAGCGTCAGTTGGCGAATCGTGGCGCCGTCGCGCTCGGACTCGCTCACCTTGATGCAGAAATAGTTGGTCTCGCGCAGACACTCGCTGCACAAAAAGCCCTTGTGGTTGAGATAGAACAGCCCGGCTCCGAACAGCACCAGCACCACCAGCGCACGCACCAGCGCCTTGCGCCAGGGACCATCGGTGATGAACCAGAGCCCCAGCAGCAGCAACAGCCCGGCCACCATCAGCACGGTCGTCTTGGTGCCAAAGGCCGAGATCAGCCAGAAGCCGGTCGCAAAGGTGCCCACGATGCTGCCGATGGCCGACCAGGCATAGATCTGCCCCACGGTGCGGCCGGTGCGCTGCAGGTTCGTGACGCTCAGCTTGACGACGATGGGCGAGATGCAGCCCAGGATCACGCTGGGCAGCATGAACACCGCGGCAATGTAGGCCACCACCCAGACCATGAAGGGCGCCTGAAAGGGCAGTTTCCAGGTGTGGGCGTCGTTATTCAGCCACAAAATCAGCAGCGTGGAGAGCGACGCCAATGACAGGATCGTGCCCAGCAGCGCGCGAGAGGCGTGGCGATCGGCCAGGCGCCCCCCGATATAGTTGCCCAGCGAGAGGCCCGCCATGATCACGCCGATGACCGATGTCCAGGTGTAGAGCGAGACGCCCACGCGCGGCGCGATCAGGCGGCTCGCCACCAGTTCGATGATCATGATGCAGGCATTGCTGGTAAAGACCAGGGCATAGGGGTTCCAGAGACGTTCTCTCAGTCGCATACGTGCTCCTCTCGTGCCGGCGGCGTTGCGCCGGTCGGGCCTTGCGCCGGCCGGGCGTTGTGCCCCCATGATAGCCACATCGTCGCCCGCCTGCAAGCGCAGCCCTTGACGGGCAGATGTCCGAGTGCTATACCCAACGCGCGCGTCACGTGCATGTCCACCTGCCCCAGAAGGAGGCCGAACGATGAACTCGCGCGAGCGGTTCCTGGCCACGGCGCGCTATGAGCCGCGTGACCGCCTGTTTCAGTGGGAGATGGGTCCCTACGAGGAGACGATCGCGCGCTGGCAGCGCGAGGGGCTGCCCGAGGACAGCACCTGGGAGTTCTACGGCGGCTATGACCGCTACGAGGTGGTGCCGGTCAGCGCCTACCTGTGCCCCGCCTTTGAGCGCGAGACGCTTGAGGAGACCAGCGAGTATGAGATCTACCGCGACGGCGACGGCGTGATCAAGCGCAAGCGCGTGGACGCCGAGCCGCCCGCCATGCCCCAGTACCTGGATTACCCGCTCAAGGGACCGGAGCAGTGGCCCGAGTTCAGCCGGCGGCTCAACCCCGCCAGCCCGGCGCGCTTTCCGCTGCACTGGGAGAGCATGAAGCGCGACTATGCCCAGCGCGACTATCCGCTGGGGCTCAACTGCGGCAGCCTGTTCGGCTGGCTGCGCAACTGGATGGGCGTGGAGGGCATCGCCATCGCGCTCTACGACCAGCCCGCCCTGATCGAGCGGGCCGTCGAGGAGATCACGCACTGCATCCTGACGGTGATGGACCGCGCGCTGGACGGCATGAACTATGACTTTGCCGTCTTCTGGGAGGACATGGCCTACAAGAGCGCCTCGCTGATCAGCCCGGCCATGTACCGGCGCTTCTTTTTGCCGCACTATCGCCGCATCACCGACCGCCTGCACGCCGCCGGCATCGATCTGATGATGCTCGACAGCGACGGCAACGTCGAAGAGTTGATCCCCTGCTGGCTGGACGTGGGCATCAACTGGATCTACCCGATGGAGGTGGCCGCCGAGATGGACGTGGTGGCCATGCGCAAGCGCTTTGGCAAGCAACTGCTCATCGCCGGCGGCATGGACAAGCGCGTGCTGGCCAGCAGCAAGGCGGCGATCAAAGAGATGGTGAACGCGGTGATCCCGTTGTGCCAGGAGGGCGGCTACATCCCCGGCTGCGACCACGCCATGCCGCCAGATATCTCCTGGGAGAACTATCGCTACTATCGCGAACAGCTGAACACAATTCCGGTGTGAACCTGGACGTCACGCTGCGCGAGCCGCGCTCGTACGCAACCTGAAGCCTGGAGGTCGCCCTGAACGCACTCGATCTATCTCCTTGGCAGCACCAGCACATCTATATCGAGGGCAGCGCCGCGGCCGAGCGGCGCACCTGGCGCGTGGTGGCGCTCACGGCCACGATGATGGTGGTTGAAATCGTCGCCGGCCTGCTGTTCCGCTCGATGGCGGTGCTGTCCGACGGCTGGCACATGAGCACGCACGCCGCCGCGCTGGGCATCACCGCATTAGCCTATGTCATCGCCCGACGCTCGGCCCACGACGGGCGCTACGCCTTTGGCACATGGAAAGTGGAGGTGCTGGGCGGTTTTGCCAGCGCCATCGTCCTGGCCATGGTGGCGCTCTACATGGCGGTCGAGTCGGTGCGCCGCCTCGCGCAGCCGCTCCAGATTCAGTACGACCAGGCTTTGATCGTGGCAGTCGTCGGCCTGGTCGTGAACCTGGTCAGCGCGCGGCTGCTGGTCGGCCATGGGGAAGCGGGCGGGCACGCCCACGCCGGCCATGGCCACGCCCACGGCGACCTGAACCTGCGCGCCGCCTACCTGCACGTGCTGGCCGACGCCACCACCTCGGTGCTGGCCATCGTGGCGCTGCTGGGCGGGCGCTTCTTCGGGTGGGCCGCGCTGGACCCGCTGATGGGCATCGTGGGCGCCGCCATGGTGAGTGTGTGGGCCTGGGGGTTGCTGCGCGACACCAGCCGCGTGTTGCTGGACCGCGAGATGGACGCCGGCGTAGTGGGCGAGGTGCGCGAGGCGCTGGAGGCCGACGGCGCGACGCACATCACCGACCTGCACGTCTGGCGCGTGGGGCGCGTGCAGTATGCCTGTGTGGTCTCGCTGGTGTCGGACGCGCCGCGCAGCGCAGAAGAGTACAAGGCGCTGCTGCGCGTGCACGAAGAGCTCGTGCACGTGACAGTAGAAGTGGCGACGAGCACGACCACAGCGTCTTAGCCGCGGTCCGGCACGCAGCCCTCACGGCTCCCAGATCGTCGCCGCGATGTGCTGCTCCGGCCGCTCGCGCGTGGCCCAGTAGTAGATCACGATCATGCGCCCGTCGGCGCGCTGCACCAGCCGCGGGTAGCCCATGTCCGCGTCGCCGAAGCGGTCACGCTGGAAATCGTCGCGCAGCACCAGCGCCGCGCTCCACGACGCGCCCCCGTCGCGGCTGTAGCGCGCCAGCATCCGGCAGGTGTCGCGCTCGCCATAGGCGCAGCACAGTCGGCCATCCGCCAGCCGGGCCAGCGCCGGCGGGTTGCCGTTGCCAGCGCCCGTGTCGGCCACCTTGCCGGCGAACGCCCAGGTGCGACCCCCATCGCGCGAGGCGTAGGCGTCGATCCAGCAGCGCTGCGTGCCGATCTCGCGGCGGCGCAGGGCCGTGACCAGGGCGCCGTCGGCGGCGCGCGCCGTGGAAGGCATCACCGCGCGGAAGGGTTCGCTGGGCGGCACCACCCAGCCCACGAACGCAAACGAGCGCCCGCCGTCGGTGCTGCGCACGCAGAACACGCGGTCGGTGAGAAACGCCCCCTTGCGCGCCGACATCATCAGCAGGCAGGCGTGGGACCCCTCGACGACATAGTCGGTGCGCGAGGTGATCTCCATCCCGGCCACCTCGGGCCAGGGGCCGAGCGCGTAGGGACCGCGCCAGTGCTCGCCGCGGTCCTCGCTCACCCACAGGGCACCCGCCGGATCGTCGCTGCCGTGGTAGCCCGTGCCCTCCACGCGCAGCGCCAGGCCCGGCGCGCGGAAATCGATCTGGTCGGCGAGAGCCGCTGCCTCGGATGTCGCCCCCACAAAGTGGTCGGGCTCGACCAGCGTCCAGGTCTCGCCCTGGTCCATGCTGCGCGCCAGCAGCGAGCGGTAGGGCTCCAGGATGTTGTGCCCCGGCTGCTCCTCGAGCGCGCCCACGGTGAAACCCACCAGGATCTCGCGGCCGTCCCATGACCAGACGCCGTTGTTGGCCGGCCAGCCGGCGAACATGCCGCGCTGTGCATAGACCACAGTGTGCCGCATCAGCCCTCCCCTCACACCAACTCGTCCATTCAGTTCCTGTCCAGCATAGCGCCATCGCGCCCTGTCGGCAAGGGGAGCCCGAATTGCGCCAGAATGAAATGTTACCGTAGGGATGATGTTGCCTCACAATCGTGGTTACTATACCTGGTTAGCGAGCGTAG
Source organism: Anaerolineales bacterium UBA6128 (assembly GCA_002423325.1). Taxonomy (GTDB): domain Bacteria; phylum Chloroflexota; class Anaerolineae; order UBA1429; family UBA1429; genus UBA6128. Next base: position 83 of record DIVQ01000237.1, on the reverse strand, counting down.
CCGCTGGACCGGCGTCTCGCTCTGACTGTACACGCTGTGCTAGTACGGACGCTCGGTCGGGCACAGCCAGTTGCCACAGCGCG
>DIVQ01000040.1 GCA_002423325.1 Anaerolineales bacterium UBA6128 | reverse complement strand
CATCACCGTCGGGCGTCTGCTGGAGGGCGATCAGTCCTTCATCGGCAACCCGACCGTGCGGGCGCGCGAGTTCGTGGCGGCACACACCCCCCAGTACCTCGCCAACCCGGGCGTGGACTATTGGCTGGGCTGGAATGAGCCCGATATCACGCTGCCCTGGCAGATGTCCTGGTACGCGGTATTCGAGGCCGAACGCGCGCTGGCCATGGCCGAACTGGGCCTGCGCGTCGCAGTGGGCAACTTTGGCGTCGGCAACCCCGAGGCCGTCGAGTTCACCGCCTTTATGCCCGCCATCGCCGCCGCGCGCGAGTACGACGGCGTGTTCGCGCTGCACGAGTACTCGGCGCCCTCGATGAGCGATGGCCTCGGCAGCGAGGTCCCCGGGCTGGAGGGTGACGCCGAGTGCGGCGCGCTGACGCTGCGCTACCGCTACTGGTACGACGAGTACCTGCAGCCCAACGACCTGGTCGTGCCGCTGATCATCACCGAGGCGGGCATCGACGGCGGCGTACTGCCCGAGAACGAGGGTCAGGGCGGCTGGACCGACTTTACCAGCGGCGGTGAGTACGTCGGACAACTGTCCTGGTACGACGACGAACTGCGCCGCGATCCCTACGTGCTGGGCTTTGCCATCTATAACGCCGGCGACCTCGACGGCCGCTGGCAGACCTGGGACGTGAGCGCCCTGCTGCCCGACCTGACGGACGTGATCACCAGCAAACCCTGACCGTCTATCCTGGCGAGAGCACAGGGGGCGAGTCCGAGTGGACTCGCCCCTTTTTCGTACGCTAGCGCGGCCAGCGCCCCGCCAGATCCAGGAGTGTCGGGAAGGCGGCGTGCGGCTCGCCCTGATACCAGTAGGCCACCGACGAGATGTCGTCGGCCAGCGGCTCGAACTTGCTGTTCAGCCACCATCCCAGCGCCTGCATCGTCACCTTGAGGTCGCTCCGGAAGCGGATAGGATCCATGATGTGCCAACGGTACAGGCCGTGCAGCGGCACCTGACCCTCCGCCCTGACCTGCAGCGGGTAGCCGGTAAAGGGCGCGCTGAAGGTCTGCCCAAAACACCACGCACCGCAGAAATAGTCCTCGGTGCCGGTGCCGCAGATGGTGGGGTACTCGGCGTCGCCGTCCATGTAGAACTTGATCTCGCCCTCGCCCCACCAGCCGTTGGAGAACTGCGTCCAGGCCATCACCGTGCCCACATAGTGTCCCTGGCCGCGCACACCGTCCAGGATCACATGCTCCGGGACCTCGCGCGAGGTGGTGCTGCGGCGGAACTGGGCGTGGAGATAGGCCGCCTCCGCGGGCACGTCATCCAGCGCATAGGTAATCTGGTAGAAAAAGCCGTCGATCTTGTCCCAGTACTGGTTCTCGATCGTGATGCGCGCGCGTTTGCGGAAGGGCATCGGCCAGTACGCGTTGAACCCACCGGAGGGGTTGACCGCCACCGGCAGCGAGAGCACGTTGTAGCGCTGCCCTGCGACGTTCGCGAAAAAGTCGCCCACCGGCGCCTCCACCGAGGGGGTCTCCTCGTCATCCCAGTACATCCTCAGGATGCACGAGCGGTAGGCCGTGGGCGCCACCGTGAACCAGATGTGCTGGATGGTGCCGGGGCCGTCGATATCGGCCAGCGTCGTGGTCGAGTTGGGCTCCAGGGTGATGCAGGGGCGCACCTTCCAGCCCTTGCCCAGCAACGAGGAGGGGTCGCGGGGGCCGGGCAGAGCCTGAGCGCCAGCGCCCGGCGCGCCGTCGGGGTTCTCGGCCGAGATCGAGCGGGTGCGCGCACTCGAGAGCAGCGGGATGCTGCCCAGTCCCATGTTCAGTCCGCCGTAACGGTCCATGCCATGCCTCCATGCAGGTTGTTTGCGGGATCGTGACCGGATTCTAGCACCGTGAGCCGACGCCCACAAGGGCCGATTGCGGCCGGCCCTCGCGCGGGCTATACTGTCGGCGCTGGCAGAGGGATCTCTAACACCAAGACACCAAGAGAAGGAACATACATGCTGGAGCCAATCGACGCCGCAACGGAGAGCATCGCCACCTCGATCGTCGACGCCGCCCTGCACGTGCACAGAGCGTTGGGGCCAGGGCTTCTGGAGAGTGTCTATGAGACCTGCCTCGCGCACGAACTGAGCAAGCGCGGGATCGACGTCCAACGACAGGTCGTGCTGCCCATCGTCTACGACGGTGTCCAACTCGAGTCTGGGCTGCGGCTGGACATGATGGTGGGCCGGTCCGTCATCGTGGAGATCAAGGCGGTCGAGGTCCTGTTGCCGGTACACAAGGCCCAGGTGCTGGCCTACCTACGGCTGTCGAGCTTCAGGCTCGGCCTGCTGATCAACTTTAATGTGGTGATGATCAAAGATGGCATCAAACGAATTGCTTTGTGACCCCTTTGTGTCTTTGTGCCTTGGTGGTGAAATACTATGACCAGCCTGACCCTCACACTGACTGACATCTCGCACGGCGGCGAGGCCGTGGGACGCCACGACGGCAAGGTGATCTTTGTGCCGCTGGCCATCCCCGGCGAGACCGTGCGCGTGGAGCTGACTGAGCAGCGCGAGCACTACGCTCACGCGCGCCTGCTCGAGGTGCTGGCGCCCTCGCCCGGCCGTGTGACGCCCCCCTGCCCCTGGTACGGGCGCTGCGGCGGCTGCCACTGGCAGCACATCGACTACCCCACGCAGCTCACGCTCAAGCGCGACATTGTGCGCACGCAGCTCGAGCGCCTGGGCAAGCAGCGCGACCCGCAGGTGCAGCCCACGCTGGGCATGGACGAGCCCTGGGCCTACCGCAACCACGCCCAGGTCGTCACCGACGCCCAGGGGCGCCTGGGCTACAACGCCCCCAAGAGCCACACGGTGGTGCCGGTGGAGACCTGCGCCATCCTGCACCCGCTGCTGGACGAACTGTGGAGCGCGTTGGACCTGGAGGCCGGCGCCCCGCCGCGCATCGTGCTGCGCGCCGGCATCGGCACCGGCGAGCAGATGGTCATCCTGGAGGGCGACGACAACGCCGTCCCCGACCTCGAGGTCGACCTGCCGGTCTCGTGCCTGTACCAGGCTGCGGACGGCACGCTCACCCTGCTGGTCGGCGACGACCACTACCACGAGCGCCTGGCGGGGCGCAACTATCGCGTCTCGGCGCCCTCGTTCTTTCAGGTGAACACCGCCCAGGCCGAGCGCATGCTCGAGGTGGTGCGCGAGTACGCGTCCCTGCAGCCCGGGCAAGCCCTGCTGGACGCCTACTGCGGCGTGGGCGCGCTGGGACTCTCGCTGCTGCAACCCGGCGTGCGCCTGGTGGGCATCGAGTCGTCGCCCTGGGCCATCGACGACGCCGCCGCCAACGCCCGCGAGGACGAGGACGTGACGCTGTACGAGGGCAACGTGGAGGACGTGCTGCCCGAGCTGGGCGAGCGCTATGACGTGGTCGTGCTCGACCCGCCGCGCGCGGGCTGCGCGCCGCAGGCGCTGGACGCCATCGTGCGCGCCCAGCCGCAGCACATCGTGTACGTCTCGTGCGACCCCGCCACGCTGGCGCGCGACGTGGCCCGGCTCAGCGCAAGCGGCTACCGCCTGGTGGAGGCCCAGCCGGTGGACATGTTCCCGCAGACGTATCATGTGGAATGCGTCGTGCTGATGCAGTCTGTAGAAGCCCAGATTTCATGAGAGGCTATCGACATGGGATATCTTGATTATCTGGAGTTGCATAAAGAAGAGTTCGTCAGGGGTCTGGACGTCCTGATAGCAAAGTACGAGGTACAGCCTGTCGGATCTGGGTATATCGACTGTATCATTCTGCAAGACAGTCTCGAGTTCATCAGAGAGGTTGGAATCCTGGGAGTATTGGTTGAGTCTGTAAGCTGGTGGTGTCGCGTTGATCCTGACGAATCGCGTCGCACTGGCTGCCCACATGGTATGGGCGGGCCCATATCCCAACACTATGGCGGATGGTTCAGTGAGCTAGACTACGATTTCCCCGTGCTTGATAGGAGAACGCTTGATACTGTGCTGGCTCGTTACGACGCGAAGCGCATCTATTCGCTGGATGTGGAGACGATCGCCCAAGTATTGCTGACAATAGAGAGGCCATTCAGGTATTCGCTCGAGGACTATATGAAGGATAACCGGTGTCTCTGTCCGGCGCCAAATCTGCTTGTCCCTGACAAATGGACAAGACCGTAACACTGCTGCGCAATAAGCAGCCTACCCGGCGCTACCATAGGGTATGCTCGAGGCCGGGCAACTTGGCCTATCCAACATCCGTCAATGGCACGTCGACATGGGTGCATCTCGATCCGTAGGCCATAGCGTCAGGCGCGAGAGAGCAGCCGGCGGACATGTTCCCGCAGACGTACCATGTCGACACGGTAGTTCTCTTGTCTCGCGCATAGAGTATGACTATAAGGTTGCTGTTACTGTAAGACATCTAGCAGTAGAATAGGCCATGACTTCAAAGAAGAGGATGATCCATGAATGCCACGCTCACATACCTGGACGATTCGCTGGCAATACTCGGTTTTGCCTACTCGCCTGAGGACGCAGAGAGCGGGAATCCGTACAACTGCTCATTCAGCCTGCGTATTGTATCTGGGGAGTTTTCCGGTCTTGCACCGTGCGAATACGATATCAAGGCATTTCGCCAGTTCGTACTTGAACTGGAAGAGCTGTATCAGTTCAAGCGGAACACTGTCGAACTCAGTGACATCTGTTGCGGAAGCAAAGTAGTGTTTTCGATTGATAAAACAGGGCATATCACGGTCAACGGCAATACCTATGGTGAGGGCTTGGCGCATTCACTAGAGTTCGAGTTTCTCGTTGATCAGACCGTTCTCCCGACGTTCTTGAGGGAGCTCCACCTGCTCATCAGGTAGGTCCAACTCGCCGGAGTGTCAACCTGAATCCAGGGAGCCAGAGATGTCTCACGCGATGTGGGGACGCTTGCCCTTACGATAGAGGCGGGCAGACAGGAGGGCCTGACATGGAGACCTTTGCCGAGTTCCTGGCGCAGATCGACGACCCGCAGCAGCGCGCGCGCGTCGAGGAGGTCCTGGCGTGGGTTGCCGCAACCTTCCCGCAGTTGGCGACGAGGATCGCCTGGAACCAGCCGATGTTCACGGACCACGGCACGTTCATCATCGGCTTCAGTGTCTCCAAGCAGCACCTGGCCGTCTCTCCGGAGATGGCGGGGATTGAGCACTTTTCGGCCGCCATCGTGCAGGCCAGCTATGAGCACACCAAGATGCTGATGCGCATCCCCTGGGACAAGCCGATCCCCTGGCCGCTGCTGCAGGAAATGATCGCCTTCAACATCGCCGACAAGGCGGACTGCGCCACGTTCTGGCGCAAATAGGGGCACAACTCCCGGCCCTCCCGCAGTCGCAATGATCGCCGGGGCATCACATTCACAGGGGAGATACCATGATACGGGACGCGTTCAAGCACCGCTTTGTGATCTCTGGCCACCGCGGCTATGCCGCCCGCTACCCCGAGAACACCCTGCTCTCCTTCCAGGAGGCCATCGACCTCGGGGTCGACATGCTTGAGCTCGACCTGCACCTCTCCGCCGACGGCGTGATCATGATCATGCACGACAACACGCTCGACCGCACCACCAACGGCAGCGGCCCCCTGCGCGAGCGCACCTGCGCGCAGCTCAAAGAGCTGGACGCCGGCGGCTGGAAGGGGCCGCAGTTCCAGGGCCTCGTGATCCCCACCTTTGACGAGTTTCTGACGCTGGTGCGCCCGCACGAGCGCCTGCTCTTCTCGGTCGAGATCAAGCAGGAGCCCGACGACATCGCCTGCACTGACGCCGCCATCGCCATGACCCGCGCCTTTGGCGTGACCGAGCGCTGCGTGTTCACCTCATTCGACGCCGCGGTGACCGACCACATCCACGACGCGTACGGGCTGCCGAACCTGGGCTACTGGGCCAAGTACATGCACAACGTGCAGCCCGACTCGGACGACAAGCTCTGGTCGGTGGGGGTGCCGATGGGCGACGTCACGCCCGAGCACGTCGCTATGTGGCGCGCGCGCAACATCTGGCCCTGCGCCTACTGCGCCGACACCGCCGAGCAGGTGCTGCAGAGCCTGGAGGCCGGCGCGGCCATGGTCACCTGCAACGACCCGCTGCCCGCGTTGCGCATCACGCGCGAGCGCGGGCTGCGCTAGCCGTCTCCAGGAGGCTCTTGTGCTCGATTCGGTACGAGCGGAACTGGCGCTGTTTCTGCGCTTCCAATGAGATTGCGCAAACGATAGGAGAGCTCGTGTCCAGCATAGTCTGTCCGCTGTGCGGCGACATCGCGCGCGAACGCGTCCAGATCCACGACCCGTCGCTGCGCAGGCAACGCTTCAGCATCCTGCCCATTCGCCCGACGTGCAGAACCTGCGGGAGCGAGCTCTCTCTGGCGGGTGGACAGCACAGTGCGCACAGGCACATCATCGTCCTGACCGGTACCTGCGCGTGCGGCAAGTCGGCCGTAGCCGAGCACTTGCAGAACGCGCACGGCTATATGGCCATCGACGGCGATTGTGTGATGCAAGTGGTCAAGGCCAGGGCCGGCAGGTCCGTCGCCTACGACGAGGATGCCGTCTTCCGCGAGATCCAGTCCGAGATCGATTTCGCACTAGCGCTGGGATACGATGTGGCGCTCTCACACATGATACTGCCCGCGCACGTGGCCCGGTTCAGAGAGATTCTGGACCGGACAGCAGCAGAGTACAGGATCTTTGTGCTGCACCCCAATCTGGAGACGGCCATTGCGCGCAGCTTGACGCGGACGTGCCATGCCAGCGTCACGCCGGAAAAGTGGGTAGTGCACTTCCACGAGCGGATGCGTCCCTTCCTAGATGATCACGAGAGCTATGGGGTTACCCTGATAGACAACTCGGATCAAACACTGGAACAGACCGTGGCCCGGGTTCTGTTCGGTTTCACGGGAGAATGATCAGCGTAGCCATCGCAACTTGCCGGCCCTGCGCATCACCCACGAGCGGGGGCTGCGCTGAACCGATAGGAGAGCGTCATGACCACCATCGCCTTTGAGCGTACAGCCAGCGGATATACGCTGACCCTGGGCCACGGCATCGCCGTAACCGGCGCGCACGTCTGGCTGCAGGCCGACGGCGAGCGCATCGACTGCCTGGCCGGCGCCCAACTGCACACGAGCGGCCCGCGCGTCGGGCTGTTGGGCGACTGCGAGGCCCGCGAGTACGCCGCCACAGTGCTGGGGAGCCGGCTGGATCTGCGCACGCGCTTTGAACTCTATGCCGACAAAGCGCTGGTCACGCTCGACATCACCAACCGCTCGGGGGCGCCCATCACGCTGGGGCGCTGCTACTTGCTGGCGCTGGATCAGGAGAGCCGCCTCGAGCTGGGCTGTGCTGCGGCGGATGCCAACGTCTCGTGCCACGGCGCCTTTTGGAACCCCGGCAACGTGGTGCTGCCCCTCACCGCCGACACCGACCCGCGCCTGTACGGCCCCGTGTGGACCGAGGGCTTCTTGCCGTTCGAACCGGGCAAGCATCGCAGCCTGATCCAGGGCGTGCTGCACAACAAGCGCACCGACGCCTTTCTCAACGCCTCGTTCCTGACCTTTGACCGCGCCAACTGCCTGATCCACTATTGGGCGCGCGAAGAGGCCCCGGCGGTCGAGTGTTTTTGCGATCTGCACGACTATGCCCTGGCCCCCGGGCAAACGCTGACCAGCGAGACGCTGCGCTTGCGCGCCTCCATCGGCGCGCACGACACGCTGGTCTCGTGGGCCGAGGACGTGGCGGCGCACTATCAGCCGCGCTTCCTGCCGCGCGTGGCGCTGGGCGCGCTGGGCGAGACCAGTTGGCGCGACCCGCTGGCGGGCCAGTACCAGGAGATCGTGCTGGCCAACGCCAAGGCCATCTCCGAGCGCCTGAAGGGCTTCCACGTGCAGTACTACTGGGTCAGCATCGCCAACCTCAAGGACGGCACGCCCGGCAACTGGCTGGAGGACGACTATAGCAGCCTGCCCGAGGGGCTGGCCGAGCTGGCGCGCAAACTGCAGGGCTACGGCCTCCAGCTCGGCCTGTGGGTCGCGCCCTTCTGGATCCCCGACCGCTTCTCCACCCAGGCCGAGGAGCAGGACGAGCAGATCCTGCGGCGCGGCGGCGAGCGGGTGATCGAGGTGAAAAAGTGGCTGCGCGGCATCTCTGGCGAGCACCTGCCGGAGGAGCGCCTCAACTTTTATGCGCGCGACGGCAGCCACCCGGCGGCACAGGCGTACGTGCGCAGCGTGTTCGAGGCCTACCGCGCGCTGGGCGTGCGCTACTATATGGTCGATTTCACCTGGTGCGGCGCCGGCAACGTGTATGGGCCGTTCGACTATGATGGTTATTATGACAAAACGATGATCGCCGGCCCCGAGGTGTTCCGCGCGCTGATGAAGGTGGTGCGCGAGGCCGCCGGCGAGGACACCTATCTGCTCGGCTCTACCGGGCCCACGCTCATCTGCATCGGCTGCCTGGATTCCGTGCGCACCGGCCCCGATATCGGCGAGGGACGCCAGCCGCGCAAGGGCTTTGCCGAGTACCCCGCCACCTACATCAGCGGCAACTGGCGCATGTTCGTGGGCGCCTGCAAGAACTATGCGCTCAACTATCACACCCACGGGCGGCTGTACCACGCCGACTCGTTCAACGTCATCACGCTCGACAAGCCTATCCCGCTGAGCGAGGCGCGCATGTCGGTGTCGATGTCGGCGCTGGCCTCCAGCGCGATGATGTTCGGCGACCACATCGGCGAGCTGGGCGAGGAGCGCCTGGCGCTGCTCAAAAAGGCGCTGCCGCAGAACCATGGCGAGTGCGCCGTGCCNNACCTACAGCGTGCTGGGCCTGCTCAACCTGACCGAGCAGCCGCGCGCCTTTAACATCGATCTGGCGGGGCTGGGCTACAGCGGCGCCTGCGCGGTGTACGATTTCTGGGATGAGCGCTTTGTGGGGCTGCGCGAGGGCGCGCTGCAGCAGACGGTGGCGCCGCATTCCATCACCGTGTTGCGCATCGCGCCGTTCGAGGCCCGGCCACAGCTCCTCAGCACCGACATGCACGTGCTGCAGGGCGCGGTCGAAGTGACCAACGTGCGCTGGAAGGACAACGCACTGTACGTGAGCTGCACACGTCCCGCGGGCGAGAGCGGCACTGTCAGCCTGCTGGTGCCCACCTGCTATGTGCCCACCGACTATGCCGCGATTCACACCGCTTTGGTGCCCGGCACGAACCTGTATATTCTGTCGGCGCGTCTGACCTTCGAGACCGACACGCGCATGTTCAAGGTGCAGTTCGCCTACGACGCCGAGCGCGACGCGTTCAAGCGCGACCGCTCGGGCGACGAGCGCTACTGAAAGAGCGGGAGGATCACGAATAGCACGAATGGAGTCAATGACACGAATTACCAGGAGATGACCCCTTCGTGCAATTCGTCCATTCGTGTCATTCGTGATCGGTACCCCCGCTGCCGACGCGTCGCCTGGCCGCCATGGCGCGCTGCAGACCGCGGACACGGCACGGGAGGAAGACCATGAACTCGGACCAAGTGCAGTACACCAATGTCGACGAGTACATCGCGCTGTTTCCCGCCGAGATCCAGGCCAAGCTGCAGGCACTGCGGGCGGCCATCGCCGCGGCGGCGCCCGAGGCCACCGAAAAGATCAGCTACCAGATGCCCACCTTCTACCTGCACGGCAACCTGGTGCACTTTGCCGCGCACCCACACCATATCGGCTTTTACCCGGCTCCGAGCGGCATCGCTGCCTTCCAGAGCGAGCTGGCGCGTTACAAGACCTCCAAGGGCGCGGTGCAGTTCCCACTCGACGAGCCGCTGCCGCTCGCGCTGGTCGCCGAGATCGTAAGGTCGCGCGTCGCCGAGAACGTGCGGCAGGCGCAGGCCAAGCCGCGCGGAAAGCGTGCGGCAGGCTGAGCGGGTACAAGGCCCCAAGCTACAGCAGGCGGGGTGTGCGCGTCAAGATGCCACGGCTGCCCTATCCATGTCACCCTGAGCGCGGCGGCGCAAGCGTACTCGCGACGGTCTCCTCCAGGCGTGCGTGCGACCGTGCAGGACGAAATGGGATCTCGAGCCGCTTCGTGTCATTCGCTCCATGCGTGACATTCGTGGTATAGTCTTTTTCTCGCGATGGCGCTCAACTTGACCCCTTGTGAGCGTCGAAGGGCACACGACTATGGCAAGGTGACAGTCAGACACGATGCAGTCTTGCACACTCACGATCGGTCAAGCCCGACGTTTCCTGCTGACCAAGCACGGCCTGGTCGGGCAACACACCTTCACCGGCAAAGACGGCGTGCTGGCCTACGTGCGGCAGGCGGGCTGCATCCAGTTCGACCCGGTCGACATCTGCGGCCGCAACGCCGAACTCGTGCTGCAGTCGCGGGTGCGCGGGTTCACCAAGCAGATGCTGACCGACCTGCTGTACGTGGACCGACGGCTGATCGACTATTTCGACAAGAACCTGGCCATCCTGCCCGTGGAGGACTGGCCGTACTTTGAGCGCACGCGTCAGCACAACCGGCAGCACGGTCGCGCCCGCGACGAGATCGACGCGGTTGCCGACCAGATCAAAGCGATCGTCCGCGCGAGGGGCGCCGTCTGCCCCAACGACTTGGGGATCGATGGGACCCTCATCTGGTACTGGGGCGGCCGGACCAAGCTGGCGCGCGCCGCACTCGAGACGCTCTACTTTCGCGGCGACCTGGTCGTCCACCACAAGAAAGGCGCGCTGAAACACTATGCCCTGGCCGAGGACTGCTTCCCGGTGGAGGTCCTCCATGCCCCCGACCCCAACGTGAGCGAGTCTGCCTGGGCGCGCTGGCACGTGGCGCGCCGCATCGGCAGTGTGGGTCTGCTGTGGAACCGGCCATCCATGGCCTGGTTGGGCAGCCCAGCCACGCACAGCCCCACACGCCAGGCTGCCTTTGCCGAGCTTGTGGCGGAGGGGAGCCTGATCGTGGTGGACGTCGACGGCCTCAAGGAGCGGCTGTACTGCGTGGCCGACGACCGCGCCCTGCTCGAGCGCGTGCTCCAGGACGCTCCGGTTGACCCGCGCACCGAGCTGCTCGCGCCGCTCGACAACCTGCTCTGGGACCGCCGGCTGATCGAGGCGCTGTTCGGCTTTGCCTACAAGTGGGAAGTCTACACGCCGCCCGAACAGCGCAAGTACGGCCACTATGTGCTGCCGATCCTGTCGGGCGAGCGGTTCATCGGGCGGGCCGAGCTCGTCAACGCGCGCAAGACGAGAACGCTGTGGGTGAAGCACGTCTGGCTGGAGGACGGCGTGGAGCGCACGGAGGCCGTTGAACAGGCGCTGGCGGATTGCTGGGAGCGTTTTGCGCGCTTTAACGAGTGCACAGCGCTTCGCAGAGAGGATGAGCATCCGGTAGCCTAGCCCCTTGAAGGCGGCGACGGGCACAAGGCCCTGGGCCACAGAACCCGCGCGGCAGGTGCCGCGTTGACCTGTCGGGAACCAGTCCGACTCGTGTCATTCGTTCCCTTCGTGCTATTCGTGATCGGCGCCCCTGGATGAGGCAAAGAAATGCTCAAACTACAAGGCAGAGACATCTACCTGGCCACACTGGAGAGAGAACACTGCCACACGCTCTGGCGCGAGGCCGAGTACGACTGGGCCAACCCGACCGAGCCGCCCAACATCGGCCACTCGGAGGAAAAGGCTGACGCCTGGTTCGACGAGATCCAAAAGCTGCAGGGCGAGCGCAACCTGCGCCTGGGCATCTTCTCCAACGACGGTACAGTCCTCGGCGATGTGGCGCTGCAGGACATCGACCGCACCAACCGCTCTTGCACGCTGGGCATGGGCATCGCGCGCCTCGCCAACCGCGGCAAGGGCTACGGCCAGCAGGCGCTGGCGCTGATCCTCGACTATGCCTTCCGCTTCCTGGGGCTGGAGCGCGTCAGCGCCAGCACCCTGGCGCCCAACACAGGCGCGCAACGCAGTCTGCTCAAGGCGGGCTTTTTGCTGGAGGGCACGGAGCGCCAGGCCGTGTACCTGGACGGCCACAGGGTCGACCGCCTGAACTATGCGCTCCTGCGGGAGGAGTGGAGAACGCCGTGACCATCCGCAACCGTACCGTCGCCCTGATCTACCGCCTGCTGCTCATCGTCGGCTGCCTGTACGGCCTCTACCTGATCTCGGGCCTCTCGCAGGGCGGGTTGAACACGTCGCTGTTCGCCTATTATACCATCCAGAGCAACCTGCTGGCGCTGGCGCTCTTCCTGGTGCTGGCCATCCGCACCTCGCGCGACCTGCGCAAGGCGGGCGTGTGCGGCGCTTCGACTTGCTCGCCACGCGTCAAGGGCGCGGTGACCTTGGCCATCACCGTGACGCTGCTGGTCTAGCATTTCGTGCTCGTGCCGCAGATGTTCACCATGCATCCCAATTACCGGCCCTTCACCCTCTCCGACGTGCTGGTGCACTATATCACGCCACTGATGGCCCTGGCCGACTGGCTGCTGTTCGACCCCAAGGGGCGCTACCGCTGGTTTCACCCCTTTGCCTGGCTGAGCCTGCCGCTGGCCTACCAGCTGTTTGCCGTGATCCGCGCGCCATTCATCACCGCGCCCACCCCCTCCGGCAGCCGTTACCCCTACTTGTTCATCGATATCGACGCGCTGGGCTGGGGCGTGGTCCTCTGGCCGCTGGGGATGGCGGCGGGGCTTGTGGCGCTCGGCTATGCGCTCTACGGCATCAACCACCTGCTGGGCCGCTTGGCGACACGCGCCCAGGCCCACAAGGCATCAACATAAGGTGTCTATCTTTTGCCTAAAAGCCCCTTCTGTGGTATAGTATTTGACGTGATCGCACTTTAGTCCGAGAAAGGTAAAATAGGCAATGGCTCTGACCAAAGGCGAAAAGACCGCCGTCGTGGATGTGTACCACCGTCACGAGACCGACACCGGTTCCCCCGAAGTACAGATTGCACTGATGACCACCCGCATCACCCGCCTGACCGAGCACCTCAAGGAGAACAAGGGCGACGAGCACTCCCGTCGCGGTTTGCTCAAGCTCGTCGGCCAGCGTAGGCGTCAGTTGGACTATTTGAACCGCAAGGATCAGACCCGGTACCGCGAGATCGTGGAGCGGTTGGGCCTGCGCGGTTAGCCCAGCAACATGCGATAGACAAACGGGCGAGCAGATGGACGGCCTTTCCCATCTGCTCGCCTTTGTTTGGAGGGCGATCGGCCCCCAAACATCAGATTGAGTGTTTTCAGCAAGGGGGTTCGGAACAGCTCTCGCAGGAATTGGGGCATGCGCCTCATCGCCATTCGCGCCAGCACGCGCGTATGCTCTGGTGCATGAGACCCATGCCCCAGTCCCTGAAAGAGCGTCCGGACCTCCCAATGCCTATGCCATAAGGAGCAAGGACAAATGATCAAGCAGTACACAGTCAAACTGGGCAACGAGGAAATCATCGTTGAGACGGGTCGCTTTGCGGCCCAGGCCGGCGGCGCCGTTACCGTGCGCCTCGGCGACTCGATGGTGCTCGTCACCGCCACCGCCTCCGACAAGCCGCGCGAGAACGTCGACTTTTTCCCGCTGACCGTTGACTATGAGGAGCGGCGCTACGCTGCCGGCAAGATTCCGGGCGGCTTTTTCAAGCGCGAAGGGCGCCCCTCCACCGACAGCATTCTGCTGTGCCGCAGCATCGACCGCCCCATCCGCCCGCTGTTCCCCGAGGGCTATCGCAACGACGTACAGGTCATTGTGACGTCGCTCTCGGCCGACTCTGAGCACCCGATGGACATCATCGCCTTCATCGGCGCCTCGGCGGCGCTCACCATCTCTGACATCCCCTTCCTCGGCCCCGCGGCCGCGGTGCGCATGGGCTATGTGAATGGCGAGTACGTCGTCAATCCCACCCTCAGCCAGCTCGCCCAGAGCGATCTGGACCTGTCGGTGGCGGGCACCGAAGAGTCGGTCATCATGATCGAGGCGGGGGCTAACCAGTTCCCCGAGGACAAGCTGCTGGAGGCCATCAAGATCGGCCACGCCGCCGTGCAGGATGTCATCGCCATGCAAAAGCGCATGCGCGAAGAGATCGGCAAGGAAAAGCGCATGGGCGAGACGCACCTGCTGCCGGCCAATGTGCTGGCCAAGGTCGAAGCCTACGTCAAGGAGCCGCTGACCGCGCTGGTGGAAAGCGAACTGCCCCGCTCAGAGCGCCATACCCAGGAAAGGGCACTGCGTCAGCAGATGCTGGACGCATTGGCGCCAGACTGGGACGACGGCCTGCTGAACGAGGCCTTTGAAAAGATCTTTCAGAACGCAATGCGCAAGCATGTGCTCGACACCGGCATCCGTGTGGACGGCCGGCGTCCCGAGACCATTCGCCCACTCAGCTGCGAGGCGGGCCTGCTGCCGCGCACCCACGGCTCGGCCGTGTTCAACCGCGGCGACACCCAAGTGCTGAACGTGGTGACGCTCGGCTCTGGCGACGACGAGCAAAAGATCGAAGGGCTCAACGCCGACACGCAAAAGCGCTATATGCACCACTACTTTTTCCCGCCCTTCTCGACCGGCGAGGTCTACCCGCTGCGCGGGCCGCGTCGCCGCGAGATTGGGCACGGGGCCCTGGCCGAGCGCGCCATCGAGCCGGTGCTGCCCAGCGAGGAAGAGTTCCCGTACACCATTCGCTCGGTCTCTGAGGCGCTGTCATCGAACGGTTCTACGTCGATGGCCAGCACCTGCGCCAGCTGCCTGGCGCTGCTCGACGCAGGCGTGCCGCTCAAGACCTCTGTGGCCGGCATCGCGATGGGCGTCATCACCGAGGGCGACCGCTGGTGCGTGCTGACCGACATCCAGGGCCTCGAGGATCACCTCGGCGACATGGATTTCAAGGTCACAGGCACTGCAAAGGGCGTCACCGCCATTCAACTGGACATCAAGATCCAGGGACTCAAGTACGAGATCATCGAGGAGACCCTGAGCCGCGCACGGACAGCGCGCCTGCAAATCCTCGAAGTGATGAACGCCTGCCTGCCCGAGCCGCGTCCTGAGCTGTCGCCCTATGCGCCGCGCATCACCTCCATCAAGATTCCGGTGGAAAAGATCGGCGCGCTCATCGGGCCCGGTGGCAAGAACATCCGCGGCATCATCGAAGAGACAGGTGTCACCATCGACGTGGAGGACGACGGCACCGTGCTGATCGCCTCCGCCGACGGTGAGGCATCCGCCAAGGCTTTGGCGCGCGTCAACGCCCTCACCGCCACGCCCGAGATCGGACGCATCTACACCGGCAAGGTGGTGCGCATCACCGACTTTGGCGCGTTCATCGAGTTCATGCCCGGCATCGACGGCCTGGTGCACATCTCGCAACTGGCCGACTATCGCGTGAACCGCGTAGAGGATGTCGTGCAACTCGGCGACGAGGTGATGGTGATGGTCGTCGACATCGACGGACAGGGTCGTGTCAGGCTCTCGCGCCAGGCAGTCCTCGAAGGCTGGACGCCCGAGGAGGCCCGGTCACGCGACCAGCGCCCCAGCGGCGGCAGTCGCGGCGGCGACCGCAACAGTTCGCGTCGGCGCTAGTACCAACCGTGAACTCGGGCTCGAACGCGATTTCGATCGCAGCGAGCCCGAGTTTTGTCCATTCTGCGAGGCGAGATGAGCGACAAACCCGTCGGGAGCCCGAATGAGGACGGCCTGACCTCCCCTGTACCGCCCAGTCGTCTCGGCGCGCTGATGCGCGAACTGGTGGCATCGGTACTGCCCGCCTTGGTGATCGTGCTGCTGGTCAACATCTTTTTGGCTCAGGCGACGCGCGTCGATGGCCAGAGCATGGAGCCCAACCTGCACGACCACCAGCGCCTGATCATCGAAAAGGTCTCCTACCACTTTCACGACCCGCAACGCGGCGACATCGTGGTGCTGCGGCCCCCTCAGCGGCAGAACATCCCGCTGATCAAACGCGTCATCGGCCTGCCGGGAGAAACGATCGAGATTCACGACAGCCACGTCTATATCAACGGCGTGCTGCTCGAGGAGCCCTACCTGACTCAGACCACCTGGGGGACGCTGCCGGCACAGCTGGTGCCCGAGGGGCACATCTTTGTGCTGGGCGATAACCGCGGTTCGAGCAACGACTCGCGCGCGTTTGGCGCCATTCCGCTTGACGATGTCATCGGTCGCGCCTGGCTGCGCTACTGGCCCTTCGCCGAGGCCAGCTTGCTCTGACCAGGGAGCGCTGTTCCACCCAGAAGGCGAGCCGAACAAAAAGAGAGCGCAAGGTGACTTGCGCTCTCTTTCTTGTGTCCGTTCTGGCCGTACGTCGGCTATTGCGGCTCTCCCACGTAACGCACACGGATGCCGTTAATTGCCGGTGTATATTCAGGCGACTCTTTGATGAACGAGATGGCCAGTAGTCCGTCCGACACGTTGAACTCAAAGACCTCATCCCAGGCACGATAGTGTGACCCCTTGGCCAGCAGGTCATAGTCGTCGAGCACCAGCGTGTTCTCGATACGCACGTCAAAGACCCGATCGCCGGGGCGCGCGTACTGAAAGATCTCGGCAAAGCGCAGCATCACCTCATACCGGCCGCGCGGCACAGTAAAGTAGTAGGCCGTCAAGGTATAGCGTTGCGTCTGGTAAAGCACGTCGTCTTCGGTATAGGTGATCTGCGCGGGGTTGAACCACACCTTTTCCTCGCTGCTGCCAGCCCAGCCCCAGGACCCCGCACTATAGGCCCGGTCGGGCGCATAGTAGGAGCCATCCGTCGCCTGATAGCCGGTCGTGCTGCCACAGTTGACGGCCTGTTCGTACAGTCTTGGCGTCGCGGTGGGCGTGGCCTCCTGTGTGGGCGTGCGCGTGATCGTTGCAGTGGGCGTGCGGGTGCGTGTGGGCGTGCGGGTCGCGGTTGGCCGCGGCGTGGATTGCTTGTAGATTATCGGCGCATAGTCGAACACGGGCGTGTTCGTGGGCGTGGGGATCATCGTATTGGTGGGCGTGATCGTGGGCTCACCCTCGCACTGTACCTCCAGGCGATAGGGCCCACTGTCGCCCGCATAGCCGTCGATCACGATATAGTAGATGCCGGGGGCCAGGTTGACGTAGGTAAGCTGCGTGTCGCCCTGCGACAGCAGCGCCTGCGGATGAGGGTCGTACAGCAGCAGGACGTCCAGGTCTGTGCCAAAAGGCCCGTCATCCAGCAGCAACGTCACGCTGCTGGTCACCGTCTTGACCAGGATGTAGACATCCTCAGGGCCAGAATAGGGATAGGTCAGGGTACCATAGTACTCGACATTGTTGGCCTTGCCGGTGGTATCGCCGTCAAAAACCCCCATGCACCAGGCCGACATGGCATTTGTGATGTCGAGCCAGGGCTCCGGAGTCTGAGTGGGCGTCGCGGTTTCCTGCGCAGGCGCGGCCGAGCGCGGCTCGACCTCGCGCTCTGTCGGCGCACTCAGCGCCATGCCACCCGTTATCAGCGCCAGCAGCGCCAACCCCAGCACCCCGTAGATCAGCGCCCGTCTACGCCTCATTCGCTGGCCTCCCAAGCATCACACACGACCCGCGTCACGCCTCAGTTCAACGGTTGATGACGATCAGCGGCAGAACCACCGCCGGACTGAAGCTCAGGTCCAGGCTGGTGATCGCCCCACTGACCCAGACGGCGCGCGGCGTCAGGTAGACGCTGCCGCCGCCCGCCAGTTCCAGCACAAAGTATACTTCGGCGCCGCTCGTTCCGCCATCCAACGCGGGCGTCGTCTGATCGTCTCCGGCCACGTTGAGCACGTACACTGAACCCTGCGGCTCGTAGAACTTGACCGCGTCGCGCGCAGCCCGGTGGCCGTTGACCCAGGCAGACACATGGCTGCCCTCAGGGGCGCTGGCGTCCGCAACACGAATCGTGCCGTTGAAATTGGCGGGCAACGGCGGTGGCCCCTGCTGCAAAATGGGCGGGGCAGGGAAATCGGCGCGCGCGCCCGAAAGCGGGAGCGCCAAAGAAGCAAGTAGACAAGCGGCCAGTAGCCGTTTCATTGAACTGCCTCTCATACTGCAATCAGACTGGGGGCGCCAGGCGGGGACTCGTTGCGAGGGTCCTGCAATGTGGTGCTGAGGGCCCCGCGAATCAGAATCCCCATGGAGGCGCGCACGCGGCGCCCCCATGGGGACCAGAGACTGCGTCGCGCTGACTATTTGCGGATCAGCGGGAACACGAGCGGCTGCAGCGGCGTGACGACCAGCGGATCGTACAGGCCGAACAGCACTTCCGTCGTCTGCCCGAGTACCACCGAGATGGTGCGCCGATCGAGAGTGCCCGGCGAGAGCAGATAGCCCGACGGCGGCGTCATCACGATGGTGTAGCTCCCGGCGGGGACTTCACTAAAGGAGAACGTGCCCGCCCCGATGGTGGTCTGCTCGTCGATAAAGCTTGTGCCCTGCCAGAGCTGCACCAGGGCGCCGGCTATGCCCCCCTCGCCGGGGTCACGCACGCCGTTCGCCAGGCCGCCAATGTTGTCGTTGAATACCACACCGGCAACGGTGCCTCCACTGGGCGTCGCCGTCATCGTCGGTGTCGGCGAACTCGTCGCCGTCGGCGTCACGGTGGGCAGTGGAGCCACCCAGTAGATCCTCAGCAGCGGCCACCGGTCGGTGCGCGGGTCCTCGGTGTGGATAAAGCGCACCTCGCGCTCACTCGCGTCGTTGGACATCATCATCAGACCGGCCTGCTCGCTCAGATCGTCGACCCAGGCCTGGGCGATGCTGGTGACGTCCCAGGTGTAGCTGACGCCCGGACCAGTGGGAGCCGAGACCAGCCGCACCGGCGTCGTGCTGGCGGGCGAACCGTCGCGATCGCCGGGCACCGCGCTGCAGCCAGCCGCATACCAGGGCACCCCCGTCATCGCCACATTCCAGGTGGCCTGGTTTTCCAGCCACTGCTTGTTCACCAGGTAGGCGCCAATATCCAGCGTCAGGTGCGTCTTGCCATCGTCATATTCGAATGTGGTCAGCCGCAGCGAAGCCGAGTCGATCCGTGCGCCCTCGGGGATGCCCGTCAGGTCGAACTTGATCAGCGTGCGCATCGTGCCGTTGCCGCGCACGGCCAAGCGCTGACTGGCCCCGTCATAGTTCTTGTCGACCACCCACCCCGAGATAAACGTGTCGTGGATCGCTCCCTGCTGCTCAAACAGCTCTGGCACGCCGGTCACCGATGGCGTCTTGGTGGGCGTGGGCGAGAACTGCGGTGTGACGGTGGGAGCAGCCACGCCGGTGGTATAGGTGACGCTCAGGTAGGGCTGATAGCGCGGATCGGCGTCATCGGCCGAGAAGAAGCGCAGTTCGCGCGAATTGTCCGAGATCAGCGCCATCCCCATATTCTGCGACGGGTTCGACGCCCAGGTCTGCACCAGTGGAGTGATATCCCAGTGATACCAGGTGCTGACGGCCGTCACCACGGCGCTTGCGGAGGGGGTCAATGCGCGGTCCAGCGCGCCCGAGCAGCCTTCTCCAAACCAGGCCACGCCCGTCAGGCGATCCATCCAGGTGGCCTGCAGATCGTTCCACGGCTGCTTGACCTGGTACACCGAGACCACCGGCGATTGGGTCATCTGGTGCTCATAGTAGCTCAGATACATGTGCAGCGTTGCGCTCTGCACCGTCGCGCCCTGGGGAACCTGTGACTCGATGTCGAACCAGCTGAGCGCGTTATAGATATCTTGCCGCACGTACAGCCGATTGCGACGCGCCGTGGGCTGCACGTCCGTCTTGTTCCACGAGTTGATGTCGGTGTCGCGGATGGTCGTGTTGGTCGTTTTGAGGTCCTTGGTCACCGGCGTCGACGTCACAGCGGGCGTCAGCGTCGCCGTGGGCGTCGGGCTGGCAGTGGGCAGCGTGCCCGTCGCCGTCAGGTTGAGGGCGTTGAGCCCACTTGACCAGCTCGTCGACTGGGAGCAGATGATGCCAAGCACGCGGAACTGCACCAGGTCGCCCACCACGCCGCCCTCTTTGGTGCCGGGGGTCTCCGGCCAGTCGGCCGGCACGTCGATCGCGTAGACCACGCTGGGGCCCGACACCTGCCCGTTGGCGGTTGCATACACCACTCCCCCGATCAGCGCCTCAACGGTGGCAGGCAACGGCGGGTTGGCGCCGTTGACCAGCAGCGTGCCATAGTAGCTAGCGGGCACCGGCGGAGCGGCCGTCACCCAGACGGTGCTCAGCAGGATCACCAGCCCGATCACAAAAACTAGGCCAAGTGCAAATCGCTTTGTTTTGTTCATGCTTTCTCACCCATCCGTCGCGACTGCAGAACCATCTCGGGTAGTGCCGTCTTGTGCAGGGCGCCCTGCGTGTGGCGTACCTGCACGGCGGTTCAGTACGCTACAACCAGGTCCGTCGCAGTGGTGACATAGATCCAGTAACCATGGCCCGCCTCAAAGGTCGCCAGGTCGTTGACGTACGAGGGGGCTGACGGCGCATACAGCTTCCAGGGATCGGCAATATCGGCAGCCTTGTAGGTATACGTCACGGTGTATTTGCCGGCGATGCCCGCCAGCGCGGTGGGCACAGGGCGACTGGCAGTCGTCGGCCAGCCGATCAGGTTCCAGCCCACAGCCAGAGGAATCGTGGTAGAGGCTGGATGCTGACCGCTCACCGTGAGCGTGCAGTTCTGCGTTACGTGAATCCAGAGTCCCATTTTTTCGGTGATGGCCGTGAGGCTGCCAGGATAGCTCACCCACGTGTTGCCCTGGTAGGCCTGCACGACGTCGTACTTGCCCGCGATGCTGGCCAAAAAGTCGACCGGCGCCGTGGACGTGGGCTGCAACGGCACCGAGACCAGGTTCCAGCCGCCGTTCGCGGTGGTGAGGTTGACCTGGTAGGTCTGCGTTCCGGCCGCACCAGGCTTGACGTCCACCATGTGCAGGTACTCGTTGCCGTCGTTCAGGCAGTCGATGCGAAAGTCGCTGGCCCCCGGCTGCGAGTTGGCGAGCTTTGCATCGGTGACGGTGAACTTGGCCACCTTCCACTGCAGCGAGTTGGTCTTGGTGACGGTGCCCGCCACCTTGTAGACGCCGCCGGTGGCGCTGTCGTACTCCAGGCGCCACTGATCGGTACCGCGGTCGAAATAGTGCACCGTAAAGGTCACCTCGTTGCTGCCGCCGTAAAGGTAGGCATCGTCGACCTTGAAATACATAAAGCGGTTGCCCGTGCTCTGGTCTGTGCGGCGCGCGATCCAACCCTTGCGCGAGGGATAGGGATCGACCGGCTCATCCGGATCGGGCGAAGTGTTGGGATTCTGGAGTTGTGCCAGGCTCGGATCGTCCAGGACGGTCTCGATGTTGGTGTTGATATAGTCGTACCAGGTATCCGGGTGGTCTCTGTGGATGCCGGCGCTGGCAAGGTGCTCGTCATCGCGGTAGGTGACGACGACCGTCCGGCCATTCGTGACGTTGTCATCCTGGAGGATGCCAAAGCTATAGTTGCCGAACTGGGAATAGGTGCCCGACTTCATCCCGCTCTCGCGCAGCGCGACAAAGACGCTGGGCGCCTTGGCGGCGGAAGCGCTGTTAACGTGCGCCCCCATATAGGGCGTCGCCCAACGCATGATGGCGATGTTGTCGGTCTTGGGCTGGGAGGGATCGGTGCCATAGTAGAGCGCGGTGCGCTCCACGCTGATATAGTCGACGCGCCGGCTCAGCGCAGCGACTGCTCCCCAGAAGAACTCGTGCGGGGTGCTGGTCATGTACTCGTACATCTCGAACGACACGGGCACGGCGGGCACGCTGGGCTCGGTGATGAGCGGATGCCCAGTCTCGGCCTGGTCGAGGATGCGGTCGTACTTGCCGGCGCCGTACCAGGTGGGCGTGCCCGTCTTGGTGCGCAGGTCGCACCATTCCTGGTCAGCGGTCAGGCCGGCCGGGAACAGGCCCACGCCGTTGTGAATGGCATAGTCAGTAAAAACCGTGCGGTTGCGCTCATCGCCCAAACGCGGCGCCATGGGCAACAGAAGGCGCACAGTGTCAAACGCATTGACGTACATCTGGGTGATGGCGTTCACAATGCTGGGCCAGTCATCACTGTCCAGGCCGTCCGCTGCCAGCGCTGCCTCGACACAGGGAAAGTCGGACGAGTCACTGGGCTGCGTCTCGCCATACTTGCCCACGCCGATCTGCACGTACTCGATGTTGTCGCGCAACGCGGGCTGCGACTCGATATAGGTGGCGAGGTCGTCCACAAAATCGGCGTACTTGGCCTTGTAGACGGCGTTCCAGTACTCGGGGATCTCGAACATCGCCCAGCCGGTCTGCCCGGGAGCGCAGTAGACCTTGGTAGCGCCCGCCTCAAAGACCCAGGCGGGCACGTGCATGGCGGGGTCGCTCAGCCCCTCGTTCTGCCGCGCGTTGAACGTGATGATGCCAATCGAAGCGCGCTTGCCCGCGGCGACGGCGGCGTTCACGAACTGCTCGATGCGCCAGAACTCGTAATCGTCCTCGTCAGGCTCCAGCGCATCCCAGTAAAAAGTCTGGTGGCTGCCAACGATGCTGTAGGTGGTCGCATCAATGTTGCGCGAGTCGCGCGCAGCGTAAAAGCCGGGATGCGCCGTGGCCGGCACATAGTCCGGGGCGACCTCGCCCTCTGCGTTAACCAGGCGGACGACGTCTCCGATGTCAAAGTCATCGTCCCAGGCGTTGGGATTGATGCCTTGAGGGCTCCAGGCAAGCGCGGGAGAGGACACCAGGAGCAGAGCCAACGCCAAGAGAAGGGCCCGTATCATTCTGTTACTTTTCATGCTGTTCCTCGCTGTGGACTGTGCTGCGGCCGGGTGAACCGGGGGTACATTCCACTTTTTCAGCTTACATAACCAAATGTATTATACCATGCGGCCACATCACTATCAAACGCAGACGGACTGCCTACCTTATCAGACGCGCGAGGTCGCGGAATGTCACGCGGACGGTCTGGCCGCAGCACTGATCAAAAACGCAATAGACTTATTACCCAAACAAACGGGGACACTGTGGCGACTGCGCCCTAGTCTGACAGTTTCTTCACCTTGCCGGTGACAAGATAGTCACGAATGACCTCCGCGATACGGCAGACCGGCGCGACGTAGGGCACAAAATGCATCGATGCGGCCTCGGCCAGCGCCTGCGGCAGCTCATCCAGGCTGCGGCACCACACCATGTGCCCGCGCTCCGACAGCGTGCGCAATATGTCTTCCTGGTGATGGTCGTAGCGGTCGGGGTTGCTGACGCCGATCAACCCGAGCCCGCGCTCCAGCACCTCGATGGCCGTGCCCAGCCCGCCGTGCGCCACCACCAGGCGGGCGCGCGCATACCAGGGCTCCAGCGACGGCGCAAAATCGAAATGCGTCATGTGCAGCGGGACGTACTGCCCGCGCCCGGTCTGCGCCACCACCTCTTCATCGAGCGTCGGCGCGAGCGCATCCATCGCCCGCAGCAGGTCATCGAAATCGGTTGTGCCTACGGTAACAAAGATCATCCTTGCCCCTTCAGAACAGCCTGCCGGCGTAGATGGCGCGTGGATAGACCGCCGCCAACTCGGGCCATTGCACAAAGAACAGGTGCGCCACGCGGTACATGATGCGCCCAGTAGTCGAGAGCGCCGTAACGCGCGAGCCGGTCTCCACAAAGATGACGCGCGCCCGCGTCAGCCGCGCCAGCACGCAGACCGGCACCGCCACCGAGGGACCGGTGCTCAGCACCGCCGCCGGCCGCACCTGCCGCAGGATGTGCCACGCCTGGCAGGCGCTGCGCACGAACTTGAGGCCGTCACGCAGCAGGTTGTGCGCCTTGTCGCGCGGCCGCAGCACGCGATAGACCGGCCCCGGCCGCCGGATCTTGCGCTCCGAGATCGGATCGTCGGCCACGACAATGTAGGCATATTCGTACGCGTCGCCCAGCATGTCGACCAGGGTCAGCATCTCTTTGGTGTGACCACCCTCGCCCAGCGCGATCAACAAGGTCTGCTTCATCGTTGCGTCTCACGCAGCAGTTCGGTATACAGCGCCGCGATGGTCTCGGCCTCGGCGCCGGTCTGCAAATGCTGGATGGCGGCGCGCCCCGCGCTCTGCTCGTGGCCGAGCGCCAGCGCCAACTTGTCTGCCAGGTCAGCGGCGGTACGCTCCGCCAGGTAGCAGCCCTCCACCCCACCGATAACCTGCGCCACGTCGCCCACGTCGACCGACACGATGGGCAGGTTGCAGGCCATCGCCTCTTTGATCACCACCGGCGAGCCCTCGGCGTCCGACGGCAGGATCAGCACCTGCGCGGCGCTCATATAGGTGGGCACCTGGGCGTGCGGCACGCGGCTGACCAGCTGTAGCTCGACGTCGGAGCGGCGCTGTGCCAGCAGATCGTACGCCGCGTGCACCAGGTCCAGGCGCTTTTCGGGGCGCGGGTCGCCCAACCACAATACGGTGCGCTTGGCGGGATCCCAGCCCAGCGCGCGGCGCGCCTCCGCACGCGGCTGTGGCGCAAAGAGCGTCAGGTCCACGCCACAGGGGATGATGTGCGCGGGCGCATAGCCCAGGCGCGCCTTGTGATCGGTCGACGTCACGATGACGCGATCGACCAGCGGGGCCAGGCGCTTGCACAGCCAGCCCTGGTAGCCCAGCATCTCGCCCGCGCCGTGAAAGCTCTGCACCACCGGCAGGCGCAGTTGCGCCCGGGCGATCCAACCCGCAAAGACATAGTGCGCGTGGATCAGGTCGTAGCGCACGTGACGCAGTTGGCGCCATAGCCGCGTGTAGCCCGTCAGGTATTGCCAGCGGCTGGCGCGGCCGTTGACGAACAGCACGTCCATGTCGACGCCAAGCCCGCGCAGGGCGCGTACCTGCTCGAACACAAACGCGCCGAACGAGGGATCGGCCTCGTGGGGATACATGTTGGTCAACACCAGGACACGCATGGGTCCTCCGATCCGCGCACGCGCATCAGCGCCTGGCGGGGTTGGTCATAAAGAGCGCGCCAATCAGCGTGCGCCAATTGCGGTAATAGTCGCTCAGCACCTGGTGCACGATAGGGTCCGAGGCGCTGCCAAAGTCGGCAGTGGTGCCGACCCGTTCCAGCCCCCAACGCTCGGCCGCGCGACGGTAAGCGTCGGCCTGCTCGCTGAGGTACTCGAGCGTCTCGTCGGGCTTGCGCGCCAGCGCCTGCGCCGGGGTCACCTCCAGCAGATAGGCCCGGCGCGGACGCGGCGTGAGGGCGCGCAGCGTGCGCGCCGCCAGTCCGTCGAGCACGCGGTCCGACCCCGTCAGCACCGCCAACTCTACGAGCGCGTCATAGACGTAGCGGTCGCTGATCACCACACGCCCGCGCAGCAACGGCCAGGCCACACGCAACCAGTAGCGCCCCAGCAGATCGAGCGTCACCAGCCAGACCCAGCCAGCACGCACCAGCGGACGTTGCAGCCAGGCGCGTTTGCGCGCCACGCTCAGGGCGCGCTGCGACTCGGCCGGCGCCGCACTCCCGCCTCGCGCCACCAGCGGCCGAGCCAGTGCGATCGCCGCGTCCGTCAGGCGCGACGACCCCCCACGGCTCCAGACCGAGCGCACCGAGACCTCGCAGGTCTCCAGCGCGCGCGCCAGTGCACGGGCGTGCGCGCTCTTGCCCGAGCCATCGATGCCGCTGAACGTCACCAGCATCGGCCGCTGGCTGCGGAAGGGCAACCGGCGCTTGAGCCCGGCCAACGTGTGGCGCAGCGCATCAGTGGCCTTCTGCCCGGCGCTCAGGCGCGTGTCGCGGCGCACTTTGCGATAGTAGAAGGCCTTGCTCAGGCCAAACGGGACGTGAAGCGGAAGGCGCAACGCAGGCTCGGCCGCGGCCTCTTCCAGACGCTGCCACTCGCGCGGCGCCAGCGCCCTTGCGCGTTCGAGCGCCTCAGACGGCAGGCGGGNNGGGTGTCGCCGAACAGGCGAGCCTCCAAGCCACTCCAGAGCAGCAGGCAGGTGGCCAGCCCGTCCTCCCAACCGCGCGCGCGCGCCTGCGCCCAGCAGCGCTCCCAGTCCAGTGTATTCGCGCTCAGCAGGGTCAGCACCTTGGCCAGGTCACCGAGCTTGACCTCTTTATCCTCGTAAAAGGCGTGCGCCAGGGTGATCAGCAGGGCGTCCTCACGGCAGGGAATCAGCAGTGTCGCGTCGTCCGGCGCGGGGCGCGCCGCCGCCAACACGGCCTCGTCGTCCATAAAACCGGTGCCCCAGCCCACGAACTCGTGCACGTGGATGGCCGAAAGGGGCGCGCCGCCGCGAAAGGTGCGAAACAGGAACTTGTGCGGCTCCTCAACGTTGACGACCTCGATGTAGCCCAGCGCGGTCAGTTGCGCGCGCACGGCGCCGCCCGCAGCGAGCGGCACCAGCAGGTCGGCGTTGTCCGAGACGTAGGGCCAGGAGGGCGCGCGTCCCACCGACTTGATCATCACCCCGCGGATGCCCTGCGCCTCCAGCGCGCGGCGCACCGGCTCGAACTCGCGGCGTTGGCGCTCGCGTTCGTGCGTCTGGCGGTTCAGGGCCTTGCGGAAGCACTCACCGGCGGCCAGCGGTGCCCACTCGGGGGCCGGGGTTTCCAGCCAGAGCAGCGGCACCTTGTTGCGCTCAGCCAGCGCGAGCAACTCGCGTCCGCGTTCGGGCGCCAGCGCGCCCTCCGGCGCGACTCGCCCCGGGAAGAGCATCCGGGCGAGCGCCCGCCCCAGCTCGAGATCTGCACTCATCACGACACCTCATCCTTGCGGTAGAAACCCACGATCTGATTGCGCAGCCAGCTCAGCGCGCGGTGGCGCGTGAAGCGGCTGTAACGCAGGCCCAGGACATAGCTCCAGCGGCGCTGCGAGCAGTAGGCGTAGGTCTGGTCGACGGTGTACAGCCAGTCGCGGCGCAGACCGGCGGCCGATAGCGCATGCTCCAGCGCACCGACGCTGTTGGCGCGATACCGCGTGGGGAAGACGTCCTCTTCGGCCACGCCGATGCCGCACTTGAGCCGCTTGTGCCAGCGCGTAGGCAGCAGCCGCGCCAGCAGGAACAAGGGCGCCTGGGCAGCGGGCGTCTTGAATGCGAACACGCCGCCGGGCGCCAGCACGCGCGCGATCTCGCAAAAGGCACGCGCCGGGTCGGGCAGGTGCTCGATCACGTTGTAGGCCAGCACCAGGTCAAAGCTGCCCGTGGCAAAGGGCAGCGCCTCGCTGCGCGCCAGCACAAAGCCATCCAGCGCGGTGCTGTCGGGCCGATAGACGTCCTGCCCGACCAACAGCGCGATGCGCCCGGCGTCCAGCGCGCGCTGCTCCTGCAGCACCCAGCTGCCGGGGCCCGAGCCGCTATCCAGCACGCGCGCCCCGCGGGGCAGGCGTTGCTCCAGCGCGGCCCGCACAGCGTTAAAAACGACTGCCGGCAGCTCGGGGTAGTGGCGGCGCTCCAGTGCATCGCGGGTGGCCCGATCGATCATGGCGCCGCCTCCCACGCCCGCCAGGCCGGCAGCTCTTCGGCGATGACCGCCAACAGGTGCTCGACGACCCGCGGCCAGGCGTACTCTGCCACCAGCGCGCGCGTACCCACCGGCGTCGGCAGGCTGCGGCAGGCGGCCACCGCAGCCGGCAGTTCCTGCGGGCTGTCCACATAGATCAGACCGGGCGCGGGCGCGAACAGGCGCGTCAGGCCCTCCAGGCGCGTGGTGACGACCGGCAGGTCGCAGGCCAGCGCCTCCAGCACCGAAAGTGGCACATCGATAGAGGCGCGCTCGCTCTGCACCGCAAAGACATAGCCGTCGGCCAACTGGTAGAACTCGGCGATGTCGGCCACAAAGCGGTCGATGACCCGCACGCCGGCGGAGCGCAGTTCGGCCACCAGGCCCTCGTCCTGCGGCGTGGTGCTGCTGCCCACCACCATGAGCTGCTGGCCGGCTACGCCCTGCAGCGCCAGCAGCGCCTGCAGCCCGCGCGCGCGGTTCAGGTGCCCCACGTGCAACAGCACGTACGCGTCGGGCGACAGGCCCTCGCGCATCCGCAGGACGGTGCGCTGCTCGTCCGGCAGCGGGCGAAAGCGCTCCAGGTCGACGCCCGGGCGGATCAGCCGCATGGCGCAGGCCAGCGGCGCCAGTGTCGCGCGGGTGGCCTCCGATTGCACCAGCAGCAGGTCGGGGCACAGGCGCCGCATGATCGCTCGCGCCACGCGACCGTAGCGGCGCGGCTGCAGCGCCACCAGCACCACCGGCGCACCGCGCGCGTAGCGCTTGAGCACGCGCGCGCGCAGGAAACTGAAGGGCGTGGCGCAGGCGGTGGGCACGTACAGCACCAGCTCGGGCGCAAAAGCGCGCAAGGCGCGGCGCAGCGGCAGGCTCAGCAGCAACGGATTGCCCGGCAGGTTGGTGACGCCGGCGCGCGGCGCGCGGCCTCCGCCCGGCTGCGTCTCACCGAACATGGTGAACATCCGCACGTCCTGCGGCGCCCTCGGCAAGGACTCCAGGGCGCGCGCCAACGCCAGGGCATAGTTGCGGATGCCTTCGTCGGCCGCACTCACCTGTCGCTCAGAGAACACACAGATGCGCATTGCTCAGTCTCCGCCAGTCGGCAGACGCTATCACGAATGGCACAAATCGGACGAATGACACGAAGGGAGCTGGAAGGTAGAAAACGCGCGTGGTCACATTCTTATCGTTTTATTCGTGTGTTTCGTTCTTTATTTGTGTCATTCGTGATCTCTCTGCACCCTTACGTACAGTTCATAGTACGCCTGTGCCACCTGGTCGCTGTGGAAGCGTCCGAGCGCCACTTGGCGCCCCCGCGCACCCATCTGCGTCGCCGTGGCCGGATCGCGCAGCACCCGCCGCAACGCCTCGGCCAGAGCCGCGTCATCGCCCGGGGGTACGAGGTAGCCGGTCTCGCCCTCCGCCACCAGATCGGGCACGCCGCCCACGCGCGTGGCCACCACCGGCGCGCCCGCCGCCATCGCCTCGATGACCGCCATCGGCGCGTTCTCCTGCACCGAGGAGAGCACCAGCGCCGCGCAGCGGGCATACTCCTCCAGCAGTTGCTCGCGATCCAGCAACCCCAGAAAAGCCACCCGCTCGCGCAGCGCCTGGTGCGACGCCAAGTCGCGCACCAAGCGCTCGTACGCCGGGCTGGTCGAGCGCCCGGCGATGCGCAGATGCACCTGCGCGTCGGTCGCGCTCACTCGTTCCACGGCGTGCAGCAGCGTCAGCAGGTCCTTGATCTCGGTGATCGAGCCCGCATACAGCAGCCGCCCCGCTTCGGGCCGGCGTGTCACATCAAAGAAGGCCTGCGGCACCGGGTTGTCGATGCGCTCCCAGAGAGCGCGGCGCTCCGTCGGAGCGCATCGCTGCCAGCGCGCGCGCGCCTGGCTGTAGGCCTCGCGCACATAGGGGCTGATGGCCACCAGACGATCGACGCGCGGCAGGGCGCGCGCCTCATAGTGCGCCAGCAGGCCATAGCGCCAGCGATCGAACAGCGTGTCGCGGTAGACCTCGCGCTCGCGCGCCAGCACCCCGTGGATGGTGTACACCGTGGGCAGGCCGGCCGAGACCGCCGCCCAGGCGTACTGCCCCACGTGCGCATGCACCACGTCGGGCGCCAGGTCGCGCAGCAGACGCCGCACACGCCACACGCTGGTCATCAGATTGGGCACCAGGCGCTGCTTGGGCATGGCCAGGTAGTGCAGGGTCACGCAGCCGGAGCCGACAGCTGTAGAGACGTTGGAAGGGGCAACCAGGACCCTATCCGGCAGAGCCTCCCTTGCCCCTTCCAACGTCTCTACAATGTGCGCATCCTCGCTGATGTCCGAGTGGCAGTGCACCACATGCAGGTCGAGGTCGGGATAGCGGCGCAAGGCCTGCACCAGATTGTAAGACACCATGCGGATGCCGCCCGCGATGCGCTGCGGGTCGCTGGGATACAGCGTGACGATGGCTACGCGCATGTCGGCTCCGCGGGGCCGTGCCCCAGCACCTGCCGATAGACCTCCCAGGTGCGCCGCGCCACAACCGAGGCGCAAAAACGCTCGCTCGCCGCCTGCCGGGCGCGCCGGCCCAACGCTTCGGCGTGAGGATCGTGCAATGTGCGCAACAACAGGGCCGCCAGACCCTCGGGATCGCCGGCCGCCGTCAGCGGCGCAGGCAGGGTGCGACCGGTGACGCCGTCTTCGATCATCCAGGGAATCCCGCCCACGCGCGTCGCGACCACGGGCGCGCCGGCCGCCATGGCCTCCTCGATCGCGACAGGCGCCGTCTCCTGGAAGGAGGGCAACACCACCAGCGCGCAACCCGCGTACTCGGCGGCCAACGCATCGCGGCTGAGCGGCCCCAGAAAACGCACCGCGTCGCCGCGTGGCGGAAGGAGTGTTCGGGCCGCCTCCTGGCAGGCGCGCGCGTACTCGGGCTCTACGGTGAGCGCGCCGGCGATGCGCAGCTCGGCAGCGGGCATCTGCTGGTGCACGCGCTGAAAGGCGCGGATGAGCGGCAACACCCCCTTGCGCTGAATCACCGAGCCTGCGAACAGGATGACGCCCGGGCGCGGCGCGCGCGTCACCGCGAAGAAACGTGCGTCGCAGGGATTCTCGACCAGCCACGCACGCCCGCGAAACTGCCCGCCAAAGACGCGCTCGACGTACGGCGAGATCACGATCAGGTGCCGGGCACGGCGCACCACCCAACGCTCGTAGGCCGCGTCAAGCGCCGCCCGCAGCCGTGCGCTGCGCTCCGTCAGCAGCCGCGCCTCCTCGGCCACGATGCCGTGGGCCGTGATCACCGCCGGCAGGCCGCTGGCCAGGGCCGCCCCCGCGTACAGGCCCGTGCCATGCGCGTGCACCAGGTCCGGTGCCAGCGCGCGCACCTCGCGCACCAGTGCGCGCACCTCAGCGAGATGCCACGTCACGCGGCCCAAGCGCCCGCGCGGCAGCCAGGTGACGGCGCCCCCGGGGCCGGCATCACGGCGCGGTTCGGCGATCGACGGGTGGCAGGCGTAGTAGTGCAGTTCGAGGTCGGGCAGGGCGGCCAGCTCAGCGTGCGCATAAGCGATCGCCGCCTCCACGCCCCCGCCCAGCCGCGCGAGGTCCAGTGGATACTGCCCGAGCACCGCCACCTTCATCGCGCGCTGTCCCGCCCCAGCGCCGGATCGATCTCAGGCAGATCCTGCAGGGGCCCCCAGGCAGGCAACGGTGACGCGTCGGGCAACTTGCGGGTGATGACGGCCATCAGCGCACCCATGATCGAAAAGACGATCATCATCATGTAATAGCAGTAGAAAACGTCGCCGACCAGCGCAGGGCCAAAGACCGCCGCCATGGACGCGAGGAACACGCCCGACATCTCGGCGCCCGACGAGGCCAGCGTGGGCGCGACCGGAAACAGCGCGACGGTCTCGGGAGGCTTGAGTGTGGCCGTACGCAGCGCCGACCAGGCCGCCGCCAAGAGAAACCCGAGGAACGGCAGCAGCGCCGCCATGCCACCCATCAGCAGCACCCACAGGTAGGTGTTGTGGGGATAGGGCACCACCGGCGCGTTGGTGTCCCAGTAACCGTAGCGTTTGAACATCGCGCCAAAGTTCTCATAACCGACGCCAAAGATCAGGTTACCGCGCAGCATCCGCCCCGCCACGGCCCAGGTCTCAACGCGATACTCGATCGGCCCCTGCGCCTTGAGCCGGCTCTGCACCACTGTGCTGGAGATGATCACGGCCCAGTAGACGGCGGCGACGATCACGGCGATCACCAGCAGGATCATAAAGATGCGCCGGAAGCGCTTGACGAACNNAGCGCCATGATCACCAGCCCCGCCGCCAGCCCGATCCAGCCGGAGCGGTTCATGCAAAAGTAGCAGCCGGCCATCATCAGGATCACCAGCACCAACAGCAGCGGGCGACCGCGCCGCGCGTTGAGCCAGGTGTACCAGCCCCACGGCACCAGCGTGGCTAGGCTGAGCCCCATGCATGCGGGGTTGCCCATCAGCCCCACCACGCGCCGGATGCTGCCAGAGTAGATGACCGAGCGGTTTTCCGGGTAGAACCAGACCACGCCGGTGAGTTGTTCGTGCGTCGCCAGGAAGCCGAGGTAGACGCCAATGATGAACAGGGCGATGATCAGGTGCTTGATGTCCTCGCGCGTGTTCAGCAGGTTGCGCGCCAAAAAGTAGACCGCGACGGGCACCAACACCAGGTCAAAGAAGGATTGCACGGCCGACTTGAGTGGCGTGAGGCTGCTGGGCACCGAGACCATCGCGCCCACCGCAAAGAGCAGCAGCAAGGCGTCGGCCCACACCAACCGCACCAGCCGCCTGCGCTGACCCGCCACCGAGGCCAGCAGCAACACTAGCAGCACGCCGGTCATCACGCGGTTGAGCGACATGTCGGGAATGCCGCGCCCCAGTTCGATGTTGAGATACACAAAGCGCGCAAAGGGCGCGGTGATCAGCCAGAGCAGAAAGGCATGCTTGGCGTTGATGACTGCGATCACCACGTAGGTGGCGACGCCGGTAGCGGTGATCAGGATGGGCCACTGCTCGCGCTCGATCTCACGCCCCATGTAGGCGGCGATCCCGACGGCCACCGCTGCCAGCAGCAGCGTCGCGAGCACCATCACGACGCGCGTCATCACGCGCCGCAAGGTGCTCACTTCTGCATTGTCGGAACTCAACTGCGTCATCCCAGAATCTCCCGGTAGACCTGCGCGACGCCGCGCACATAGCCCTCGAGGGTAAAGCGCTGCTCGACGGTAACGCGGGCCGCGCGCCGCCAGGCCTGCGCCGCGACCGGCTCGTCCAGCACGCGCGCCATGGCCGCTGCCAGCGCGGGCGCGTCGCCGGGGGGCGTGGTCAGCCCGTCAACGCCGTCGGTGATGATCTCGGGCAC
>DIVQ01000028.1 GCA_002423325.1 Anaerolineales bacterium UBA6128 | reverse complement strand
TATCATTTGATTGGACACGCCCGCCGTGTCTACCAGCCGGCGTTAGTCAAGGAGTTGAACCAGGCGCTGACCTGGGTGAACAGCCCGGTGAGCAGCAGAAAGCCCATGACGATGAGCAGCGCGCCACCCACGATGGAGATGTAGCGCAGGTACTTATTAGCCTTGCGCAGCGCGGGCACGGCGACGTCGACCAGCGCGGCCACCAGCAGGAAGGGCAGGCCCAGCCCCAGGGTGTAAAAAGCCAACAGCGTGGCGCCGCGCGCCACGGTCTGGCTGTCGGCCGCGAGCATCAGGATGCCCGACAGCACCGGTCCTACGCAGGGCGTCCAGCCGGCCGCGAACACCACGCCCACCAGGAAGGACGACCAGTAGTTTTTGCGGCCGCTGTCGCGCACGTCCAGGCGCTTTTCCATGCTCAGGAAGGGGATGGTGACCAGGCCGGTCAGGTGCAGGCCAAAGAGGATCAGGATGACGCCTCCGACCTTGACGAGGGTGGGCAGCGCGGGGTAGATGAGGCTGCCCAGCAGACCGGCCGTGGCACCCAGCGCCACAAACAGCACGCCAAAGCCCAGCACGAAAAAGAGCGCGTGGATGAGCGTGGTGAGGCGCTTGGAGCTGTCCAAGCGACTGACGGCGGTGCCGGTGATGTAGCCGAGGTAGACCGGCACAAGCGGCAGCACGCAGGGCGAAAAGAACGAGATCAGTCCGGCGACGAAGGCCGCAGAGATCGAGACGCTCTGGTTCACAGAGGCTGCTCCCAAGCGGCAGGGTTGGTGCTCTGGCGCACCTCGGCCATGCCGCGGTTGATGTGCGGGAAGGTCAACAGGACACAGGCCACGCCGAACAGCCCGCCGGTGACGACGCGAGTGAGCCAGGTGCTGCTCCAGAGGTGCACGAGCTGCCCCATGCCGTCGACGGCCATGGGCACGATCAGCGCGACAAAGCCCCTGAGCGGCAGCGGCTTGAACCGGCGGCCGAGCAAGCCAAAGAGGATGCCGGTGATGAGCATAACGACATAGATGGCCACGTCGCGCTGGCAGACGGCCGTTTTCCAGCCGATGCTCGCGTTGCCGATGTAGCGCAGCGGCAACGGATCCAGCCCGGAGCGCTGGACGAGCTCTTCGAGCGAGTAAACCAGCCTGGGACCGAACAGGAAGAAGGAGCGCTCGGGCAGTTGGTGGCACAGCGGGCCAAAGATGAGATACAGCACACGGCCGGCCGCCGTGTGGCCGCGATGCATCAGCAGTGGGGCGAGGAGTGGAAGCCCGGCATACAGGGCGATGGCGGCGTTTGTGACCAGCAACCAGTGCTTGCTGATGCCATACACCAGCCTGCCCAGCCAGCGCGTGATGCGCCGGGTCCAGACGTCGAGTCGCGATGTGGACGTGGGCGAGATCGCCATGTTGCCGTGAGACCTCGTACCTGTGGGCGCGGGCGTCAGTCCAGCAGCTGCTCGACGTAGGCGCGCATCTGTTCGTCGCTCATATAGCCCAGGTGATCGATGACGAGGACTCCATCGGCATCGATGAACAGGCTGCGCGGGATGGCGCGCACGTTGTACTGCCGTGAGACGGCGGCGTTGGCGTCGAGGAGCACCGTGAAGGGCACCTGGTTATCGTCGACGAAGCGGGCCACCGTAGTCGCCGATTCTGCCTGGTTCACCGCCACGATCGCCAGGCCGCGATCCTGATAGTCCGCATGCAGCGTCTGCAGATCGGGCAGCTCGGCGTTGCAGGGAGGGCACCAGGTGGCGAAAAAGTTCAACAGCACTACCTTACCCCGAAAACTGCTCAGCGCAACCTCGTTGCCTTGGAGGTCAGACAGGGCAAAGTCGGGCGCCTCCGAGCCCTTCTGAGCGACCTTGCCGGTGTTCACCGCTTGTGCGCGGGTGGGGGTTGCCATAGGGGCCGGGGCCGGCAGCGCGACCGCAGGCTGTGGGGTCGGCCCGGCTGCCGCGTCAGCGTCTTCAGCCGACAGCGGCTGCCATTCAAGGCTGGTCGTCGGCGCGATGGGGCTGGCGCTGGGCGCAGCGCAGCCCATCAGCAGGAGCGTTGCGCCCAGCAGGATTGCGGTCAGGCGGTCTGTTCGAATAGCGTGCACGTTTGCCCTCGTCTGGATGCTGTCACGCGACATGGCGTCTAGGAATGGTCGTCCGCAGGCGCAGCGGGATAGCCGATCTCTTCGAGGAGCGCGACGGCGCGCTGCAACGTCTGCTCGTCATCGTACTCCAGGACCACCGTCTTGTTGGGTACGTCCACGCTTACGCTGGCCAGACCCGAGACGGATGCCAACTCGCGCTTGATGGTCATCGCGCAATGCTGGCACGAAATGTCGGGTGCATGCAGAGTCTTGTGCTTGCTCATAGGTTGCCTCCTTCGGCGTGGGGCCTTGGAGCCCGCTGCGTCGCCGTGATAAACCCCCTAGGGGTATGCCCTATCTTAGCAGATAATGGCGTGCTTGTCAACGGGGTGAGCGTGGAGGTGTGCAGCGGGACGGCGACCGGGCAGGCTCAGTGGCTTAGTCGCTCACCAACGCGAGGCGTGTCACGGTGATGCGCGCGTCGTTGTGATCGCTGACGCCCGCGTCCAGCACGCCCCAGATGCGCAGGCGCGTGCCGGTGCCGCGGTAAGAGGCCAGCTGTGCCTCGATCCTGGGCACGAGCGAGCGGATGCCGTAGCGGGCATCCGTGCCGTCGACGGCAAAGTAATCGTCGTAGGCGGCATCGACGGGCAGCGCTTCGACGGTGCCGACCCAGCCGTCCACCAGCCCGGATACAGGCAGGGCGGTGGGCTCGACGGTTGCCGTTGGCTCAGGCGCGGCGGTGTCGGCAGGCTCCGGAGTGGGCGCATCGGTCGGGGCGCTGGTGGCGGTGTGGGTGGGCGCGAGTGTCCAGGTAGCGAAAGGCGTGGCGCTGGCCGCCGGCGTGGGTTGCTCCGTGGGCGCAAGTGTCCAGGTCGCGGGTGGCAGGCTGGTGGGCACAGTGGTGGGCAGCGGCGTGCGGGTGGGCGCGAGCGTGCTCGCAGGCGCCTGTACCACGGTCGTGGGCGCCGGGTCAGTTGGGCTGCTTCCACTGGGGACGCTCGCTGAGCCACCCGCGGCGCCATCCAGCGTGGGCAGGGGCTCCCAGGTGGCGGAGGGCGTGCCGGGCTGTGCCAGCGCGCAGCCTCCCAGGAGGGCTGCTGCAAGCACGATCAACATGCACTGCCATCGGACGCGTCTCACGGGCGCTCTCCAACTGCACGGCTCAAAGAATGGGTACCGAGTATTATACACGCAAAGGGCCCAGTTATGCAAGACGCAACGTCGGGAGGGTGTTGAGAAACCCGGCAC
>DIVQ01000162.1 GCA_002423325.1 Anaerolineales bacterium UBA6128 | reverse complement strand
GGCGCAAAGCCCGGATCGGGGTCGGCGCTGTGCGACGTGGGCGCTCCGGCGTGCCGCCCGTTGGGCGTCGCCGGCAGGCGATGGCCATAGCTGTCGGTGTTACCGTGCGAGAACAGTCCGGGCACCATTCGGTAGCCCCTGGGCGTTGGCGTGTCCGACACCAAGTGATCCCACAGATCAGCGATGCGCTTGGCCCAGATGTCGCCGCCGCCCTTGCCGGAGCCGTAGCGCGGTACGCTGTTGAGCATCAGACGCACATCCTCGGCATCCTTGAAATCGTTGTCCAGATGCTGCATCAGCTCGTCCCAACTGAGCCGCTTCTCCTTGACGACGCGCTGCTCGATCGCCGCCCACGAGTCGGCCGCCGTCGCCAGGCCAATGCCGTCCACAGCCAGATCCACGATATTGACCCCACCGGCCGCCACGTCAAGCCCACGCTCCACAGGGCCGTGGCAGAACAGGTTGAGCACAATCTCGGGAAAGTTGCGGGCATGGCGCTCCATGTGATAGTCCTTGCCCTGCTTGAGCACGTCCACCGAAAAGGCCAGGTGCGCCGAATAGCGCTCCCACAAATAATCGGGCGTGCGCTCCGGTTCGGGCAGCGTCATCAGCTCATCCAGCGCGAACAGCAGCGGCGTGATGAGGCACAGACGCGTGACGTCCTGCAGTGGGTACTCGATGCCGGGCAACGCCGTCCAGTTGCACCCCACTTTGGCGCGCATCCGGGCCAACTCGACCGGGTGCCCCTGACGCATAAAGCCCTCGTCCAGCCCCTTGGAGAGCGCAAAGCTGACCCCCGTGCCGTCGGTCACATGGTTCTCGACCGCCTTGCGCAGCAGATCCAGGTTCATGCCGTCCCAGACGCGCAACGCAATGTTGCACGGGATCGCCAACTGATGCATCGCCTCGAGCACCAGGAAGGACATTTTGCAGGTGAGGTCCGTGCCGTCGGGACCCTGACCGCCGATCTGAGAATAGTGCGTGTCGTTAAAGAACAGGCTGGCGATGTACCAGACCACCTGCTCGTCATCGGTGATGCGCCCGGCCGCGACGTCGGCATCATAGTAGGGCTGCAGCAGCCGATCGATCTGATCCAGCGCGCCGCCCGTAGCCCACATGCGATCCACCGACTGGAACCAGGCCAGGAACTGGAAGGCCTCGCGCAGCGTGCGCGGCGGGTTGTCGACCAACCACTCGTTCATGTCCGCGATCTCGAGCAGGTTCTGCTTGAGCGTCGGGTTTTCCTCTTGGGCGGCCATTTCGCGGGCCAGCGTCACGTGCCGCCGAATCCAGGTCTGCATGCCCAGCACGAAATCCTCCTCACCGTCGTAGAAGGAGGTGTCGACCGGATGGTTGTAGGTGCGAAAGCGGCGCAGCTTGGCCAAAAGCCCGCCCCACCCCAGATCCAGCCCGATGCGCATGTCTGGGCCGAGATGATTCGCGCCCCCGACGCCGCTGCAATAGTGGTTGTACTTTTCCTGCAGCTCAAAGATCGACTGATCCACTGGCCGGTCCTCGGGACGCCAACACGCAGGCTGCGTCTGGCGCTTTGCGGGGCGCTTGCGCGGCTTGCGCTCGCTCAGGGGCACCATGGGCCCCGCGCCAAACACGCCCGGGATGCCGTACTGAATCCACGCGCCAGCCAGTGCGCTGTGCGGGTTGATATAGACGGGGTGCACCTCGAGCCAGCGCCGGAAATTGAGCCCCACGCCACGCGTCCCATAGACCCCGCCGTCCTCGTGGGTAGGAATCGCCTCGAAGGGCACGGCCTCGGGCCAGGGAATGGCGCCGTGATCGTCCACGTCCCAAGTCCCATACGTCTCGATCTTGTAGTCGTTATAGTCGCGCTTGGTCTGATGAAGCACCGCGATGCGCTCTTCGTAGGTCGGGGAAACCTGCTCTGTCATGCAATTACCTCTTCGTTCGTGCTTGCGCGCCGTTTGGCGACGATGGCCACGGCATGGACAACGATGCTCTACCCTATTATAGCCAATTCTGGCCAGGATCGGAATGACTAATGTCGTGTTTGGACAGATCGAACCGCCCGACGCCCGCGTCGCTGACCCTAACACGTCGTTGAGGGGGCCAAAGCCCCCCCCCTGCCCTGTTCTGGTGCGCGCCACGGACTGTCGGCGCCCACGTTAAGGCGTGTAGCGAATGATCAACCGTGGCGTGCGATCCGCATTCCAGGTGGAATCCGACGCGTAATAGTTATATTCTACCGACGCAGGGCCGGCGCCGGTAAAGATCATGCCATTGTTCCTCGCGCCATCCAGCCAAAGCTGGACCAGCGGGGTCACATCCCACGAGTGCCACTCGCCCACCGTGCTGACATCGGTGCTGCTGGTGGCGCGTCGCGCCAGGTCGACCGCGGGCTCCTTACAGCCCGGGATGCCCCAATAGAGCAGGCTTGTCGCCTGG
This sequence comes from Anaerolineales bacterium UBA6128, assembly GCA_002423325.1. Taxonomy (GTDB): domain Bacteria; phylum Chloroflexota; class Anaerolineae; order UBA1429; family UBA1429; genus UBA6128. The sequence continues at coordinate 23,355 of DIVQ01000162.1, read as the reverse complement.
GTCCAGTTGGCTCGCTTGGGAGCAAACCACTTGACCAGGCGAGTCACCGAGATCGTCATCGGGCCCGGGTTGGTGCGCGTCACGCAGTACATCTCGACGCGCGCTTCGTTCACCGTCACGCCCGCAGGGACGCCGCTCAAGTTGAAGCGCATCAGCGTAGAGCGCACCCCGTTCTGACGCACAGCCAGCCTGGGAGCGGTCCCAAAGTTGTCGGCCGGCTGCCACTGACTGATGTGGGTATCGACCAGGCCTGTGTAGCCGTTCAGGCCGCGCTGCAGGACGATCTCGACGCCGCCAGCGGCCTCGGTCGGCGTCGCGCTGGGACCCACCGTCGGCGTGGCGCTGGGGCCCACCGGCGTGTTGGTGATGGGCGGCGCGCTGCCCCAGTCGTACAACACCTCGAGCCTGGGTCTCTGGTTCGGCACGCTGCTCTCAGAGCTCCACAAGTGCATCTCGCAGGTGTTTCCGGCTCCCACCAGCAGCATCCCATAGTTCGGACGCGCGCCACTGACCCACTGCTGCACCAGACCGGTCACGTCCCAGTCGTACCATTCGACCGTATCGTAGATCGCGCGCGTGTCGGCCGCCACGCCATCGCGGTCCGATGTCGTGTTGTTCGCCCCCGGCTCCGTCCAGTTGACGCCCGTCTGCGCCTGATTCCAGGTCACCAGCGACTCGGTCCAGGAGCGCTTCAGACCATACACCGACACGTCGATCGTCTGCGGGTGAGAGCGGTAAAAGTCGGTCATCAACCACAGACGCGCCCCGATGACGTTCGCGCCCGCCGGAATACTGGAAACGTCAAAGTAGATCACCGGGCGCTTGATGTCGGCCGAGCGGATCCACATGTTCGAGCTGTTGCCATAGTTCGTATCGCCGTACCAGCCGTCCAGCCAGGCGTCGTACGTGGCCTGGTAGCCGCCCTCCGTCCAGGTAAAGGTGACGCTGGCGGGCGTAGGCGTGATTGTGGGCGTCGCGCTCGGCACCGGCGTGTTCGTGGAGGTGGGTGAGGGCGGCACGGTATTCGTGGCAGTCGGCGTCGGCGTTGGTTGGATGATCTGGCACACCTCCAACGCGACATCATCCACAAAAAAGGCCGTGGCATTCTGTGAGTCGGTCAGTGCCTGGAAAACGATCTGCACCGTCTGGCCCTTGTAGGCCAACACGTCGAGTTCGACCTGCGTCCAGGCGCCAATGCCCACGTCGCCGTCGCTCGCGGACCACAACTCTACCAGCGGCTCGTAAGCGGCGTTGTAGAGCCACACCTTGAGATAGTCGTGCGGGTGATCGATCTCGTCGGTGATGCCGCCCCACCAGAACCGCAGCGTTGCGCTGATCACCTCGCTGGCGGGTAGTTCGTCATCCGGAAGCGTGACCCCCTGGAGCAGGAGATCAGACGCGTCGTTGTCGCCCCCCAGAAAGGCCGAGTTCACTCCAGAGTTGGCGGTATAGTCCGTATAGATGACGTTGCCGCCGCGCATCCACGGCTCCGCCTCGAGATCGGTCAGCGTCTCAAAGCTGCCGTTCAGGACCAGGTCGCCGCAGGACGGCTCCGGTGTGGGGGGAGGCGGGCCCGCCACCGTCAGGGAGCGCGCGTAGCCCTGCGCCTGCACGACGCACAGGACCGCGGCCAGCAACACAAGAGCGACCCAGCCAACCCATCGCACGGAGGTATTGCTGTCCGAAGAGGCTCTCATGGGATCTCCTCCTTCTGTAGAATGCGGAGCAGCCGCTGCGCCTCAGCCTTCAGCCAGGTCTACCCCGGGGCGGCCCCGCCCGGCGCGATCGCCCCGGCACCGCTCACTGCTGGCGCAAATTCACGTGCTCAAAGCAACCAATCTGGGCCAGAAAGACCTGATCCTCGTTGCCCGCCAACGCCATCTCTTTGCCCTCGATGCGCAGCGAGACGATCTTGACCTGGAGGCCCTTCTGCAGATAGAACTCGTACCAGCCCTCACCGTTGCTGATGGCAGGCTGGTCATAGTCCCAGCCGTCCAACTGCACGCGCACTTCGGCGCCCGCGATAACCTTGCCGTCGCGATCGAAAATCTGGCCCTTGACGATGCCGATATCAGACCCGCGCGGATCGCAGCCCCGGTACTCGACGAGAAACGTACCTACGCCGGGGTCGGCGGTGGCGGTCACCGTCGGTGAAGGCGTGGGTTCCGGCGTGTCGGTGGCCAGCAGATCGGCCGTACCAGTGGGCGCCATGGTTATTGGCTGAGTGGGCGTCGTGCTACGTGGCGTCAGCGTTGACGCGACCACCGCCGTCGAGGTGGCAGTCTCCAGCAATGGGGAGGGCAGCGTCGGCGCCAAGGTCGCGGTAGCCGTTCGAGTGGGCGCCACGACAAACGGCGTGGGCGTAAGCCCCAACAGACTATCGAACGCCCCTTTGCGCGCCAAGACATACATGCCGCCGAACACGCCCGCCGACACGGCCAGCAACGCCACGATGGCTGCAGCCGTCAGCAGACGTTTGCGTCTTGAATCACTCGCGTTCGAATCCATAGGTCTCCCAGATTCGGCCCCGACCCGTCTGGGCCGATGACCGCGTGCGGCGCACTACCTTGGCACCGCGACTGCGTATAATGTACAGACAAGCAATTGCCCTGTCAACCTACAGGCATTGCCTTTGGAGATAGCCTGGTCGCTCCCGCCCGACGGGCCGGCCAGCACCCAGGAGGTAACGATGGCCGACTTGTTCCAGACCTTTCGTGCCAAAGCCGATGACCTGCTGGCTTCGATCAACCGCAGCGGCGGTGTGCGCTCGACGATCGAGAGCCTGCGACGCCAGATGGAGGTTGCGGATCGCCGCCGCACAATGGCCAAAGTCAAAGGCGAACTCAAGAGTCTCGAAAAGCAGATCACAGAGATGACGACGGCAGTGGGCATTCAGGCCGTGGGGCTGCACGAGGCGGGCAAGCTTGCCTCGCCCGAGCTCAAGCCCTTGTGCCAGCACATCGTCGAGTTGCGTGCCGCCCTCGCGCAGCAGCAGGCCGAACTGGCCAAGCTGGAGGCGCAGGATGTTCAGGAAAAGCCGGCCGCGGGCGCCGTCTGCCCGGTGTGTGGCAAACCCCAACCCGGCGACGGCACTTTTTGCCCCTACTGCGGCGCTGCCATCCCCGCCACGGAGGAGCGCTTTTGCACAACCTGTGGCGCCAAGCTGCGGCCCAGTGCCAAGTTTTGCGCCAAGTGCGGGCAAGAAGTGGTCGATGCCCCGTGACATGGGTCTCTGTCAGGTCGGCTATTCACCCGGGGCTGTATAGGGCTGTCGGCACACCTCATCCAGGGTGGGACACATCTTGCCGGAGCACAGGCTGGCGAGCATGTTGGCCGTCACGATGAACAACGGCGCCGGCAGGGCGTCCAGCGCATACCAGGCCCAGCCCGCGCAGTTCTCGGGCTCCATGTTGCGTGGCTCACCCAGCGGCGCCTCGCAGACCACGTCCACATCGACATAATGGCGGTCATCACCCCACATATAGGTCCCAACGCTCAGCAGCCGAATGTCCTCGATCTCCAGGCCGCACTCTTCGCGGATCTCGCGACGCGCACATTCCGCCAGGCTCTCGCCAAACTCGACGTGTCCGCCCGGCGCGGCATAGTAGCCCGCCCCGTGCGCCCCCAGTCGCTGGCCCAGCAAAACCCTGCCAGCGCGCATCACCAGCACGCCCATGCCCAGCAGCGGTCGCGGCTCGCTGCCGCTCGCATTTCGTTCCATCGCCTTGACCTCCTCCGCCTCGACCCCCATTCTAGTGCAATCGAGCGGGACGGCAATTAACCGCTTGCACGATTCCCCCGAATGGGGCACAATAGCGCCGCAACTGCGAGGGACGCCGTCAGGTCCGATCGCCGCGCACACGCAATAGCCAGCAGGAGGAACGTATGATGATCCGCGCTCGCGAGATCCGCGCCTATGTGGCCTGCTCCGGCCCCAAGGGCGTGGGCACCATCCGCCACTATCGGCTGAATGCGGCCGACGGCTCGCTCGAGTTCATCCACCAGAGCATCGAGATACGCAACCCCTCGTTTCTGGTGGTACACCCCGATCAGCGCACGCTCTACTGTGTCAACGAGATGAACGACTATGGCGGCCAGCCGGCCGGTGCGGTCAGTTCGTTCGCCATCGACCCGCAGACCTGGCAGTTGACGTTGCTGGGCCAGCAGTCCTCGATGGGCGAAGGGCCCTGCTTTGTGGGGCTGGACAATACGGGCCGGACCGCCCAGGTGGCCAACTTTGGCGGCGGCAGCGTGGCCATCTATCCCGTGCGCAGCGACGGATCGCTGGGTCCCGCCAGCGACTTGCGGCAGCATCCCACGCTGGGCGACAAGGTGCCACGCGCACACTCGATCCGCGTGGATCCCACCAACCGCATCGCGGTAACCTGCGACCTGGGCCTCGACCGCGTGTTCTTTTACCGGGTCGACCTGGAGCACGGCACACTCACCCCCAACCACCAACCGTGGCTGCAACTGGCGCCGGGCGCCGGTCCGCGGCATTCCGAGTTCCATCCCAACGGCAAGTGGCTGTACGTGATCAACGAGCTGGGCAACACGATGACCGCGATTGCCTGCGACGCCGCTCAGGGCACCTTTACCGAGTTACAGACGCTGAGCACCCTGCCGCCCGACTATACCGACACCAGCTACTGCGGCGACGTGCACGTCTCGCCCGATGGACGCTTCCTGTACGGCACCAACCGCGTCCACAACTCGATCGTGTGCTTTGCGATCGATCAGGGCGATGGCACCCTGACGCCGGTGGCCTGGGAGCCCTGCCGGGGAGACTTTCCGCGCAACTGTGCGCTCGACCCGACCGGCCACTACTTTTTCTCACTGACGCACCGCTCCAACAACATCGTCAGCTTTGCCATCGACAAGCGCAGCGGCGTGCTCACGCCGACCGGTTTTGACATGCAAGTAGAATCGCCGATGTGCTGCAAGTTCATGCTGGCCTAGAGGTCAGGCCGAGGAGCGCCTCTCGATGATCGCGTCCATGTCGGATGGCCGACGGAGTGCCCCCTTTGTGGGCAGTCGCGTCGGCGTTACCTTCAGGTAGCCGGCGCCTTGTCGAATCCGTCAGGCAGAGAGCTCGAGGGCGGATCCCTGGCGCTCGCACTGCCCAACATCGCACAGGAAAGGAAGCGTCATGATCAAGATCGGCATCATCGGATGCGGCGGGATGGGCACGCACCACGCCAGGACCCTTGCCGGCATGCGCCCCCGCGTCGAGGTTGTGGGCGTGTGCGACACGCTCAAAGACAAGGCGGACACCCTCGGTGGCCTGCTAGGCGTGCCCGCGTACCAGGACTATCACGACCTGTTGCCGCAGATCGACGCCGCCTGGATCTGCACGCCGCCCGCGTATCGTCTCGACGTGGTGACGGCCTGCGCGGAAGCGGGCAAAGAGATCTTTGCCGAAAAGCCGTTGGCCCTCAACCTGGCCGAAGCCGACCAGATGGTCGCCGTCGCCGCCAAGGCCGGCGTGCGCTTTATGATCGGCTATGTGCTGCGCTACATGCAGCCTTATCGCTACCTGCGCGACCTGCTGGATGACGGCCAACTGGGGCGCCTGGTCAACTGCTGGACGCGCCGCTACATGCCGGCCGACATGACTACGCGCTGGTACGGCGACCAGAGCCAGAGCGGCGGCGTGTTGCTCGACTTTGGCTGCCACGATGTCGACATGATGTACTGGCTGGGAGGCAAGGTCAAGAGCGTGTTTGCACACTTTGATCGCGTGCGCGAGGGCATGCGCGCCGATGAGCACGCCCAGGTGCTGATGACCTTCCAGGCGGGCGGCATGGCCAGCGTCGATGTGAGCTGGTCGTCGTTCGTGCGCGAGAACACCCTGGGCGTAACCGGCACGCAGGGCAGCGTGGTGCTGGATCTGAACAACGTGGTGCGCAAAAAGCTCGCCGACTGGGACTGCGAGCGGCTGCCCAATCCGCACAGCGAAAAGCTGGGCCCGCCGCAAGAGTCCATCCAGGAGCACTTTGTGCGCTGCCTCGAGCAGGACCTGCAGCCGCTCACCACGGCCGAGCAGGCGCGCGATGTGCTCGCCATCATCCTGGCGGCTCAGGAATCGGGGCGCACCGGCAAGAGCGTCGACCTGGCTTAGGAGGCCTCGATCACACAGGCACATAGGCTCAGAGATAACAGAAAACAGGGATCCGTCTGTCTCTGTGTCTCTCGGGTGAAATTGTGAAAGCGTGGAGAGCGATGAAAAAGGGCATCTGCATCGGGACATCTCCGGGGGCGAACAACGAGGAGCGCTTTGCCAACGCGGCGCGCTATGGCTTTGCGGGCATCGAGGTCAACACGCTGCGTGATGACGCCGAACGCGCCGAGGCCAGGCGGCTTGCGGAACAGTACGGTATCCCGGTCATCAGCGTCATGAACTCGGACCACTGGCAGTACCCACTCTCCGACCCCGACCCGGCGGTCGTCGAGCGGTCGCTGGTCGGCGTCACGCAGTCGATCGACACGGCGGTCGCACTCGGCGCTGACACGGTGCTGGTGGTGCCGGGCGTCGTCAAGCCCGAGGTCACCTATGAGGAGGCCTGGGCACGCTCGACTGCGGCACTGGCCAAGGTGCTGCCGATCGCCGAACGCAACGGCGTATACCTGGCCGTGGAGAACGTCTGGTCCAAGTTCCTGGTCAGCCCCCTCGAGTTCGCAGCCTACATCGATGGGTTCCACAGCGCCCACCTGGTCGCCTACTTTGACGTGGGTAACATTCTGCTGTACGGTTACCCGCAGCACTGGATCCGCACGCTGGGCAGCCGCATCAAAAAGGTGCACATCAAGGGCTTTGACGCCCAGACCTTTACTTGGACCTACCTGATGGACGGCTCGGCCGACTGGGCCAGCGTGATGCAGGCACTGCGGGCCGTGGGCTACGACGGCTACCTGACGGCCGAACTGCCAGTGGACAAGGGCAACCCGCTGGGCCGGCTGCGCGAGATCAGCATGGATATGGACAAGATTTTGGCTTTGGCGCCCTGACGCGTCGGCGCCAAGACGCCCGGCAAGTGTATGCATAGACAAGCAGAAAGGAACAACATGGCCAAGAAGCGCAAAATCGGTGTGATGATCGAGTCGTTCCGACTGGGCGTCAAGGACGGCATCCGCAAGGCCGCCGAGTTGGGCGCCGATGGCTTCCAGATCTATGTCACGCGCGGCGAGATGGCCCCCGAGAACATGGACAAGGGCGCCCGCGCGGCCTTTAGGCATTTCGTGGCCGATCAGGGGCTGGTCATCAGCGCGCTGTGCGCCGACTATGGCAAGGGCTTTCTCAACCCCGAGACCAACGCGGAATATGTTGAAAAGACCAAGCGTTGCATGGACCTGGCCGTCGATCTGGGCACCGGCATCATCACCACACACATCGGCCACGTGCCCGGGGACCAGAATGACCCAAAGTGGAAGATCGGCATCGCCGCCCTCACTGAGTTGGCCCAGTACGGCGACAGGGTGGGGGTCTGCTTTGCGACCGAGACCGGCCCCGAGAGCGCCGACCTGCTCAAGGTGTTCCTGCAGCAGATCGATGCCAAGGGCGCCCGGGTCAACTATGACCCCGCCAACCTGTGCATGTACGGCTTTGACCCACTCGGTGGGGTGGCGGTGCTCAAGGACTATATCGCGCACACCCACGCCAAGGACGGCAAAAAGGGCGTCCTGAAAGAGATGCCGCTGGGCGAGGGCGACGTCAACCTGCCCGCCTGGGTGGCCGAGCTGGATGCCATCGGCTATGACGGCTTTTTGACGATCGAGCGCGAGGTGGGCGATAACCCGGTCGCCGATATCACCAAGGCGATCAGCTATTTGCGCACGCTTTAGGGAGTGCGCATTCGTTCTGACGCAATAGGCGTCTATGCACCCAGCCCCCTGGACATCGGTCCAGGAGACTGGGTGTTTTTGGGCACTATGCGAGGAATAGGCACAAAACATCGGAATGTCGCGCCCTGCCTCAGAACTAAAGCCTGGCACGTTGCCGGAATCGTCTCTGAAACGCGCAATCGTGCGAGGGGATGCGTGCAGGGACCCTTGCTGCACGAGGTTGCAGGCACGCAGCCATGTGCAGACCATCTTGGCAGACTCTGAACCTGGCCCCCCGTCTTTGCCCCGGGCTGCCGTTATTGCAGGGTCTCCTGTGTAGTATGGCAGGCAACACAACGCGAAAAGAGTGTGTCGGGACGATGAAGAGAAATAGTCGACGCATTTTGTTCAGAGGGCCTCAGATCAAGCTCGTCGGAGTGCTAGTCCTTATCTGGATTTCGCTGTGTCTGTTTTTCAAGGCACTTCCCTGGCTGGGCCTTCTAAATGACGACTGGTTTCATTTCGTGACGGCCTCAACGCACTGGCAAGACATCTTTACGAACTGGACGACCTGGCAGCGGCCGCTTGAAGGCTTTATTTGGGTTGCTGCCCAGCGCCTGTTCCGGAACTATATCCCTGGATACTATATACTTTTATTTTCTGTACAGTTATTATCTGCTATTGTTTTGTTTCTACTGCTTGGCAAGATGCTGCGAAAACGGTGGGGGGCGGCCCTTGCCACAGCCGTTCTGCTTTTGCTCTTCCCGACAGATCAATCCAGATTCTGGCTGAGCACGCTCGCGTACCGCTTTGGTCTCTTGTTCCTGCTCAGTGCATGGTACACAGCTTTTCTATCCGGGTCGAAAAAGAGGTCCTATCTTTGGCTATCTCTAGTATGCTCTCTTTTAGCTCTCCTTAGCAATGAAATGTATCTGCTTCTTGTGTTTGTATCTGCCTTTATGAGATATTACGGTGATATGCCTCACAACCGCCTTCGGGCAGGATGGAGGGAGAGCTTTCGCCTGGGTGCCCCTTATCTGCTCGTGATGGTAGTCTATCTTTTCTATCGTCTCATGGCCCCAGAGCTGTTCGGCCTTGTAGATGGTAAGGCTTCGCTTTGGGGAGCGTCGGTTCAAGAGATGTTATTCAAGCTTCGGCGCATCCCGGCGGTGAATTTCTGGGAAGCCTGGCTATACTCCATCCGTCGCATGAAGGAACTCAATTGGCAGGGGATAGTGGTGGTGAGTGTGGTATCGATCACCTCCGCGATAGGCATGGGGCTTGTATCCAGGACGAGCAAGCAAACTGCAGCGGACACGACAGGATTCGGCCCGGCAACGATAGGTTCCCAGCTAGTTTATTGGGCCAAAGTTCTTCTTTTCGGGCTTGTACTTGTTCTACTTGGTTATGTCCCTGTAATATATACTTCTTATCAACTTTATATTGGCGATCCAAATTCCAGGCTTAACATCGCGGCGAGCATCGGAGCGTCGCTTGCGACTGTCGCCTTTTTCGACATAATCAGAGCGATCTTGGATTATGTTGCAGGATACCGCCTGCCTACCCGCACACTGAGCGCTGTGATGTTCGGCATCGTTGTGGCTATGGCCTCTGGCCAGCAGTACGTCGTGAGGCAAGACTCCACTACTGCCTGGCATATACAATGCAGCATTTGGCAACAGATGTTCGCTCAGATACCGAGCCTGGAGAGCGAAAGCTATGTGCTTGTTGCTGCGCTACCCTATTGGCAAGGCTCAGTTCGCATATTGGCCTCATACTGGGAAGTCAGTGCTGCCTTGCAGTTTCTGTACGCTGATTCCTCTTTGAATGGCGACGTTCTCCCGGCCGACGAGTTGCCAGTCAAGCTGGAGGAAACAACTGCTTCGCGCTTTCGGTTCTATGGCGATCACTTCACTACGTCGAGTTCTGAGACTCCTATCCCTTATGAACGGCTCGTTCTGCTTGAGTATGCGAGTGATGATCGGCTCAAGCTTGTGGAATCTGCGCCCCCGTGGGCTGCAAAAGGCCTGAGTGAGCTGTACACCCATCCAGGGAGAATCCGCGCCAATACAGTGAACCCGTCAAGTCGCCAAGTGATCCAGTCGCCCTTCGGCTTTCCGTGACGAGCCGATCCGCAAGACGGAATGTACCGTTGCCGGACAACTATTCATTCCGCTGAGAATCGCTATCTAATCTAGTTAGCTATCTGCAACACTTTGATTTGCCAGCAGGCCTGAAAGAGACGACAATTGCTGGTTACACTCAGGCCGTCCGGAGACGCGACTGTTTGCCCCCGATTCGCCATCCGGAGAAACTCATATTGGAGGTCCGTACGTGAAGAGCCTGATCAACCCCGAACCCCTGTCTACGGCAGCCCTGGTGCTCAACCTGCTGCTGGGCCTGGGAGCCTCGACCGTTGTGGCGTTCTTTTACGCACTCTGGGGCGAGGCGCTCACCAACCGCATCAAGTTTGCGCGCCTGATCCCCATGCTCACCATGGTCACCGTGCTCACCATCTCGATCATCAAGGCGTCGCTGGCGCTCTCGTTGGGCATGGTAGGCGCGCTTTCCATCGTGCGCTTTCGCACCGCCGTCAAGGATCCGGAAGAGCTGCTGTACCTGTTCCTTGCCATCGCCATCGGCGTCGGCTTTGGCGCCGACCAACGCGTGGCGACTCTGATCGCGGTCGGCATCATTCTGGTGTTCCTGATCATCAGGCGGCTGTTGGCCCCGCGCGCCAGGCGCCGTAATCTCTACGTCAACATCGCCGTCACCGGCGACCCTGACGGCGCGAACGATGCCGCGCTGTTCCAAAAGGTCAACGGCGTGCTCAGCACGCAGGGCCGCACGGTCGAGATGCGCCGTCTGGATCGCCACAGCGGCACGCTGCAGATGACCTACCTGCTCGATTGCCGCGACCAGGACACGCTGGCCCGCCTGCTGACCGAGCTACAGCAGCAGGTTCCCGGCTGCTCGTTCAGCTTTGTGGACCAGAACTCGCTGCCCGAGAGCTGACAGCCTCAGGACAGGGGCGCGGCTGACGGAAGCCGCGCGCATTGGGGTGATGAACATGACGCAGCTCGAACCCGAGCCCAAAACCAGGATCCTTGGCACGCGCTACGAGGTCAAGATGACCTGCAACGAGGTCTATCTTGCCGACGTACACGCCTGGCTGCGCCTGCACCCCGAAGGCTTTCGCGAGGCCTACCCGCAGCGCCGCATCAACAACCTGTACCTCGACACGCTCGAGTTTGACTGCCTGAGCGACAACCTGATCGGCGCGTCGCAACGCGCCAAGTTGCGTTTGCGCTGGTACGGCGAGGACCTGGCTCACGCCAACGGGGTGCTTGAGCTGAAGGGTCGCGTCGCGCAGCAGGGGTGGAAGAAAAGCTCGGAGCCGGTGGCCCTGGACCTGCGCTCCGGATCGTGGGCCGAGCTGCTGCCGCGCCTGCACGCCCAGACCGAGGGGCTGTTCGGCATCTGGGTGGGCGCACTGCTGCGCCCCGTGCTGATCAACCACTACCGGCGCGCCTACTATGAGTCGGCAGACCAAGCACTGCGCGTCACTATCGACTGGGACCAGGCAGCCTACGAACAGGTGATGCACCCGCGTCCCAACCTGGACGCTCCCTCGTTCGACCAGCACGAGATTGTCGTGGAGGTCAAGGCCGAAGGCGGGGCGCATCGCCGCGTATCCGACCTGCTGACCAGCTTTCCGCTGCGCACGGGGCGCCACAGCAAGTACGTCAGCAGCACGCTGGCAGCGCTCCCCCGGTGAGGCGCACCGTGCCGACAACCGTGCACGTCTAGGGCGCCATTTGCGCCCAGGTGCCGTCGGTGCCCAGGGCGTAGGCCACGCCCAGATCGTCCAGCAGCAGGAACCCGCGCTCGCACGGCTGCCAGGTCGCGCTGACCGCTCGCTCGCCCTCCGTCGCCCACCCCACGCTTTGAGGCACCTCCAGCACGTTACACCAGACCAACCCGAAACCGCGCTGAGGCTTGAACAGACCCTCGGGAGCGATGCCCGCGCAGCTTTCGGCCGGCATCCCTTCCTGCCAGGTGTCGCTGTAGCCGGTATAGGTGCCATCGCCACGAAGCACATAGACCACGCGGGTGTCGGGGCGCCATAGCATGAGGCCACGCACAAAGGGCTGCGCCGCCCAGGTCGCAGTCTGCGCGGCGTCCGTCGGACAGCCCAGCCACTCCCGCCCCGCACTGGCCTGCCAGATGGCCTGCAACGACGAATCGGGCGCGACGGCGCAGGCCACGGTAGGCGCTGGCGCAGCCGTGACGGTGCGCGTCGCTGTGGGGACGGCCGTCGGGGTGACGCTGGGCTGCGCCGTCAGCGTGGCTGTGGGCCACGGCGTGCTGGTGAACGTGGGCGTCGGCCCGGGTGGCTCCAGCATGGGCACGTCCTGGATCACGTGCACGAGCCCGCTGGCGGCGCTGCCCAGGCAAACGCGCGAGCGCGTAGAGTCCACTGCGATGCAGGCGACCGTATCGTCGAGATCGAGGCGCGCCACCTCGCCCAGACTGCGCGCATCGTAGGCCACAATCTGCGTCTGAGCGTCGCCGCCAGTGAACGCCATGCGCTGCAGGGCCACCCATAAATGCTGCGTAGTGGGGTTGAGCGCAATCGCCACCGGGTAGCCGTCCAGGGGCAGGTACAGCAGTTCGCGGCAGTCCACACCCGCGCTGACCTGCAGGCCAAAGGTGCCCATGCGCGCATTCGTACTGAAGAAGCGGTCATTGGCAGCATCGTACAGCAGGTCGACCACGCTCAGGCGCCCGGGGGCCGGCGCGCTCGGGTATGCTCCGGCCGGGCCAAAGCGCGTGACGCTATAGCCGCCGTTGGAACCCGGCGTGCCGTTAAAGGCCACCACGTACAGCCGGTTGCGGCGCGTGTCGCGCACCACGTCGCGTGGCGACTCGTCCGTCCCGTAAATCGTCGGCACGCGCAGCGTGTCGGTAGTCAGGCTGCTCAAACTGAGCACGATCTCGCCCGCGTACAGCGTCGCCATGGACTCATCCAGGCTCAAGCCATCGGGGAACCGCCCGGCGCCCACGCTGTACGTCACCCGGCCCTGCTCGTCGAGCAGCCGCACCAGCCCGTCGGCCCGGCTGAGCACCGCCGCGCCTCCGGTCTCGGGCAGCGCGGCCACGCGGTAGGGATAGCCCTCGATCAGCCACGGCTCGGCGGGCGCTCCCTCCCCCAACACATGGACGCTATCGGCGCCGCCCACCGCCGCTAACAGACGTCCGCCCCCCGCGTCAACGGCCAGATCGTCAATACGCAGCGTCAGCGGCACCGCGGCGGAGACTACCAGGTCGCTCGTGTCCACCACCACCAGGTTTTCGCCATCGCGATGCGTCACGTACAACCGCCCGCCATCTGCAGAGAGCGCCGCGGCGCTGGCCCCCAGGCCGGTGATCAGACGTCCGGTCTCCTGCAGGCTTTGTGGGTCATACGCAATCAGTTCGCCGGGCGAATTGCCGATGACATAGATGCGCCCGTCGTGTGGATCCGACAGTATGGCGGTCACATCGCCGCCGAGCGCGATACTGTCGAGCGACTGCAGGCCATCGGCGTTCAGCACCTGCAACACCGACCGCTGCCGCTCTGTGTCCCACGCACCCACATAGACACGCGCGCCATCGGGCGATACGCCCAACGCCCGGTAACTGGGCAGGCTGACGACCGCCAGCTCCTCGAGCGTTCGGACCGCCACGGCGTGCACGCGGCCGTAGGTGGCCACGAACACGCGCCCGCTGGGCAGGTGTGGCACCAGCGTAAAGACCGCGCTGGTCGCCGAGAGTGGCGCGCGCGCCAGCAGCGCTCCATCGCGCGCGTCGAGCACCAGCAACGCATCGCCGCGCTGCGTGCCCAGCCATAGCTCCTCGCCCACCAGGGCGATGGTGGAGGCGGCGACGTCCAACGGCCAAGTCGCTTCGACCGTGTCGCCTTCGATCACGCTGAGCGTGCTGTCGTCCTCGTTCAGGACATAGACGCGCGCCGAGGCGGGGTCGGCCGTCAGCGCGCTGGGAGCGCGACCCACGGGCACCACCGCCACCACGCGCCCATCCTCGATCACCGAGACGTTGTCGCTGGCGCGGTTGCAGACATAGGCGCGCTCGCCCAATGCCGCCACGGCCTCGGCACCGTGGCCAGGGATCGGAGCCTGCGCCACCGTCACGGGCTCCAGCAGCAGCGGGGCAGCAGGCAGGCTGGCGGTCGGGCGCTGCGTGGGGGTGGCGGCGTCGGCGGGCAGCGGGGTACTCGTGGCGGCAGACGTGTCCGTGGGGAGCGTCGCGAGGGTGGGCGCAGCCGGCTGTTCACAGCCCGCCGCGACCAGCGCCACCAGCAAACACGTCGCGACGCTCAGGCGTCTGGCGCGCAGACCCCAGATGCTACCGCTCCGGCGATGGTTCATCAGACTGCTCCATCTCTTCGATGGCCCGCGTGATCTCTTGCAGCTTGTCGACTTTGCCCTGCGTCAAGGGGTGCGCAGGCAGATAGGGGCAGGCGGCCGCATCCTGCGTAGAGATGTCAAAGGTGCCAATGCGGCGCGCGATGGCTGTGATCTCGGCCTTGTCCAGCCCGATCAGCGGCCGGTGGATGGGCTTGGGGATGCCGTGCGAGATCACCTCCATATTGGCCAGCGTCTGGCTGGCCACTTGGCCGAGCGAGTCGCCCAGCACCACGGCGTGGGCGTTCAGTTCGTCGGCCACCTCGCAGGCCTTGAGCAGCATCGTGCGTTTGCACATGACGCAGGCCCAGCGCTGCTCGCCGAGATCACAGACCCGGCGTACCTGGGGCGCGATCGCCTCGGCATAGGCGAGCACAGTCGGCCGCAGTTCCCAGCCATAGCTGAAGCGCGCCAGCACCTCCACATTGGCCAGCGCTTTGCTGGTCTCCACCTCGCTCTGGCTGAAATGCAGCGGAATCACGCTGCAGCCGCGCTTCATCATCATCCAGGCCGCCACCGGCGAGTCGATGCCGCCCGAGATCAGCGCCACCACCCTGCCGCTCACCCCCACGGGCAGCCCGCCCGGCGCTGGCACGACGCGGCCGTAGACCATCACGCCGTTGCGCGACACCTCCACGCCAACCGTCACTGCCGCGTTGTCAGACAGGTCGATGGTACAACCCATCGCGCGGGAGACTGCCTCGGCCCCCATCCGGTTGATCTCGGGCGAGATATGGGGAAAGGTCTTGTCACTGCGACGGGCGCGCACGCGAAAGCGCACGTCGGGGCCCACGCCCGCCAGACGCGCCTGGTTGACGATCTCGGCTACCACCGCGTCGATGTCGCGCTCCACCTCGGCAACGGCCGAAAGCGACGTCAGCCCAAAGACGCGGCTGAGCGGCTCCAGCGCCTCCTCCACCTGCGCGGTGCGCACATAGATGCGCTGCTCGACCTGCGTCACCTCGCCCTCGATGGCGTTGGCCCGCAGACAAGCACGCACGTTGCGGCGCAGTTGCCGGGTAAAGTCCCCGCGATTGCGGCCCTTGAGCGCCAGCTCGCCATAGCGCAACAGAATCAGACCCATGGGTACTCCTTATGTCTATATCACACGCTTGGCCAATGCCTGTGCGGGGATCTCACCCGGCTCGCACAGACCAAACGACCCGCCACCGTCCGCGTGCAGGTGACTCGCTGAGATGAGTGTCGTGGTTCAGCCCGGGTCGCTCTTGCACGGCAAATCGGACTCTGTCCTCCGTGAGTCAAGCCGCGGATTGTCGCGATCGCTCTCCCACTGAGCCGGGTTGGTCTGCAGGTAGCTTGCGATTGCAGCATACTCGCGCTCGTTCCGGATGACGCGGTCGTGGTAGCCGCGTTGCCACAGCGACTCTCCCGCGCGCCCCAGCATCCTGTTCACCGCAATCGTGGACCGCGATTTGAAAACGCGCATCACGTCGCCGAGCGTAGGGTTGGAGCTTGATCCGGCCTTTTCGCACAGTCCGGGCGCAGTAGGGGCGGAGCTTGCTCCGCCCTCATCTGGCCAGTCGGGCGCAGCAAGCTGCGCCCGACTACCGATGGCTCATTCAATAAGAGCAGGATTAAGTGAACGTGATTGGGCATGATGGCCAGCGCATCCGTCACCAGCGTCGGGAACCGGCCCGGCAGCTCTTCAAAGGCGCGCTGAACTGCTTGCCCAACAGGACTCTGGTGCATCGCACCGTCGATGATGTCGCCAAACAGACACGCACGATTCTGTGCACACACGGTCACATAGTAGGCCCCCGCCAGGGAGTAATCATACCCCTGCCAACGCATCGAGTTGCGGCGACGGTATCGCGGATGAGACGCCATATCACGCTCCGACCTCTCGGACCTGTTCGTGGGGGCGCAGCAAGGTGCGCCCCTACCCAAAAAACCCCACCGTAGGGGCGGAACCTGCGCCGCCCTCTTCCGGCCAATCGGGCGCGGCGAACTGCGCCCCTACCACAGCCCCCGGTCGTAGGACCGGAGCTTGCCCTGCCCTCTGCCGGCCAAATGGGGCGCAGCAAGCTGCGCCCCTACCGGCGATCCCGATGCGCGACGGCGCAGCCCGAGTCCACAGTCAATATACCCTTCGGGCTCACCCTCGGCAAGCGGCCGCGGGGATCAAACAAAAGGGGGCCGACCACATCGGC
Source organism: Anaerolineales bacterium UBA6128 (assembly GCA_002423325.1). Lineage (GTDB taxonomy): Bacteria > Chloroflexota > Anaerolineae > UBA1429 > UBA1429 > UBA6128. The sequence goes on along the minus strand of DIVQ01000162.1, from coordinate 6,896 downwards.
CGGCCCCCGGGGATTCATCGTCGCGTGTCAGGCCGCGGCGGCCTTGTGGCGACCCAGCAATCGGCCGATCTCGCCCTTTTCCCACACTACCAGCAGCGGCACGGCAAAAAAGAGCGATGAATAAGTGCCCATCACCATTCCGACGAGCATCGTGATCATAAAGTTCCGAATCGTGATGCCGCCAAAAAAGATGATCGCCACCATCACAAACATCGAGTTGAGCTGGGTGGCCAGCGAGCGGTGCATTGTCTCCAACAGGCTGCGGTTGACCACCGTCTCGTAGGGCTCGCCCTTGCGCTTGGGCACGTTCTCGCGGATACGGTCGAACACCACGATGACGTCCTGCACCGAAAAGCCCACCACCGTCAGCAGCGCGGTCAGGAACAGCGAGTCCAACTCCCAACCCGCCACCAATCCCAGGATGCTGCCCACGCCCAGCAAAAAGATCACATCGTGCAGCATCTTGGCGATGGCGCAGACGCCGTAGCGCCCCGCGTTGGGCACCTTGCGCCAGGCAAAGGCCACAAAGGCCAGAATGGCGATCGCCGAGGCCGCGATAGCCAGCAACGCCGCGCGCGTCGTCTCGCGCCCCACGGAGGGGCCCACGCTCTGCGATTGCAGCTCGGTGACGGCGCCGAACTCGGCCGCCAACTCGACCTTGAGCGCCTCCTTGGCGGCCACCGCGTCCGCCGCGGTCACGTCGATGGGCGCGCGTACCTGCACGGTGTCCCCGGCGCTGCCCACCTCCTGCACCGCTGCGTCGGCGAACGCGCCCTGCAGGACAATCTCGCGCACTGCCTCAAGTTCGACCGGCTGTTCAAACGCCAGTTCGAGCAGCGTGCCACCGGTGAAATCGATGCCCAGGCGCAGCGGAGCACCGAACTGCACGGTCGAGATGATCATCGCGATCAGGCCGGGCACGATCAGCAGGGCGGAGATCAGGAAATACCAGCGTCGTTTCTGGATCAGACTGAACATGATGCTTGCTCCTTATGTCCTGCCTGGGAATCCGGCCGAAAGCACTCCCGTTGGCGGGTTCGCATGAACGCCGGATTCCTGCAGGCAAAGCCGCAACTACGAACCAAACAGGACAGCACTCATTGAGGAATGGTGCACCTCGCGGTTGCCCGCGGAGCGCCTTTCGGCCTTGCCTCAGATACCCAGCAGCCACTTGTGCCCGCGCAGCTTGTCGCCGCCGATGGCAAAAGCAACGATGACGAACGTGCGCGTAACCGTGACCGCCGTAAAGATGCTGACCAGCACGCCCAGCGCAAGCGTAACCGCAAAGCCCTTGACCATGCTCGCGCCAAAGCTGTTGCCAAAGAACCACAGGATCGCGCAGGTAATCCAGACCGAGATGTTCGAGTCCAGAATCGAGGTCCAGGCGCGGCTGAAGCCCGCCTCGATGGCGCGCTGCAGCGTGCGGCCGGCGCGCAGCTCTTCGCGCATGCGCTCAAAGATCAGGATGTTGGCGTCCACCGCCATGCCCACCGAGAGCAAAAAGCCAGCGATGCCCGGCAATGTGAGCGTCACCGGGATCAACTTGAACAATGCCAACGTCACGACGGCATAGATCGCCAAAGCAAGGTCGGCCAGCAGGCCGGGCAGGCGGTAGTAGATCAGCATGAACAAAAAGACCACGATCAGGCCGATGGTGCCGGCACGGATGCTCTTGCTCACCGAGTCCTGGCCCAGCGTGGGGCCCACCTCGCGCGTGTCCAGCACCTTGAGCGGCACTGGCAGCGAGCCGTAGCGCAGCTGCAGCACCAGCGCCTGCGCCTGGGCAGGCGTGAACTGTCCCTGAATGATGCCCTCGCCGCCTGTAATAGCATCGTTGATCTGCGGACAGGAGATCACGACCTTGTCCAACACGATGGCCAGGAACCTGCCGACATTGGCGGTTGTGTGGTCGCCAAAGGCCTTGGCGCCCTCGGCGTCGAGTTGAAAGGCGATCACCGGCAAGCTGCTGGTGTCGACAAAGGTCACTTGAGCGTCTTTGAGGTTTTTGCCCGTCATAACGGTGTGGTAGATGGTCTCCGGCGGTGTCACGGTTGCGGTGATCTCTGCGGTGGTCGTGATCGCGTCGGTGGATGTAACGATCGTCGTCGGCGTCACCACTACCGCGCCGTCGTCCGAGGTTGCTACGTCGGTCTTGACCACCGTGCCGGGCTCCAGGTAGACAGAGCCGGTATCCACCCACTCCATCAAACCCGTCTGCCGCAAGGCATCGATCGCCGCCTGCGGGTCGCTGATGCCGGGCAGCTCGACCAGAATTCTGCGGCTGCCCACCGACTGCACGACGGGCTCCGTCACGCCGAGGCCGTTCACGCGCCGCTCGACGATGCTTTTGGCCGCTTCCATGTCGCCCGCCGCCAGCGCCTGGTCGTCGGGAATGTCGGCCGCCAGCAGCACTTGCATGCCGCCCTGCAGGTCGAGGCCCTGGTAGATGCGGATGTCGCGATCGATGTTGTTGTCACCGATGCGGATGTGGATGCCCGGGTTCGCGGGCCAGACCACCCAGGCCGCCAGGGCGGTGACCAGGACGATCAGAATGAGTAAGCGGATCTCGCGCTTATGCATGGGCTCGGTCTCCTAGGGGTGCGCTCAGGAAAAGCCAAGTGCCGATTATAGGCCCGCAAGGGGGCCCTGTCAACAAAGTACCAGTATCGATAAGGAAAAGATCGGAAAGGAATTAACCACTAAAGACACGAAATACAAAGTCAAATAGCACCAAGCCAAACGCCGCTAGCGGCTATGGCCGGCGCTCTAGCCGACGTTCTTGCGCGTTTGCCGCGCCTTCGGTGGTTGGGCGCCCTGCAGCAATCGCCCGCTGATGGCATTGTGCTGGGCGACCAGCTGGCCCAGGTCATGGCCCACCAGGGTGCCGTCCTCCACCAGTACGCGCCCGTTGACCACCGCGAGGTCGGCTTTGGTGGGCGCACAGAACAGCAGCGCCGCCAGGGGATCGCTCTGCGCGCCGGCCAGGTCAATGCTGTTGAGGTCAAAGGCGACCAGGTCGGCAGCCATGCCCGGCGCGAGCGCGCCGATATCGTCGCGCCCGAGCACCTGCGCGCCGCCCAGCGTGGCCAGCTCCAGCGCCTGGCGCGCCGACATCGCGCGAGCGCCCTTGGTGACGCGCTGCAGCATCATGGCTTGGCGCGCCTCCAGTAGCATGTGCCCCGAGTCGTTCGAGGCGCTGCCATCCACCGCCAGGCTCACCGGCACGCCGGCTGTGCGGTACTCGCGGACCGGCGCGATGCCCGAGCCCAGCCGCATGTTGCTACTGGGGCAGTGCGACACGCCGGTCTGCGTCTCGGCCAGCAGCGCGATCTCTTCCTCGTTAGGCCAGACCACGTGCGCCCACCAGACGTCGGCGCCCAGCCACCCGAGCGCCTCCATATAGCGGATCGGCCGCAGCCCCACGCGCTTGAGGCAGTACGCTTCTTCGTCCAGCGTCTCGGCCACATGGGTGTGCAGCCGCACGCCATAGGCGCGCGCCAGTTCCACCGAGCTGCGCATCAGCGCCTCGCTCACGTTGAACGGCGCGCAGGGGGCGATGGCGATTCGGCACATGCCATAGCGCTCGGGCTGATGATAGATCTCCAGCACGCGACGACAATCGGCCAGGATGGCGTCCTCGTCGTGCTCCACGATGCTGTCAGGCGGCAGCCCGCCCTCCGACTCGCCCAGCGACATGCTGCCGCGGCAGGGGTGAAAGCGTATGCCCAGTTCCTGCGCCGCGCGGATCTCGTCGTCCAGCCGCGCGCCGTTAGGGAACAGGTACAGGTGGTCCGCTACCGTCGTGCAGCCGGACAGCAGCAACTCGGCCAGCGCCAGCCTGGCGCTGACATAGATCGCCTCGGCATCGATGCCGGTCCAGATCGGGTATAGCGTCCTCAGCCAGCGGAACAGGCGCGCGTCCTGGGCGCCCGGCACCGCCCGCGTGAGCGACTGAAACAGGTGGTGATGCGTGTTCACCAGGCCGGGCAGCACCACGCGATCGCGGGCGTCGATGACGCGATCGGCCTGCTCGGGCAGTGCGTCGGTTCGACCCACCTGTTCGATCACGCCCTCGCGGACATAGACCGCGCCGTCCGCGATCTCGCGCCGATCCGCGTCCATGGTCGCCAGCAGGCGTGCGTGTCGAATCAACAGCGTGCTCATGAGTATCTCCTATGCTATCAGGCGGCCTCGCCGTCCACGCGACCATCCAGCATGTGCAATCGTCGCGTGGCCGCCTCCGCCAGCCGCTCCTCGTGCGTCACCAGAATCACGGTCTTGCCCTGCTGGTGGTATGCCTCGAACAGCGCCACGATCTGCTCGCCGGTGGCCGAATCGAGGTTGCCAGTGGGCTCGTCCGCAATCAGGATGGGCGGATCATTGATCAGTGCGCGCGCAAGCGCCGCGCGCTGCTTTTCGCCGCCCGAGAGCTCTGCCGGCAGCTTGTCAAGATGCGCCGCCATGCCCACACGCTCCAGCGCCGCGCGCGCGCGCTGCGCATCGACGCGCACCCACAGGTCGCGCAGCTGCATCGGCAGCAGCACGTTCTCGAGCACCGTCAGAGTGGGCAAGAGCTGGAAGAATTGAAAGACGATGCCGAGGGTGCGGCCGCGCCAGCGCGCCAGGGCGTTCTCATCCAGCGTGTCCACGCGCACATCGCCGACCCAGACCTCGCCCGCCGTCGGACGGTCGATGCCTGCGATCAGGTTGAGCAGCGTGGTCTTGCCGCTGCCCGACGGCCCGACGACCGCCACGAACTCGCCGGGCTCAACCCGCAGGCTCACGGCGCGCAGCGCGTGATAGTCGCGCTCTCCCACGTGGTAGACGCGCGAGACCTGTTCCAGGCGAATGGCGGGCTGGGCGACTGCGCTCATGTCTTTAGTGTACCACAGAGGGCGGTCAGCGTCGAAGCCGCACGGAGCCAACCTCAGATGGACGGCGCGCGCCATCGCGCCTATAATCGTGTGTGCACCTAACTGCGCAAGGAGCCTGCCTTGACCGAGTACCAGGTCAGCCTCGACGTCTACCAGGGCCCCCTCGACCTCTTGCTGCGTCTGATCGAGCAGCAACAGCTCGACATCACCAAGGTATCGCTGGTGCTGGTCACCGACCAGTATCTGGCGCACATCGCGCGCCTCGAAGAGGTGTCCGCGGCCAACCTGGCCGACTTTGTCGTGCTGGCCGCGCGTCTGCTGGTGATCAAGTCGCGGGCACTCCTGCCCAAGCCCGTGATGCCGGTGGATGAGGACGAAGAAGAAGACCCCGGAGAGCTGCTGGCGCGCCAGCTGCTCGAGTACAAACGCTTCAAGCAGGTGGCTCAGCAGTTGCGCAGCCTCGAGGAGTCAGGCCTGCGCGCCTATCCGCGTATCGCCCCACCCCCGCAGATCGAGACGCACCTCAAGCCCGGCGAGGTGACCCTGCAGGAGTTGGCCGCCGCCTTTCGCCGCGCCCTGGAGACCCATCCCCCCACGGCCCCGGTCGACGAGGTCATCGCGCCGGTCAGCGTGCGCATCGTGGACTGCATTCAGGAACTGACACAGGCCGTGCGGCGCTACCCGCGCGTGCGCCTCAGCGCCATCATCCACCGGGCGAGTTCGCGCCTGGAAGTGATCGTCTATTTTCTCGCCATGCTCGAGCTGATCAAGCAGCAGCGTATCCGCGCGACCCAAGAGCGCCCGATGGACGAGATCTACCTGGAGGCGCGCGAGCCTGATCCCGAGGCGGATATTCAGCCGATTGACCTGAGCGAGTATGGCGAGGGGACACCGAGCGACGCTGCGACGGCCGCCGAGGTCACCGCACCGGAGGAACTCGCCTGAGATCGGTCACGTTACAGGCGGTAGGCTGCCAGGGCCTGCTGTGCCAGTAGCGCCCAGGCATACTGCTCGCGCATGCGGCGCGCGGCCGCCTCACCCAGCCGACTTGGCCTGCCCTCCGCGAGGATGCGCAACGCGGCCGCGCTCATCGCCTCCACGTCGCCGCTCGGCACAAGCACGCCGCTTTCGCCGTTGACGATGTACTCGGCGTTCTGCCCCACCGCGTCCGCCACCACCGGCACCCCGGCCGCCAGCAGATCGATCAGCTTGACCGCGCACTTGCAGCGGTTGACCAGGGTATCATCGAACGGGAACAGCGCCACGTCGGCCGCGGCAAAGACGTCGGGCAACTCTTCCATCGGCAGCCAGCCCGTGCGCACTACCCTCTGCGCCAAGTCCCACTCGCGCACTAGCAGATCAAAGCGTTCGTCGTGCTCGGGATAGAGCGCAGCGCCCACCACCAGCAAGCGCGCAGTGGGTTGTTGCGCCAGGATTCTGCGGAAGACCTCCAGCGGACGGGCCACTTGGAACTCAAAGAAACGGGTGTAGAGCAGCACCACCGGCGCGGCCCCCAGGCAGTAGCGCTCCCGCGCCCGCGCGTCGTTGCCCTCCGCGGGCGCGTCGCAGCCGTTGGGGAGGTACACCACGCGCTCTGCGGGCACTCCCAGGCCCCACACCAGGCTCTGCAGCGAGCGACTGGCCACCGTGACGGCGTCTGCCTGCGTCAGACCCCAGCGCTCCTGGCGCGCAATCAGGATCCGCAGGGACCACGAGCGCGGAGTGAGCGCATTCCAGCCGCCCTCGCCCTCCCAGTCGTCCGCGTCCATCACGATGCGCCCGCGCAAGCACCCCACGCGCTGCAGCGCCCGGCCGAGCCGCGCCGCCAGCGCAGAGTAACCGATCGGCTTGAAGCAGTGGATCACGTCCGGATGCCAGGCCAGCGCGCGCCGCAACAGCCGCACGCTCACCGCGGCCTCCTGCAGCCCCAGCAGGCGCGGCGTCAGTGCCACGTACTCCAGGCGCACGCCAGCCTCGTCCCACGAACGCGCCGGCTCGGCGGGCGTGTGCCACGGCGGCATC
>DIVQ01000050.1 GCA_002423325.1 Anaerolineales bacterium UBA6128 | reverse complement strand
GCCGCTCCCCGGGCCGAGGCCCGGGTCTGCGTTGCGAAGCCCCCTTCGGGGGCTAGAAAACCGCATAAAACCAATGCCAGCCTGCTTTAGCAGGCTTTGCAGCGCAGGCCCCGGCTTCAGCCCGGGCCGTCGCCGGCGACGGGGGGGGCCTTTTTCAGTGCCCTCCTAGCTGGTCCGTCTCATGGCGCGGACGGTGTGCCCTTCTCCGGGTCAGCGCAGCTGCTCGGCATAGGCGAACAGGGCTGGCGAACCGCCCGTGTGCCAGAAGAGCACGTTCTCGTTGGCCCCGAACGCGCGCTGGCGAATCAGGTCCATCAGGCCAGCCATGGCGCGCCCGGTATAGACCGGATCCAGCAGCAACCCCTCTGTGCGCGCTGCCAGCCGAATGGCTTCCCGCTCCGGATCGCCCAGCACCCCGTATCCCTGCCCGATGTAAGCATCGTTGACGTGCACGTCGCCCGGGCGTACCGGCATATGCAAACCCATATGTGCAATCGTCTGCTGGGCCAGGTCGAGCACGAGAGTGTTCAGCACATCGGCGGGCTTGTCTACGCTGATGCCCAGGATATGCGCTCGCTCGTTCAGGGCTCGTGCGCCGGCCACCAGGCCCGCCTGGGTGCCGCCGGAGCTGGACGCGAACACGATGTGATCGATGCGCAGGTCCTGTTCGTGGCTCTGGCGCAGCATCTCGGCCAGCGCCTCAGCATAGGCCGAGGCGCCCAACGCGTTCGAGCCACCGTAGGGGATGACGTAGGGCACGCGGCCCGCGGCGCGCTCCTCGTCTGCCACCTCCTGCAGCAGCGCCAGTGGGTCGCGGTCGCCCGCCCAACGTATGTGCGCGCCCAGCAGGTCATCGAGCAGCAGGTTGCCATTGATCCGCTCGGGTGCACGCTGCGTCAGCACCAGGGTGGCGCGCAACCCGCAGCGCGCCGCGGCGGCAGCCGTTTGTCGTGCGTGGTTGGATTGCGGTGCGCCCATCGTGATGATCGTATTGGCGCCCTGCTGCAGGGCTTCTGCCAGCAGGTAGCCGAGTTTGCGCGTCTTGTTGCCGCCCAGGGCCAGACCGGTCAGATCATCGCGTTTGACGTACAGCCGTGGTCCGCCGAGCGCGCGCGCCAAGCGCGGCAGCTCGTGAAGCGGGGTGGGATAGTGCCCCAGGGCGATGGGGCTGAGCGTCTGCTGCGACATATCGTGCCTCCCTGTGCGCTGTGTTGCGGCTCTCTCCGGCGAGCGATGTCAGGAGTATAGCACAGGGCGCACCGTCGCGCACGCGGTGAGCCCCAAACATGACCGAGTTAGTCAGGAATGGGCCATGCACTTGCATTTTCATGCCATCTATTGTAAACTAGCACAGTGGGCAGAGCTGGAAAGGGTGCCAGAATGGAAACGGACGGCAAGCAAAAAGCTCTGGATACGACAGTCGCGCAGATCAAGAAGCGTTTTGGCGACGGCGCCATCATGCGACTTGGCGGCACGGCCATCATGAGTGTTGAGGCAATCCCTACCGGTTGTTTGGCATTGGATATGGCGCTCGGAATCGGCGGCATCCCGCGCGGGCGCATCTCTGAGGTGTACGGACCCGAGTCCTCGGGCAAGACCACGTTGTGCCAGCACATCATCGCTGAATGCCAGAAACTGGGCGGCATCGCGGCGTTCATCGACATGGAACACGCCCTCGATGCGGCCTACGCAGCCAAGTGTGGCGTCAAGATTGACGACCTGTATATCTCGCAGCCCGACACGGGCGAGCAGGGACTCGAGATCTGTGAGACGCTGGTGCGCAGCGGCGCCGTGGACGTGGTCGTGATCGACTCGGTGGCCGCGCTGGTGCCCCAGGCCGAGATTGAGGGCGACATGGGCGACGCGCACATGGGCTTGCAGGCGCGCCTCATGTCTCAGGCGTTGCGCAAGCTGACCGGCATCATCAAGCGCAGTAACACGGCGGTGATCTTTACCAACCAGCTCCGTATGAAGATCGGCGTGCTGTTTGGCAACCCGGAGACCACCAGCGGTGGGAACGCGCTCAAGTATTATGCGGCCGTGCGGCTCGATATGCGACGCCTGGAAGCCATCAAGCAGGGCAACGAGGTGATCGGCAACCGCGTGCGTGTGCGCGTCAAAAAGAACAAGGTGGCCCCACCCTTCAAGATGGCCGAGTTCGACATCATGTTTGACCATGGCATCTCGAAAGAGGGCAGCCTGCTGGACGTGGGCACCGAACTGGCCGTGATCGAGAAGCGCGGCGCTTTCTATTCATTCCGCGATACCCGTCTGGGCCAGGGGCGTGAGAACGCCAAAGCGTTCCTGCGCACGAACCCGGAGATTGCAGCCGAGATCGAGAACCAGATTCGCAGCGGCATCGGGGCAGGTTTTTCGGCCAAGACCTTTACGGACTCTGAGCCGGATTCTGAGGACGCTGAATAGGGCCGGCGAGCGCCGGGCATTTCAGACAGCGCCTTCACTGCCTCTCGCATTGCAGTACAGCTACAGCGTGCATTCACCAGCGGGCTGGGGCCCAACCTGCCTCGCTGAGGGGATGGTTCCCGTACACGCCAAGGCGCGACCTTTACCTCGATGCGTCATTGAAGGCGCTGGCGCTTCTGAGATGCTCAGGCACTGAGCCTCTCATCGGACAATCGAATGGGTGGGGCCGACCGATCGCCGATCGAACGGGCGCTTGTACCGGGATATGAGCCTTGGTGTGTGACCAGGGGCTGTGGCTGTGGCCGCGGCCCTTTTTTGTTTGCAGGAGGCAGGCGGCGCTCATGGCTCGGGTCACAGCCTTGAAAATGCAGGTCTCGAACGCCAAGCGGGTGAACGTATTTCTGGATGGCGAGTACGCTTTCAGCCTGCACATCGACCTGGCGCTCTGGCTGCACACGGACCAGGAGCTGAGCGCGGCAGAGATAGCTGAACTGCGCCGGCAGGACGCGCGCGAGCGGGCCTATGCGCGTGCGTTGCACTATCTGTCGTTCAGGCCGCGCAGCGAGCGTGAGGTCGAGCGCTACCTGCGTGACAAAGAAGTAGACGAAGGCGATGTGGCGGTGCTGCTCGAGCGCCTGCGCACGGCGGGGTTCGTGGATGACCGCATTTTCGCCAAGTGGTGGGTGGGCAGCCGCGAGACGGGCCGACCCAAGGGCGAATGGGCGCTGCGCTCAGAGCTGCGCCTGAAGGGCGTCTCGGAAGAGCACATCGACGCGGCGGTTGCCGGGCTGGACGAGCAAGTCAGCGCCCGCAATGCCGCTCAGCGTCGCGCAGAGCAATTGGCTCATCTGGATCAGAACACGTTCCGGCGGCGGCTGCTGGCGTTTCTGATGCGCCGCGGGTTTGGTTACCAGGTATCTCGTGAGACAGTGGATCGCTTGTGGGACGAGCAGGGTGCTCGTCGACAGTCGTAACCACGCCAACGGGGCAGACCCGTCAACCGTGATAGCATGATAGAAAGGACAACTTGTGGACACCTTTTTCTGGATTCTGGGGATCATTATCGCCGCCGTGGCAGGGCTGGCGTTGGGGCACCGACTCAAGGTCAGCTCTAGGCATGACGAGGTGGCCAAGCTCGAACAGGAGGCCCGTCAGCGTCTGGATGAGGCGCTCACAGAGGCGATGCGGCTCGAGTTGGAGGCCAAGGACAAGGCGCTGAGGCTGTTGCAGGAGACGGAGGCTGAGAACAAAGCCGCTTCGCGCGAGATCAGCCGCCAGGAGGCCCGGCTCCAGCAACGTCAGGAGAAACTGGATCGTCGCGCCGACGCAGTCGACGCCCGTGAGCGCCTGCAGAATGAGCGCAAGCGCAGCCTGGATATCCGCGAGAACGAGATCAGCAACAGCTGGGAAAAGCAGCTCTCTGAGCTGGAGCGCATCGCCGGCTTGAGCCGCGAGGAGGCCAAAGGCATTCTCCTGCAGCGTGTCGAGGTGGATGCGCGCGCTGCGGCTGCGCGCATGATTCGCGAGATTGAGGCGCAGGCCACCGAAGAGGCCGATCGCAAGGCGCGCGAGATCATTACGATGTCGATTCAGCGCGTGGCGGCTGATACCGTGGCCGAGACCACTGTTTCCACCGTCGAACTGCCGTCCGACGAGATGAAGGGGCGCATCATTGGCCGCGGCGGCCGCAATATCCGCGCTATCGAGGCCATCACTGGCGTGGACCTGGTGATCGATGACACGCCGGAGGCGGTTATCCTGTCGAGCTTTGACCCGGTGCGCCGCGAGATCGCTCGCATTTCGCTCAGCCGACTGATCCTGGATGGCCGCATCCATCCGGCGCGCATCGAAAAGATCGTCGAAAAGGCCAAGGAAGAGGTCGAGGCCACCATCCGCGAGGCCGGCGAGCGCGCTGCTGCCGATTTGGGCATCCATGGCCTCAACCGTGAATTGCTCAAGCTTTTGGGGCGCTTGCACTATCGCACCAGTTATGGACAGAATGTATTGCAGCACTCTGTTGAAGTGGCGCAGTTGTGCGCGCTGATGGCCGCCGAGTTGGGCGCTGACGTCGAACTGGCCAAAAAGTCGGGCCTGCTGCATGATATCGGCAAGGCGGTGGACCACGAGGTCGACGGACCCCATGCCGCCATTGGCGCCGAGATCGGCAAGCGCTTTGAGCTTCCCGAGGCGGTGATCAACGCCATCGCATCGCACCACGCCGAGGTCGAGCAGACCACGCTGGAGGCGGTGCTGGTTCAGGCGGGGGATGCCATCTCGGCGTCACGCCCGGGCGCGCGCCGCGAGTCGGTGGAGAACTATGTGAAGCGCATCCGTGCGCTGGAGCAGGTCGCCAACTCGTTCGAGGGCGTAGAGACTTCCTTCGCGGTGCAGGCCGGTCGTGAGGTGCGCATCATTGTGCGCCCCGAGCAGGTGGACGACGCGACGGCCATCACGCTCTCGCGCGATATCGCCAAGAAGGTTGAGGAAAGCCTGCAGTACCCGGGACAGATCAAAGTCACCGTCATCCGCGAGATGCGCGCTGTCGAGTACGCCAAGTAATGCAGCGCGTGCCGCGCCATTGCGTCTGGCCGGTCGACGTCTGAGCAGAGGAGAAAGCGACCAAGCAGATCGGGCAACTCTTGATATCGTGCCACGCATGAACGCCGAAAAGGAGAGACACCATGGAAGTACTCAGAGTGTCAGCGCATTCCCGATCGACTGCCGTGGCGGGAGCCATCGCGGGTGTGGTACGAGAGAAGGGGCGTGCCGAGCTGCAGGCCATCGGCGCAGGCGCGGTGAATCAGGCCTGCAAGGCGATTGCCATCGCGCGCAGCTATTTGGCGCTCGATGGCATCGACGCGATCTGTATTCCCAGCTTTGCAGATGTGGTCATCGGAGACCAGGAGCGCACAGCGATCAAGATGGCTATCGAGCCACGATGAACCCCTATGCAGATTTGCACATCCACACCACGATCTCGGACGGGTTGTACACGCCGTCTGAGATCGTGGGGATGGCGCATACGCTGGGGCTGAGCGTGATCGCGATTACGGACCACGACGCCGTTGAGGGCGTTGCGGAAGCGCGCCAGGCCGCCGAGGGTACCCCGCTGCAGGTCATTGCCGGCGTAGAGATCAGTGCCAGCCTGGATGACACCGAGTGCCATGTGCTGGGCTACTTTGTCGAGGACCTGGACGATACGTTGCAGTTGCAGCTGCGGCGTTTCCGCAGCGCCAGGCTGGAGCGCGTGCACACGATGCTGGCCCGACTTTCTGCACTGGGCAAAGAGCTGTCGTGGGAGAGGGTGCGGTCGCTGGCGGGCGAGGGGAGTATCGGCAGACCACATATCGCGCGAGCCATGGTAGAGGCGGGTTACGTCGCCGACGTCAGGCAGGCCTTTGAGCGCTATCTGGGGAGCGGCAAAGCGGCCTATGTGCCACGGCTCAAGGTGACGCCCGTTGAGGCGTTGCAGATGATTCGTGCCGCCGGCGGTCTGCCCGTGCTCGCACACCCGTGGGAGCTACAAGCGCTGGTGCCCGGACTGGCCTCGGAGGGCCTTGTGGGTCTCGAGGCCTACTATGGGAGCTACAACGAGATCGCCACGGGCTTTTTGTGCGATCTGGCCCGCGAACACGGCCTCATCTGCACCGGCGGCAGCGACTTTCATGGGACGCCCGTGATGCCCAACAATACTCTGGGATCCGGCCTGCTCCCGCGCGAGTGTGTGCAGGCGCTGTTTGCGCGCCACGCGCAACGGCCTGACGCCTAGGAACCCGGACGGGCAACTACTCCCCGCTTGACCCCTGCGCGTTGCCGTTGTCACCGGGCTTATTGGTTGGCGATCCCTGTCTCTGTTGTCCGCCGCGCGACGAGCGTCGGCGCCGGCGCGACCCCGAACGTGCCCCTTCAGTGCGCGTGCCCGGTGTGGCCGGCGCTTCCGGCGCTCGTCCATTCTGCTGCTGCTCCGAAGGGCCGGATTCGCGCGCGGGCTGGTTCCTGCGCGACCTGCTTCCTTGCTGCCGGCGCGCTGTGTCGCCGCCTCCGGCGGGTGTTCGGGAGCGGCGGTCCTGTCGGCGCTGTTCTCCTGCGGACGTGCTGTCAGCCGTTTCCGTCGAGCGTCGCGCGGGCTGTTCCGGCGTCGCGTCGTCCTCGTCAAGGTCAGCCTCATGGTCTCCCGAGATGGCCTGACCCAGCGCCTGCTGTTGCAGGCCGTTCAGCCCCTGATTGCCCTGATTCAGAGTGATCGGCTCTTTGCCCGCCAACTGGTCCGCGGTCAGCTCGAGCTGCGTGCCGTCTTCCAGCTCTATTTCGGCCGTCTCCCTGAAAACCCGCACTCTGCGCAGGCGTGCCGGTCCGACGGGGGTGTCAATCATCTTGCCGACTTTGGGGAACTTGCTTTTGACCTCTTTGTAAAAGTCCGACTCGTAGGCCAGGCAACAGAGCAACCGGCCACACAGGCCCGAGATCTCCATCGGGCTCAGCGGCAAGTCCTGCTGTTTGGCCATGCGAATCGACACGGGCGCAAAATCGCTCAGCCAGGTGGCGCAACAGAGCGGACGACCGCACTTGCCCATGCCGCCCACGATCTTGGCTTCATCGCGCACACCGATCTGGCGCAGCTCGATGCGCGTGTTAAAGTGATGGGCCAGTTCGCGAACGAGGTCGCGAAAGTCGACGCGCTGCTCTGAGGTAAAGGCAAAGGTCAGCCGGGTGCCGTCATAGCTGTACTCGGCGGCCACGACCTTCATTGGCAGACTGGTCTTGGCCACATGCTCGCGGCACTCCAGCAGCACCGCGTCCTCTTTGGCGCGAAAGCGCTCGGCGTTGAGCAGGTCGGTGGTGCTGGCCTTGCGTGTCACCGGTTTAGGCTGGCCCACCACCTTGTCGGCAGCGATCTCCCGGGGCGCCATCGTGACCACGGCTATTTCGGTGCCACGCGCGGTCTCGACGATGACATGGTCGTTGATCGACAGGTCGTCTGTGTCGCCGGGGGCAAAGTAGTAGACCTTGCCCACTCCCCTGAACTTGACTCCAACCACAATCGGCATGGGTGCCGTCCTCTCTCGTTACATGATGCGCTGGCGCTATACGGTCGCCAGCGGCCAGTTCAGTAGCATATCCTCCAGAGCCAGCCTGGCCGTGACGTTGTGCCCCAACTGCTCTCGCAGGCGGTCGACGCTGTTGCAGGCCGCGGTGAGTTGCGCGGGTCGCAACTGCCCGGCCAGGCTGCGCAGGGCCGATGTGCGATCCAGGTTGACTACCAGCTCATCACAGCCCTGATTGGCGTAGAGTACATCGCGCCACCAGGTCTGCCACAGGCTGGACAGCTCGATGAGCTCGTCGCGTTCAAGCGATCCCAGGGACTCGGCCAGTTTGAGGCGCGCCAGTCGTCCGCCGATCACGGCCTGCAGCAGGTCATCGAGTGCCTGGCCGCGGTAGGCGAGCGCGTTCTCGTCCTGCGCGGCCGTGATGGCCCAGCCGATGCGCCCGCCCGCCAGGCGCGCCAGCAGCTGCGCCCTGTCGGGCTGCACGTGCCAGCGCTCGGTAAGCGCCTGGACGATGCGTTGCTCGGGTACGCCGCGCAGCGCCAGCACCTGACAGCGCGAGACGACCGTCGGCAGCAGCAGACTGGCGTCGGTGGCCGTCAGCACCAGCACCACGCGCGAGGCTGGCTCCTCCAGCGTCTTGAGCAGCGCGTTCTCCGCCTCGTCCGTCGCCAGATGCAGATCGATGAGCAGGCAGACCCGGTAACGCCCTTCGTAGGGCGAGAGCGCAAGGTCGTGCTGGAGGCTACGAATCTGGTCGATCTTGAGCACGTGCTCCTGAGCCTGCACCACCAGGATGTCCGGGTGGCTGTCATCGTGCGCCAGGCGACAGCTCCGGCACTCGCCGCAGGGCGGCGTCTGGCCCGTGCAGTTAAGCGCCGCCGCGAACTCGCGCGCCAGGGTCGCTTTGCCAATGTGCGCGGGGCCGGTGATCAGGTAGGCGTGAGAGAGGCGCTGTGTATCGAGCGCCTGCTGCAACAGCGCCGTCGCCCAGTCATGCCCGTAAGTCTGCCACATCCCTCGTCTGCTTTCGGTTTTGGGCCGCCGCGATTTGCGTTACAATGCTCGCCATTCTACCATGACGGCCAGACTGAGACAAGCAGGCATTATGTCAGCCGTCTGGCCACCAAAGAAGGTACGGCGTGGAAAAGAGTGTCTTGCAACAATCACCCGACGGGCTGGTGGAACGCATCAGCGTGCTGCTGCTTGAACGCAATTGGACCCTGGCGACGGCTGAATCGTGTACCGGCGGGCAGATCGGCCACACGCTCACAAACCTGCCGGGCAGCTCGGCGTTCTACGAGGGCGGTGTCGTCGCCTACTCGTACGAGGCCAAGAGTACGCTGCTGGGCGTGCCGCCGGCGCTGTTGCTGGAACATGGCGCCGTCAGTCAGCCGGTAGCCTTTGAGCTTGCGCGCGCCGTGCGACGGCTGTTGGACACCCAGGTGGGTATCGCGGTGACCGGCATTGCCGGGCCGTCGGGGGGCACCCCCGCCAAGCCGGTGGGCACCGTTTATATCGGCATCTCGAGCCCGCGTGGCGACGAGGTGCGGCGTTACGTCTGGGATCAGGATCGGCTGGGAAACAAAGAGCTGTCGGTCGTGGCCGCCCTTGCGCTGGTGCTGGAGCACCTGAGCTAGAGGCAAAGCACAAGTCGCCTCGGGAAGACTGCGTCAGTTTGGCGTGAAAGGGCGAGTTGTCTCCTTTGTGGTTGGTTGCGTCGGCTTTGCCTGCAGGAATCCGGCGCAAAGGTGAGCTCGCCAAACGGAGAGTCTTCGGCCGGATTCCTAGGCGCTGCGCTGCCGGACAGCCTCGAACAGCAGCACGGCCGTGGCGATCGCCGCGTTCAGCGACTCTACCTCAGCACGCATCGGCAGGCGCACGTGCTGCATGGCCAGCGCCTGAGCCGCGGCGCTGGCTCCGTGCGCCTCGCTGCTGACGATCAGCGCCAACGGCGGCCGCCAATCCAGTTCCCAGGGCAGGACGCCATCCCGTGGGTCGGCCAGCACACAGTGCTTGCCCTGCACGGCCTCGCCGATCTGATCCCATGGCAGGTCGGGCAGCAGCGGCAACAAAAAGTGAGCGCCCATGCCGGCCCGTACCACCTTGGGCGCGTAGGCGTCTACGCAGCCGTCCGTCAACAGCACCGCATCAACGCCCGTGGCCTGGGCTGTACGCAGGATCGTCCCCAGGTTGCCCGGGTCACGCAGGTCATCCAGCACCAACAGAAGATCGGCGTGTTGTGCGGCCTGCAGCGTGGGGGCGGGCATCTCGGCCACGGCCAGCAGCCCCTGGGGCGTCACGGTGTCTGAAAGGGTGGCCATCACCTGGGGTGTTACCAGGTGGCAGGGCACGCCGCGGCCGGCAGCGTCCTCAACAAGTTCGCTGCCATGCGGGTCCTGGGTCAGGTCGGGCGTGTAAAACAAAGCAGCGAGCCGCATATCCTGAGAGAGCGCTTGGGCCACTGTACGCAGACCCTCGACGAGGTAGCGCCTCTCCTGATAGCGGACTCGCTTCTTGTGTAAAGCGCGCGCAGCCTTGCACTGCGCGTTATCGGGACTGGTGATCAGCCCGACGGGTGGCACGGCCAGTGTCAGGCCTCCACCGTTGCGGGCTGCGCCTCGGCCATTTGCGCGCTGGCCTGACGGGCCGCCTCGACGAGTTTGCCAAACGCCTGCGGGTCGGTGATAGCCAGGTCGGCCAGCACCTTGCGGTTGATGGTGATACCTGCCAGCCGCAGCCCTTCTACAAAGCGGCTGTAGCTGAGACCGTTCTCGCGGGCTCCGGCGTTGATGCGCGTGATCCAAAGCTTGCGCATCTCACGCTTCTTGTCGCGGCGGTCGCGCGTGGCGTAAGACAGCGAATGCAACATCGACTCGTTGGCGCGTCGGAACAGCTTGCTGCTGGTACCGCGTGCCCCCTTGCTGATGTCGACGATTTTCTTATGGCGCTGACGGGCAGGAACGCCCCTTTTAACTCTCGGCAACTTGTTATCCCTCTCTGGCTGGTAATGACCGCGCCGCGTGCGCGCCGCAGTCGATTCGGGTTAGCCCTTCTTTTGCAGGTAGGGCAACAAACGCTTCACGCGCTTCACTTCGCCTGGAGTCTCGACCAAGAACATCTTCCAGGATTCGCGCTTGGAACGCTTGCTCCGATTACGCCTAAGGTGTCGTTTTTCGCCCTTAGTGCGAACCAGCTTGCCCGTACCGGTTAGCTTGAAGCGCTTAGCGGTGGCCTTGTGGGTCTTGAGTTTAGGCACTTGTGGGTTCCTCCGGTGTAGTCTCTTTCTTCTCGATCTTCCCACTTGGCGCCAGGACCATCAGCATCGTCATGGCGTCCATCGCCGGGCGTTGCTCGACGATGGCGTCTTCGGCCAAGGCTTCAGCCATTTTGGCAAGCAGGTCGCGGGCGATCTCCTGATGTGTGATCTCACGCCCACGAAAGCGGATTCGAATCCGGACTTTGGCACCATCGCTGAGAAACTCGCGCGCCCGGCGCACCTTGATGAGCATGTCGTGCTCGGCGGTCTTGGGGCGCAGCCGAATCTCTTTGATATCGATCTGTTTCTGCGTCCGACGCGCTTCACGCTCCCGCTTGTTCCGCTCATAGATGAACTTGCTATAGTCCAGCAAGCGGCAGACGGGAGGTTTGGCGTTGGGTGCGATCTCGACAAGATCTACCCCGTGATCCTCTGCCAGGCGCAGCGCCTCACGGATGGGATAGATGCCGAGTTGCTTGCCCGACTCGTCGATCAGACGCACTTCCCGGACACGGATCTCGTCGTTCAGTCGATGTTCTCTCGCGCTAATGGTACGACCTCGCTTGTACAAAACAGGGGCTGGGGCGCTCTTTCTACGTCCGCAGCTCCAAGTGGAAACACAGCTCGCACACTTTACCATAGCTGGCCGAGGGTGTCAAATACTGGAGGCCGAGGCTATGTCAAGTTATTTGCAGTGCGTCGGGTCATTGTCTGTTCGACTGGCGTAGAGGATGTCAGCCGCCCAAGGGCAGCCTGCCCTCACGGCCTGGGGACAGCCGCGGAAGGGATGCACAGGCACGGCGCAGCCCCATGCGCGCAGCACGCGGTAGAGGTGACACAGGGGCAGCCCCATGACGTTGGCGTAGCAGCCGTCGATGTCGGCAATGGGGTTCAGGCTGGTCGATTGGATGGCATAGGCGCCTGCCTTATCGCGCGGGTCGCCGCTGGCCACGTAAGCCGCGATCTCGGCGTCGCAGTAGGCGCGCATGGTAACCGGCGTCACAGCGACCTGCAGGCTGCGCCGCTCGGCATCTGCCGCAGTGATGGCCAGGCCCGAATAGACCAGGTGCTGACGGTTGCGCAGACGTGCGAGCATCGCGGTGGCTTCGGCGTCGCTGCGCGGTTTGCCGAGAATGTCGTCATCGAGCACCACGATNNTGAACGTCATCGAGCACCACGATGGTGTCGGCCGCGATGACGATCTCGTTGGGGCGCACGTCGCGCGCGGCCTCGGCTTTGGCCTGGCTCAGACGCGTTACGAGCTCTGCGGGCGACTCGTTGGGCAGGGTGTCCTCGGCTGCGTCCGACACGAGAACGCGGAAGGACAGGCCTAACGCGCCAAGCAGCTCGCGGCGTCGGGGTGAGCCGGAAGCCAGCACAATCGACGCGCAAGGTGTCTCGTCAGACATTCACAGCTCCTCCAAACGGTGTCACCGATTATAGGGAGGTTGCGCGGGTCGGCCAAACCCGCTGGTGTAGCGATCTCGGCTGTTTTCCAGGGCGATGCGCCGACATGCCGGGGTGCGCTATACAACGCCCTGAAATATGTTATACTGTCGGTAACATTTGTAGGTGTGGGCGTGGATGCCGTGACCACGGGCGCAGGCCCCGGGTCGAGGCATGGGCATGTGGGGCAGCAGGTTGTATGGAGCCAAAAGCCAAGATTCTGCTTGTAGATGATGATGCGACGCTGGTCAGGGCGCTCGAGATCTATCTGTCGCGGGCGGGCTATGTAGTCCACTCGGCGCTGAATGGGCTGGAGGGACTGCGGCAGCTCTTCACGCAGCGGCCGGATCTGGTGGTGCTGGACGTGATGATGCCGGAACTGGATGGCTGGGAGACCTGCCGGCGAATCAGGGAAATGTCGACGGTGCCAATCATCATGCTGACGGCGCGCGGCCAAGAGTCGGAGCGCGTTACGGGACTGCGCCTGGGCGCCGATGACTATGTCTGTAAGCCTTTCAGCCTGCGTGAACTCGAGGCGCGCGTGGAGGCGATCCTGCGACGCACCCAGGAACAGAATGGGCCGCAGGATGAGCGCGTGATGTACGTGACTGAGGACTTTGTGATCGACTCGGAGCACTGGGAGGTGCGTCGTGATGGGGAGCGTGTTTCGCTCACCAGCACCGAGCTGCGCCTGCTCTTTTACCTGGCCAGCAACGCCGGGCGTGTGCTCTCGCACCAGCAGATCTTGGAAAAGATCTGGGGTCCAGAGTACGTCGACAACGTGGACTATACCAAGCTGTTCATCTGGCGGCTGCGCCAAAAGCTGGAGCCCGACCCAACCTGCCCCAAGTACATCCTCACTGAGCGCGGCATCGGGTACCGCATGGCCGCGCTGGACTGACGAGAGCATGCTGCGCGAGATCCCGCTTGACCTTGTTCACCGGTTGTTGGCGCCCAAGCCGGTCTGCCTGCTGACCACGCGCTGCAAAGGGCGTGTCAACGCCATGACCGCTGTCTGGGCGGGGCCGATCTCGCTCGAGCCACCGCTGATCGCGCTGGCGGTCCACCCCGCTCGCTACACCCATGACCTGCTGGCGCGCAGCGAAGAGTGCGTGCTCAATATCCCCGCGCGACCCCAGGCCGAGCTGGCGCTCAAGCTGGGCAGCATCTCGGGGGCCGACGAGGACAAGGTGGCGACCTGCAAGCTGCAACTGAGCTCCCCGCAACGGGTCGAGGCACCGCGCATCGACGGGTGTCTGGCCTATCTGGAGTGTGCGGTGGTGGAGCGCCTGGCGCCCGGCGACCACACCCTTTTTGTACTGCAGGTGGTGGGGGCCTGGGCCGAGGGAGAGGCCTTCGGCGAGACCTGGCTGCTGCCCGAGGGCAACGACGACCTGGCACCGATGGTCTATCTCGGTGGGCGCGAGTTTGCCATCCCCGGCAAGCGCTGGAGCCAGTCGATCGAACCAGGGTGATCGTTGGCGGGCCACCGTCCAGCAGGCCCTGGGTCACTGCGCGCCAATCCCTCCGCCGTGTGCGATGCGCGGCCGGTGGAGACGCGGCTCAACACGTTGAGTGGGCTGCTTGGACCGTGACCAAGGGGGTGTGCCAAGCATGACAGATTACACAGGTTCAGCGTTTGACCAGCGTCACGGGCTCTATGACGGGAACGGGCATGTGCTGCCAGTCGTGTACGAACTGCTAGAGAACGCATCTCCTGATGGCAAGGCAGAGATCGTTTGTGCCCTAATCGACCAACACTCTGAGAACCGGCTGGTGCTTCCAAAGCGCAAGGGCAGAAGCACATACCTCGACTCTGTCGTCCTCAAGGGCTTCCACCTGGCAGGTGCCGAGCTTCGGGGAGCCACCCTGACTGAAGCAAACCTTGAGAACGCCACCCTTGACGGAGCTCATCTCGAGGGGGCTTTTCTCAACGAGGCCAGACTCAAAGGCGCGTCACTCCGCGGTGCCCACCTGCTGAGAGCGAATCTGGATTCTGCTCAGCTCCAGCAAGCTCACCTGGAGCATGCTGACCTTACGGAAGCGTGGTTGTGGGGAGCTCGGCTCGGACGAGCGTTTCTCGCTGGTGCTCGTCTGGATCGCACCACAGTGCGTTGGGCACAGTTTGATGGGACCATCGGCGAAGAATTGGAGGCAAAGAAGGGTTCGAGCCTGTGTGCATCTGAACGGGCCGAGTTGTTCAGGAGGGCGCAGGAGGGCTATCTCATCCTCAAGCGAAACTTCGACGGTCTTGGGCTCTATAAGGATGCGCGCCGGGCGTACCGCCGAGAACGGCGTATGGAAAAGCACGAGACGTACTGGAGCTACCGAGGTGCCCTGGCGCTGAACGACCACCTGGGAGCGCTGAAAAACGGGCTCCAAGCCCTCACCGATCAGATAGCAGAGCTTCTGTGCGACTATGGGGAGAGCGTTTTTCGGGTTGTGGCCTGGGCAGTGGCGTTACTGCTCGTCGTAGGACCGGTGCTCCTGTGCCTCCCGCCTGGGCCGGCCTTGACCGGCTGGACTGACGTGCAAGAGGCGGCCTATCGGCACGCGTCATGTTGGCGTTGGTTCTACGTCTACAGTCAGTTTGTCCTCTACTCGCTCGACACGCTAACGACTGCCAAGTTCTCGTCTCTCGAGCCGGCGACCGACGCCGTGCGATTCATGTCTGGCTTCCTGTCAGTAGCTGGGATCTTCCTGGCCGGGCTCCTGGGCTTTGTTGCAGGCAACCGGATCCGTAGATCGTAGGTGTCCGAACGGACTAGAACAAGGCACTGGGCAGCTGTATGTGCCCTATCTTGGGGGCGGACCGTGTGACCATTCTATCGGTGGTCCCATGGGCTGCGCTGGGTAGGGGTGTCGGCCGTGCTCGTGGGCTGTGTGGCAGAGCTGGTTGCCAGCAACTCTGGCCAGCTAGAGGGAGGAGAGTCAGAGTGAAAACAGTCAGACGCGTAATGGTCCTTCTCGCGGCCGCTATGCTCGCCTGGTCTGTGACTAACTGCTCGCGTCCAACCCCGGAGGTCATATATGTGGTGGTTACTCCGACGCCAACGCCCGTACCCACCTTGGTACCCATACCCACCAAGGATCCCGATTGCTCGGGGGGGCTTGAGTGGGCGCGGGCGCTGGGACCGATTCACACTCGCAGGCAGGAGTTGGAGGCGCGGGCATTGCCTCAAGAAAACACGAATCAGAGCAACGCGGACTTCTGTGCCGAAATGGAGCAGGCTTACCGCGACCTGGTACTGGATGTCACCGACCTCCCGACCCCGCGAGCGGCGCGCCCGGCAAGAGATGCCCTGATAGCCTATCTGGAAAACTGGGCGCGCTATTTTGCAAACTACTACCAGGCTTGGCTGCTTCGGTCCACCAACGCGGAACGCTCCAGAAGCTATGCCGACGCCGCAGAGGCCTGTAAAGAGGAGAGCACCACCTTGTGGGTCGCTGGGCGGGACGCGCTCGCCGATTTTCTAGTCAGGTGTCCCTAACCATCACTTAGCGATGTGCCGTCCGGGCGCTTAACGGCACAACGCCCGTCTCAGGCAGTGGCCTCAAACGGGCGCTGTGTCATGAACTTGGCGGAGGGGGTGGGATTCGAACNNACGGTTTTCGAGACCGCCCCGATCAGCCGCTCCGGCACCCCTCCAGATTCACACGCACAGGATCACGTTCTGCGCAGTTGCTGGAAGAACTCGGATAGCTCGCGCTCGACCTCGGCCGCCAGCACGCCCGAGATGACCTCGAGTGTGTGGTTCAGCCACGGCGAGCGCACCAGATCGTACACCGAGCCGGCGGCGCCCGTCTTGGGGTCGCGCACCGCATACACAAGGCGCTCCACCCGAGCGTTGACCAACGCTCCGGCGCACATGCAGCAGGGCTCGAGTGTGCAGTAAAGCGTTGCCCCGTTGAGCCGCCAGCCACCGCGCGTAACGCCCGCCTCTCGCAGGGACAGGATCTCGGCGTGCGCCGTGGGATCGGCCAGGGCCTCCTTGCGATTGTGGCCCCGCCCGATAACGCGTCCGTCCCAGACGACCACCGCTCCGACGGGCACTTCGCCCTCGGCGCCGGCCGCCTGAGCCTCGCACAATGCCTCGCGCATCCAGCGTTCGTGATCCATATGCGCGGCGATTATAGCACAGGTGCCCGTGTGCGGCAAAGCGCGCGTCGCGCCCTTGTGACGGCCGTTTTTGACACGCCTGCGCCTTTGCACTACACTGGGTGCAGGTCAATCGCAAGAGGCTGCAGTATGGGTCAGCAAGCGGTCGAACTGAGGAGGAGCCCGAGGCATGCACCGGACCAGAGGTCTGGACAGTAGCGCACGGGCTTGAACGGGACACCTTCGGGCACCAGCTTTCCAGACGGAAGCTGGTGTTTTCGTTTTCGAGTTCGAACGTGTAAGGAGCGGGCCATGGTACGAGTGGGCATTCTGGGTGCCACGGGGTATGCGGGCTACGAGTTGGTCAAGCTGTGCAAGCGCCATCCCGAGGTAGAGATCGGGTTTCTGGCGTCGCAGAGCTACGCCGGCCAGCGTTACGGCGACGTCTATGCATGCCCGTACGAAGAGCCGCTGCTTGCGCCCGAAGCTGCCAACTATGGCGACGTCGACGTTGTATTCCTGTGCACGCCGCACAAGGTCTCTGCGCCGCACGCCAAACGCGTGCTGGAGGCGGGCGCCAAGTGCATCGATCTCTCCGCTGACCTGCGCCTGCGTGANNCTGGACGTCTACCGGCAGTGGTACTGCGAGCATCCGGCACCCGAGTTGGTGCCCCAGGCAGTCTATGGGCTGACCGAGATCTACCGCGAGCAGATTCGCGGCGCACGGCTGGTGGCCAACCCGGGCTGCTACCCGATGGGACCGTTGCTGGGGCTGTACCCCTGGTTACGCCAGGGCATCGTCACCGGGCAGCGCGTCATTGTGGACTCCAAGTCGGGGGTCTCGGGGGCGGGGGCCACGCCCAGTGACACCACACACTTTGTCAACGTGCACGACAATCTTTCGGTCTACAAGGTCGGGCGCGCACATCGTCACGTGCCCGAGATCGAGCAGGAGTGGGCGGTCTACGGCGGGCGCCCGCTGCGCGCGGTGTTCACGCCGCACCTGCTGCCCGTCTCGCGTGGCATCCTGTCCACGATCTATGTCGAGGTGGACCCCGCCTATGACGCCAAGGCGCTGATCGCGCTGTGGCAGGCGGCCTACGCCGGCGAGCCCTTCATTCAGGTGCTGCCGGAGGGCCAGACGGCCACGCTGGCGCACGCCGTGCATACCAACCGCTGCGCGCTCTCGGTCAGCTCGGCGGGGGCGCCCGGTGAGTTCATCGTGGTGAGCGCGATCGACAATCTGCTCAAGGGCGCGTCGGGTCAGGCGCTGCAGAACATGAACGTGATGTTCGGGCTGGAGGAGACGCTGGGGCTGCTGTAGGGGGGCGATGGCGATGCCGTTGTGGCGACTTTACTACCACATCGTCTGGGCGACCAAGCAGAGAGAGCCGCTGCTCGAGGGTGACCGGGAACGGTCTCTGCTCGAACTGATTGAGGCGAAGGCTGTCGAGCTCGGCGCCACCGTCCACGCACTCAAGTGCGTCCCCGATCACGTG
This sequence comes from Anaerolineales bacterium UBA6128, assembly GCA_002423325.1. GTDB lineage: Bacteria > Chloroflexota > Anaerolineae > UBA1429 > UBA1429 > UBA6128. Next base: position 4,534 of record DIVQ01000050.1, on the reverse strand, counting down.
CACGTGGTCGTCTCGATCCCTCCCCGGATCGCGATCGCAGAGTTCGTACGACAGATCAAAGGTGTGTCGTCCGCCCTGTACAACAAGGCGCACCGCAACGGCACACTGCTCTATTGGCAGGAGCAGTACAGCGTGTTCTCGTTCGACGGCAAGTCCCTTGGGGCGCATGTGCGCTACGTTTTGGACCAGAAGGAGCACCATCGGCAGGGTACAACCGTGCGCGCGCTTGAGCGTCTGCCCGAGACCGCGCTAGATGTCGATCAAGCGATATGAACTCTCGCGCGACGCTCCGTCTGGCGATACGTGCGCTCGGCTTTACGGTTTTTGCGGCGCCTGGCTAACGGAGCAAGCCTCCTGAAGGAGGCTCTCCGCGCAGGCAGTGGAGTCCGTAAGCCCCCTTCAGGGGGCGTGTAGGCGAGTACTCTCGCCCTAGCACGGCGCTTGAGCGCCGTGCCGGGGGGCGGCGTGGCGCTATGAGCCCCGGCGCTTTGGCGCCGAGCGTAAGGTAGCACAGGTATGGCTCGGTGCTCAAGCGCCGTGCGCTCGGAGGAACGAATGGACATCACCCTCTTAAAAGTTGGTGGCGCGGAGCTGCAGGCGGGGCCCGAACTGGAGGCCCTGGCCGATGGCATCGCCGCGCTGGTGCAGCGCACGCGACTGATCGTCGTGCACGGCGGCGGTCCCGAGATTGCGCGCTGGCAGGAGCGCATCGGCCTGCAGCCGCACTTCGTGGAGGGGCTGCGCATCACCGACGAGGCCTCGTTGGAAGTGGCCGAGATGGTTCTCTCGGGTGCGGTGAACAAGCGCCTGACGGCGCGGCTGGTGCAGCGCGGCGTCCGGGCGCTCGGCCTGAGCGGGGTGGACGGCGGGCTGTTGCGGGCTACGCGCATAGTGCATTCTGCCGGTGACCTGGGCCGCGTTGGCGAGATCCAGTCGGTCGACACGGCGCTCCTGGATCTGTTGCTGGCGCAGGGGCTGCTGCCGGTGGTATCGCCGATCTCGCTGGGCGACGACGGCCGCGCGCTGAACGTCAATGCCGACCATGCGGCGATGGTGATTGGCAGCGCGATGGGCGTCGGCGAGGTGATCTTTCTCACCAACGTGCCTGGGGTGCTGGAACAGGGCGCGGTGCTGCCGAGCCTGGGCGCCGAGCGCGCCAGACGTATGATCGAGAGCGGCGAGATCTCGGGAGGAATGATCCCCAAGGTCAGGTCCGCGCTCACGGCGGTCGGGTTGGGCGTGGCCGCCGTGCGCATCACCAACCTGCAGGGCCTGACTGAGGGCAGCGGCACATCCGTTGTCCGTGAGTGCGGACACTGAGACACAAAGGAAGCGAGCTATGAACACAGCTGAGATCCGGGCGCTGGACGAGCAATACGTCGCGCACACCTACGCGCGAGCGCCCTTCCTGATCGAACGCGGCGAGGGCGTGCGCCTGTATGACGCCGAAGGCAAGGGCTATCTCGATTGTGTGGCGGGCATCGCCGTGAATGCGCTGGGCTACGGCGACGCCGATGTGCAGTTGGCCGTGGCCGTGCAGATGCGAAGCCTGACGCACGTCTCGAACCTCTATCTGACCGCTCCACAGGCGCTGCTGGCCAGGATGCTGGTGGAGCGATCTTTCGCCGACAAGGTCTTTTTCTGCAACTCGGGCACCGAGGCGATAGAGGCCTGCATCAAATTCGCGCGCAAGTGGGCGCGCCAGATCGGCACTGCCGGTATTGCCGGTTCCAACAGTACCCCCGGCGCCGCCAGTACTCTTGGCGCCGACAAAACCGGGTTCGTGGCCTTCAGCCATGCTTTTCATGGCCGCACCATCGGTGCGCTGGCGCTGACGCCGCGCTCCTACTACCAGGATGCCTTCAAGCCGTTGATGCCGGGCGTGCAGATTGCCGAGTACAACGACCTGGCCTCGGCCGAGGCGGTGGTCAACGCGCGCACTTGCGCGGTGGTGGTGGAGCCGCTGCAGGGCGAGGGCGGCATCCGCCCGGCGGAACCCGCCTTCTTGCGCGGTCTGCGCACCCTGTGCGATCGGCATGGAGCGCTGCTCATCTTTGACGAGGTGCAGTGCGGTTTGGCGCGCACGGGCACGCTCTGGGCGCACGAGCCCTACGGCGTGACTCCCGACCTGATGGCCCTGGCCAAGCCGCTGGGCGGCGGGCTGCCCATGGGCGCCACCCTGATGACCCAGGCCGTGGCCGACACGATTGCGGCCGGCGACCATGCCAGCACCTTTGGCGCCAATCCCGTGATCTGCGCGGCGGCGCAGGTNNATGGGCGCGTACCTCGGGGCGGGGCTGGCGGCGCTGCAGCGCAAACACCCCTGCGTCCGCGAGGTGCGCGGGCGGGGCCTGATCTGGGGCATCGAGTGCGACCGCGACGTGGCCCCGGTGATCGAGGCGGGCTACGCCCGTGGGCTGCTGACCTGCAAGGCGGGCGCCAACGTCGTGCGGCTGGTGCCGCCGCTCGTCATCGGGCAGGGTGACCTGGACGAGGTACTGCACATCCTTGATGCCGCCCTCGGCANNATCGCAGTCTGCAGAAGCCACGAGCGCGGTCGTGCTGCGCAAGCCCACCGTGCGCGACGTGCCCGAGATGGCGCGCATCATCAACACCTACGCGGGCCAGGGCAAGATGCTGCCGCGCTCGCATCACCGCCTGTACGGCGACCTGCGCAGCTTTACCGTGGCCACGGTGGAGGGCCGCGTGGTGGGCTGCGGCGGCCTGCACGTCACATGGGAGGACCTCGCCGAGGTGCGCTCGCTGGCCGTGGAGCCGGAGTGGGCCGGACGGGGCGTGGGGCGGCGGCTGGTGGAGCGTCTGCTGGAAGAGGCGCGCGAACTGGGCGTGCCGCGCGTGTTCGCCCTGACCTATCAGCAGGCCTTTTTTGAGCGGCTCGGGTTCAGCGTGGTCCCGCGCGAGACGCTGCCGCACAAGATCTGGGGCGAATGCCTGGATTGCCCCAAGTTCCAGAACTGTGACGAAATCGCCATGATGCTCGATCTTTCATAAAGCAAGGAGACCAAGATGAAGCGGGACGTGAAAAAGTGCGTGCTGGCCTACTCGGGCGGCCTTGACACCTCGGTGATCGTCACCTGGCTGGTGGAGAACTATGGCTGCGAGGTCGTCTGCATGACGGCCGACGTGGGCCAGGAGGAGGAACTGGAGGGGCTGGAGGCCAAGGCGCTGGCCACCGGCGCTAGCAAGCTGTACGTAGAGGATCTGCGCGAAGAGTTCCTGCGTGAGTATGTCTTTCCCACGCTGATGTCGGGCGCGATTTATGAGCGCCAGTACCTGCTGGGCACCTCGTTCGCGCGCCCCATCATCGCCAAGCGCATGGTCGAGATNNCAAGGGCAACGACCAGGTGCGCTTTGAGCTGACTACGATGGCGCTCAACCCCAAACTCAAGATCATCGCGCCCTGGCGCGAATGGGACATCCACTCGCGCGAGGACGCCATCGCCTATGCCACGGCGCATAACATCCCCGTCCGCCAGAGCACGCGCTCGATCTATTCGCGCGACCGCAACATCTGGCACATCAGCCACGAGGGCGGCGACCTCGAGGACGTCTGGAACGAGCCCATTGAGGACATGTTCGTGCTGACCGTCGCGCCGGAGAAGGCGCCCGACCAACCCGCTTACGTCGAGGTGGGCTTTGAGCGCGGCGTGCCGGTGTCGCTGGATGGCGTGGCGATGGGTCCGGTCGAACTGCTGATGGCGCTCAACAAGCTGGGCGGCGCGCACGGCGTCGGCCGCGAGGACGTGGTCGAGAACCGGCTGGTCGGGATAAAGTCGCGCGGCGTGTACGAGACGCCCGGCGGCACAATCCTGTACCGCGCCCACGAGGGGCTGGAGAGCATCTGCCTCGACGGCGAGACGCTCAAGTACAAGGACGTCGTGGCGCAAAAGTATGCTGAGATGGTCTACAATGGCCGTTGGTTCACGCCGTTGCGCGAGGCGCTGGACGCTTTTGTGCGCTCCACGCAAGAGACGGTCACCGGCTCGGTGCGCTGCAAGCTGCTGAAGGGGCGCTGCACCGTTGTGGGCCGTAAGAGCCCCCACAGCCTGTACCGCGAGGACTATGCCACCTTTGGCGAGGATGCGGTCTACAACCAGGCCGACGCGGCCGGCTTTATCAACCTGTACGGCCTCCCACTGAAGGTGCGTGCGTTGCTCAAGAGCGAGGGGTAGCATGGCCAAGCTGTGGGGAGGGCGTTTCACGGGCGACATGGATGCGCTGATGTGGGCGTTCAACGCCAGCATCGGCTATGACCGGCGGTTGGTGCAGGCCGACGTGCGCGGCAGCATCGCCTGGGCGCGGGCGCTGGCGCGCGCCGGTGTGCTCACACCCGCCGAGGCTGAGGCATTGGCCGACGGCCTGCGGCGCGTGGCCGACGAGTTCGTGCGCGACGCCTTTTGGTACGCTGACGCGGACGAGGACATCCACACCGCGGTGGAGCGCCGCCTGGGCGAGCTGATCGGGCCGCTGGCCGGCAAGCTGCACACCGGCCGCAGCCGCAACGACCAGGTGG
>DIVQ01000068.1 GCA_002423325.1 Anaerolineales bacterium UBA6128 | reverse complement strand
GGCGGTCGAACGTCTTGAGCGGTTGGTCGCCGCAGGCCACAATGGCGGCCTGCAGCACGCTGTCGACGCTGGCATTGGGCCGGAAAGCCTCGGCTACGGTGGCCGCCAGCATGGTGGCCGCCAGGTTGTCGGTGCCGCGCTGGTACATGTACGAGATGGCGGTCGCGTCGATGGCGGCATAATCCGGGTCGCACAGGTGGTAGATGCCCACCGGCTCCATGCACATCACGGTCGAGCCGGTCACCACGCTCCAGTGGCCAGTGATACGCGGGTCCCAGCCGGCGCGAATCAGGTCATACGCGTGGCCCATGCAGAGGATATAGTAATGGTCGCGGTCGAGGCGCTCGCGCCAGGTCTCGCCGAAATGGCGTGCCATCACCGGTAGCCCGTCGCGCGCCATGTAGGTCTCCACCAACAGCATGGCCATCTGGTTGTCATCCTCGGTCTCCAGGCGCTTGGGTTCGAGCACAGTCCGGATGCCACCAGGATAGAGCTCGTCAACCTCCCAATAGTGCTTGCCCTCGACCATCGAGCCCATGGCGTTGCCGATGGCGCCGGCCAGCAGCGCGCCGTAGACCTTGTCCTCGAGCCAGGTCATCTCGCCGGAGGGGCGCGCGCGCAGTGCCCGGGTGTCTGCCACGACGGTGCGCTCGACCGCAAGGCGCCGCTGCACGACCTGCTCGATCTCGAGCCAGGGGGCCACGATTGGCTCGGCCCAGGCCAGCCACTCTGACGGGAAGGCGTCGGCCCCGTGAAGCGCGCCGAGGATGGCGCCGCCGATGGTGGCTGGCACCGGATGTCCGCCCGTTGAGGCGTCGTACCACGAGAAGACCTTGACCGAGGTCATGAGCGCCATGAAGCGCACGGCATCATGGCTGAAGCGCCGCAAGAGTGGCAGCACGTACATGATCGGGTGGTGCCCAATCCAGGCGGTGTCGATGCGGCCGTCGCCGCGTCCGCCAAAGGTCATCCACCAGTCTGCGTAAGCCTGGTCGTCGCTTTCAGAGCCGCGCGCGGTCCAGAGCAGGTGGTTGGCGAGATAGTACAGGTCGGGGCAATGACGCCGCGCGATGGCAAAGACGGTCTCGGTGATGGCCTCAGGAGCCGTTGCGGGGTCAAACGCGGCGGCGATGGCGGCGGCGCACAGGCCGGCCCAGTCGGCGGCCTCGCGCGGGGCCGAGACGGAGGCCAACTCGACACCGTCGAGATAGGCGTACTCGGGATCGCGAAAGTGGTAGATACCTACGGCCGGCATGGCCGCGGCAAGCAGGCCGCACGGCGCGTTGAGCATGCCCGAAATACATGGATGCATGCCCTCCTGCAGCACTTCCTGGGTCGTGTGCACGCCATCCCAGGTGAAATAGCCTCCCGCGATGTCTTCGTCGTCCTTCAGCAGCGCGGCCAGGTCTTCGGGGCGAGCGCGCCCGCCGGCCAGCAGATAGGTGCGCACGCCCAGCGCGACAAAGGGCACCAGCGACGCCGTGGTGCGGCGCTTTTCGATGCCCTCCTGTTTGGTCGCGCGCTGCGGCACAAAGTGCAGCACGTCGGTCGGGTTCGCGAATTCGTAGCGCTCAGGGTCGGCCGCGCGCGCGTAGCCCAGTTCGGCGCCGATAGCGGCGCCAAGCAGACAGCCGCGGATCCGTTCGTCCAAGTTGAGGGCCGTGGGTTCTTGCGACATGCTCATCCTCCGTCGTGCCGAGCCAGCAGTCATCGAACGCGACGACCTCACAGGGACTGAGGGAGTATAGTGTGCCGAGTGCGTGCTGTCGAGCGTGTCGCGCGCTACGGCAACACGCTGAGGCGCGCCGGCAGCGCGACTGCGTCATTGGGCACCGCCGCGCCGGCGCTGTCGGTGACGGGCAGGCGGTCACCGGTTTGCCAGAGGTACAGGCCGGTCACCATCGTGTAGCTTCCCGGCGCCAGCGCATCGGGCAGATCGATGCTGATCGCATCGTACACAGGGCGGTCGATGGCCCAGCTACTGGTGGGCATTGTGCCGCCCGAGGGCATGGCGTCGTGCTGTTTGACGATCCTTCCGTCCTCGGCGAGCATGTGCACAAACACGGTATAGTCGCTGCTCACCCGTTGATCGGCGCGGTACTGCAGCACCAACTGCAGCGGTTCTCCCGCCTTCAAGGTGGGTGTCGCCAGATAGTAGCCCTCGAGACGGATAGATGGGCCGAGTTGGTAGCCCAGCGGCTGCATGCCTCCCCGCGCCTCGAGCAGGGCATAGAGTGCGTCCACATCGACGCTGGTGGGCGTGACCGGTCTTCCGTCGATGCTGATGCTGCTGCCGTGCTGTACCAGGGCGCGTGGCGAGTCGTCCGAGATCAGGAGAGCGTCGGCGGTGATGCTGGCGCTGCCATATTCGAGCTTTTTGACGTAGGTGGCCAGCGCAGCCACGGCAGCGCGGTGAACACGGACGTCGCGCGCCTGCACGTCAGACATGTCCTTGCTGGCGATGGCGATGCCAATGTCATTGGCACGCAGGCCATGCACCGTGACACGGCTGCCCTCGCCGGCCGACACGCCTTTGTCAGCGATATGCGTCATACTGACGCTCGTGACCGTGACCTGGCTCCCGCTGACGTCGATGCAGTCGCCGCGCACATCCTGAAAGACGGCGTTGGTCACACTGCCCGTGCTGAAATCGCCGTCAAGGGCGTCGGACGCGAGGTCGGAGAACAGCGTGCCGCTGATCTCAAAGGTCGAGCGGACGATGTTGAGGGCGTCCTCAGACATTGAGGCGGTAAAGCGCCCGCCGACAATGCGCACGTCGCTCTCATAAAAGGTCACGCCGCCCGTGGCGTACCAGCCGTCGCGGTCGATGCCCAGGGTGCCGCTGACTTCGACATTCTCGAGCAGGGAGGGCGCGTCGGCGCCGGCCTGCAGCACCATCAGGCCAGCCCATGGCTCGTCCCGGGCCATCAGGCGCACAGGCCGCTCGGCGGGCGCCTGCAAGCGCAGCGCACCCGTGGTCAGGAACACGGCACCCTGCTCAAAGCGCAGCGTGGTGGCCCCGGAGCCAACCAGCGCATAGCCCGTGGGCAGCAGCAGGTCGCCATCGACGTCCCAGGCGCCAGGCAGCAGCTCCAACGTGCGCTCGTCGCGCACGGCGAGGAAGGGATGGCGCGCCAGGACCTCGTCCAGCGTGGGCGCCTCGGGCAGGACCGAGCGCGTGAGTGCGGCGGGATAGTCGGCGGTCACCGTCGTAGTGTAGGGATCTGTCAGCCCGATGAGCAGCGTGCTCAGCTGTAGTTCGGTGCCTGTCGAGGCGCTGCCCGCAGGGACGAGCGTGGCAGCCACCTCGGGCGGCACGTTCAAGGTGACATAACGCGGGGCGATCTCGTCCGCACGCTTGAGCACGACGCGGTCACCGGTGTCGCCGTAGATCAGGGCACGATCAGCATCGGTCAGCCACTCTGGCGAGATGTCGGCGCTGAGGCCGTTGCCGCAGAGTTCCAGGAGGGCCACCGGATAGGCCAGGAGGTTGCCCACGAGTAGTTGGATACCGGCTTGTGCGTCGCCGCTGACGCGGTAGGCATATACTGGCTGGGTCTGGTCGACAAAGATGGCATTGAGCACGGATTGGCGATCACTCAGCGTGCTCCAGGGCGGCTCGAGGTCGGCAGGCGCAAATTCCTGCGCGAGCGCCTCGTGGTAGCGTTCAAACGCGTCGCTGTAGAGTGCCTGCAATTCGGCCAGGTATGCGGGGTTCGAGATACGGCGAGCTTCCCGCGCGAACGATTCGGCCACGGCCAGGTCATCGTATTGTGCAAGGCCGTCGCGAAAGCCCACCGAGCGCATCGCCAGCGTATCATAGGCGATGGGTTCCAAGCGGGTGGTGAGCGGGTTGTAATAATAGCGCTCGTTGAACCAGACCAGCCCATGGCCCGCGTGCCAGAGGGTGGTCTGTGCGAGGTAACGTCCCAGAAAGTCTACGTCGAACACCTCGGCAGCGCCCAGTTCCCCGCTCTGGTAGCCGCGCAGCAGACCGAGCGCCGCATCGCTCTGCTGGCTCAGCACAGGGTTGCTCTGTACCGTGTTGGTGTTGAACTCGTCGACCAGTGCAAAGGCTTGCCGACCAAAGTTGGCGGCCGGATCCCAGTTCGTGGCCAACTCGCTGCCATCGGCCCAGGCGTTGCGCTCCCAGACCAGGCTCTCATCGTAGCGCACCATCACGCTCTCGCGGCGCTGCTGCGACTCGAGCAGCTCTTTCGAAAAGCTTTCCTCCAGCGCGTACACGCCCCAGTTGGCGCCGTTCACGCTGAGGTTGACGAACGCGTAGCGCGGGGCCAGGATGCCTGCGCGCCGCAGTTCCGATAGAAAGAGCCATTCGTTGAGGTAACCGCGCGTGGCGGGCGATTGCAGTGAGAACAGCCGCATCCCCTCGTAAGCGGCGTTGTTGCGCGTCTCGACCACGAAGGACCATTTGTTTTCGCCCAGGTGATCGAGCCAGTCGCCCTTGAGGCGCACCCGCACCGAGAGCGATTCCTCGCCCACCCGCAGGGTGGCGCGTTGCCAGTCGTCTTCGGCCGACTGCAGCACTCCCTTGACCAGGGCGACGTCCCGTTTGGCCGCCAGAATCTGGTAGGCCTCAAACGGGATGTCGAGCGAAAGGTTCGGAAGCGCGTTGCGGGTCAGATGCTCGTCGAGCGTGTGCTGCGCCTCGGCCAGCACCTCGGCCACCGGGGCCTCGGCCTTGCGCCAGATGCCGCTGCGCCACAGCAGCCCCAGCGCCACCACGACCAAAGCGCCCACCAGGGCTGCCAGCGCGAACTGCCGCCTGCCTTGCGCTGAACGCAACCAGGCGCGAGTGCTGTGGGAAAAGCGGTCGGTTGAGGGATGCTGTCGTATGCGCACGTCGACTCCAAAGCGGACAGCGGTCGCTGTCGGCGTTTTGTCACTCGGACCCTGATTATAGCGCGCTGAGGCGTCTGGGCAACTGTGAAGGATGAGCTGTCTGCGCCCTTGGCGTCGGGGCGGCCCGGCAGTGGTTGCAGGCGTTTGCTGGTTGACAGATAACGAGAGGTGCGCTAACGTGATCTGTGTATCGGGCGCACGATGCCGCAACGCAACAGGAGGTTCGCCATGTCCCGACCACTGCGCTTTTCGGCGAATATTAACACGTTTAACGCCTGTGCAGACCGCTATGTACTTTCAGGCTATGGCCAGCGCCTGACCACCGAGGAGCTGATCCAGGCCGCCACCCGGGTAGAGGGGTTGAGCGGCGTCGAGGTGGTGGGCTTCTGGCACGTCAACGACGAGAACGTGGCCCAGGTCAACCGCCGCATCCACGATGCCGGCCTTGAGGTTAGCTGCGTCACGCCCGACATCTGGGCCTCGGCCAAGTGGGGGCGCGGCTCGTTCGCCTCCAACGATCCCGAGATCCGCCGGGCCGCTATCCACGAAGTGAAAAAGTCGATGGAATGGGCCAGGCAGATGAACTGCAAGGTGGTGGACCTCTGGTTCGGCCAGGATGGTTACGACTATCCGTTGCAGGCCGACTACCAGGCGGCGTGGGACCGCATCATCGCGGGCACCATCGAGTGCGCCGAGCACCTGCCCGAGGTCAACCTGGTGATCGAGTACAAGCCCAAGGAGCCGCGCACCCACTGCTTTATCGGCACCGTGAGCGACACACTGCTGCTGCTCGACAAGGTGAATAAACCCAACGTGGGCGCGATGGTCGATGTGGGGCACTCGCTGGAGGCCTACGAGGACACCGCCGAGGCCGCGGCCAAGCTGCACTATTTCGGCAACAAGCTGATGTACATGCACTTTAACGACAACTGGCGGCTGTGGGACGACGACATGACCGCCGGGTCGATCCACATCACCGAGCTGTTGGAGCTGCTCTACTGGCTGGACCGGCTGGGGTACGACGGCTGGTACGCGCTGGACATCTTCCCCTACCGCGAGGACGGCGTGCGTGCGGCCAACGAAAGCATCAAGTGGATTCAGGGCCTGCACGACGCGCTGGACAAGATCGGGCGCGACAAGATCGCCGACGCCATCGCGCACAATGACGCAATGACGGCGACCGCGCTGGTGAGGGAAGCGTTCCTGGGCAAGTAGGGCGCGGCACGGCGGGCGGCGCGCTTGGCAAAGCGCGACTACAAGATGCGCTGTAAGTTGGCGGTAGTGGCGGTTTCCCTACCGCGCCCGGTTTGGGCTGGTCCGAGCGCGCCGGCATGGCGCGACGACAATAGACGTTTCACAGAAGGGAGTTCCGATGGTCAAAGAACTGTACGATCCGCATATGTTCAACTATATGTGGGAAAGCCTCGATCAGGACCGGTTTGTGGTGGGCACCTACTATATCGAGGACACCAAGGAAGAGAACATCGACTTTATCGACCACCTGGCGCAGGTGCAGCGCCTGGCGCTGGAGGGCTCCACCGCCTCGTGGATGGAGGTCAAGGAAGAGACGCCGGAGGTGCGCGAGCGCCTGACCAGCAAGGTGCTCAACTACCTTGAGATCCCTGCGCCCAAGGGCACCAAGAAGGCGATCGTGCAGATGGCCTTCCCCATCGCCGCCTGGGAAGAGAACGTCAACGTGCCGATGTTGTTGCTGTCGATCATGGGCAACATCCCGGCCTTCCCAACGAACATGCGCATGCTGGACCTGTTCATCCCCAAGAGCGTCGCGAACAAGTTCAATGGACCAAAGTTCGGCATCGAGGGCATCCGCAACAAGCTGGGCGTGCACGGCCGCCCGCTCATTCTGCAGATCATCAAGCCCAAGATGGGCATGACCCCGGAAGAGACTGCCGCGCAGGTCTATCAAAGCGCGCTGGGCGGGGCTGACTTGGTGAAGGACGACGAGATGTGCTCCGAGCTGGCCAACTGCCCGTTCGAGGCGCGCCTGGAGGCCGTGCTCAAGGCGCTGGGCAGGGCCGAGCGCGAGACTGGCCACAAGACGTTGTACATGGTGTCGATCACCGACGAGGTTGACCGCGTGGCCGACAAGTGCCGCAAGGCCGTGCAGATGGGCGCCACCGGCCTGCTGTTCGCCTACTCGGCCGGACTCTCGGCGCTCAAAGTGATCGCCGACGACCCGACCATCGACGCGCCGATCCTGTTGCACGTCTCGCACATGCTGGCGTTGCTGCCGCGCATGAACTTTCCGGTGCTCAGCAAGCTGTGCCGCCTGTGCGGCGCCGACATGATGCTGACCCCCTCCATCTGGTCGAGCATCCCGGTGGCCTCGATGGAGGAATCGCAGCGCGTCGGCCAGACGCTAACCGCGCCGTTCTACCACATCAAACGCACCTGGCCGATGCCGGCGGCGGGGATGTACCCGGGCCTGGTGGAGGTGCTGATGCAGGAGCATGGCATCGACTTTATCGTGCCGGCGGGCGGCGGGATGCTGGGCCACCCGATGGGCTACAAGCAGGGCGCCATGGCCTGGCGGCAGGCGATCGACGCTGTGCTGGCAGGCATGACGCTGCAGGAGGCCGCGATCAAGTACCCCGAGTTCGGCGCCGCCGCCAAGCAGTGGGGCATTCGCGAGCGCCCGCAGACGGTGTGGGGCTATTCAGGGGCCGAGTATCACCCCAAGTTCGCGGACAAGAACCTGGGCTGACGCCACGAGTCTGGTACGCAGGGGCACGGCATGCCGTGCCCCTGCGTACCAGACTAGAATCAGGAGATCACTATGCTGTGGATGAAATCGCTCGCTGATGCACTGACCACGACGCGGCTGCTGCTGGCCATCGTCCTGGCGCTGTTCGGCCTGGGCGTTCTCACCGGCAGCGCCACCGATGCAGGGATCGTGGTGCTGGCTGCCTGGACCACCGACCTCATCGATGGTCCCCTGGCGCGCAAGAGCGGTGTTACCAAACAGACCTGGATCGGCAGCCACGACCTCTATATCGACATCGGCTTTGGCCAGGCGCTGTTGATCTTTATGTGCAGCGTGGGTTTGGTCAATCCGCTGGTGGCCCTGGCCTATGTGTTGGTCTGGGGCATCATTGTGTGGCGCTATGGCCGTGTCACCAAAACGCTGGGGGCGATCTTTCAAGGGCCGCTCTATATCTGGTTCGGCATTCGCCTGCTGGTGCGCGGGGCGTTGGTGGGCAAGATCATGGTGCTGTGGCTGCTGGGCAACATCGCGGTCACGTTCAAGCGCCTCACGCGCCGCGACCTGCCCGAATTCATCCACGGGGCTGGGCTGGTGCTAAACAAGCTTGCTGACCGCCTTCCACATGGGAGAGATCTGGAGTCATAGATCAGAGTTTTTGAAGCTGGCCCGCCAACGCATGGCCGACTATCAGGCACGCTATCCAGAGCCATAGCCGCCAGGAGGGTACCATGGAAGCCAACAAGACCTGCTTGCGCTATCTGGAACGCAAGCTCAAGGATCCAGAATTCCGTGCGCGCTTCGAGGCAGCCGACCAGGCCTGGGACGTGGCGCTGCAACTCGTTGCCCTTCGCCATGCACGCGGGCTGACTCAGCAGCAGGTTGCTGAGATGCTTGGCAGCCAGCAACAGGTCATTGCGAGTCTTGAGAACCCTACTTACACAGGACGTAGCCTGAAAATGGTGCGGCGATATGTCCATGCTCTGGGCGCCAGCCTTTGATGTGGTCGTCGTGCCGACCCAGGCAGCCCGTGAGTATGAAGCACGGCGTGGCCCCAGGCCTCTCCTACCGCCCAGCCCATCACGCCCCCTCGTCCTTCGCCTGCCGATGCCTAGCACTCAAACCGTAGTCAGGAGGGCCGTCCTATGCCGCAGAACGAGTATCGCGTCTATGGCTATCGCTGGGTCGTGCTGGCGCTGTACATGGGTGTCACCGCACTCAACCAACTGCTCTGGATCACGTTTGCCGCTATCACGTCAGACGCAGCCGGCTACTATCAGGTTTCTGATCTGTCCATCGGCCTGCTATCGCTGAGTTTTATGGCGGTGTTCATCGTGGTGTCGATCCCGGCCTCGTGGGCCATCGACACGTGGGGGCTGCGCATCGCCGTGGGCATCGGCGCCGTACTGACGGGTGCCTTTGGGCTGATGCGCGGGTTGGTGGGCCCGAGCTATGGGCTGGTGCTGGCCGCGCAGATCGGCATCGCCGTCGGGCAGCCGTTCATCCTCAACGCCGTGACCACCGTGGCGGCGCGCTGGTTCCCGCTCAGCGAGCGTGCCACGGCGTCGGGCCTGGGCACACTCGCCGCCTACGTGGGCATCGCGCTGGGACTGGCGCTGACGCCCTGGCTGGCGGCGCGCGCGGACATGTCCGGCATGCTGCTGGTGTATGGCGCGGTGGCCGCGGCGGTGGCCGTTGCCTACCTGGCGCTGGCGCGCGAGCGCCCGCCCACGCCGCCCTGCCCGCCCGGCCAAGACACGCGCGCGCTGGTCTTTGACGGGCTGGGGCGGGCCCTGCGCAACCGGCAGTTCCAGGTCCTGCTAGTGGTGCTGTTTGTGGGGCTGGGGGTGTTCAACGGCGCCACCACTTGGATCGAAGATATTCTGAGGCCGCGCGGATTCGACAGTGCGCAGGCCGGCATCGCGGGCGGCCTGATGGTGGTCGGCGGGGTAGTAGGCGCGCTGGTGATTCCCACCCTCTCGGACCGCGCGCACAAGCGCGTGCCCTACATTCTGTTGGCGCTGGCGGGGGCCATCCCCGGCCTGCTGGGCGTGACCTTTGCGACGAGCTATGGCTGGCTGCTCGTGTCCGCTTTTGCGCTGGGTTTTTTCCTGCTCAGCGCAGGCCCGATCGCCTTCCAGTATGGCGCCGAGATCACCTATCCCGCGCCGGAAGGCACCACCAACGGGCTGCTGATCCTGGCCGGGCAAGTCTCGGGCATCCTGTTCATCCTGGGTATGGACGCGCTCAAGTCGACCAGCACAGGATCGATGACGGCCTCGCTGCTGGTCTTTGCAGGGCTCCTGTTGGCTGGTCTGCTGCTGTGTACGCGGCTCAAAGAGTCGGCATTGCTGACGCAACGCAGGGGCTGAATTGCGCGCGTAGCGAGTGCGGCGCCCTGCTGCCCGCTGTGATCAGCGTGACTGTGGGTCCGCCAAGTGCACGGGCGTATCGGCACAGGCAGTCGCCGATGCATCTCGCCCTCCGTCGTCGATTTGTCGTTCCCCAAGCCCTGTGATATATTAAGCGACGTTAGCTATTGAGGTGCCCATCGAATGCTCTCGAATCACGACACGTCCAAGCTCATCCGCGACTGGGTCGAAAGTATCGCCATGCGCTCGCTGCGCGAGATGTCGAGCTATGTGCGCGCGACGGGCCTGTCCTGGCCGCAGTTCGGCGTGCTCATGCTCCTGTACCATGGCGGCGTCTGTGGCGTCACTCGCCTGGGGCAGCGCATGGAGATCTCGGGCGCGGGTGCGAGCCAGCTCATCGAGCGCCTGGTGCAAGCGGGGCTGGTGCAGCGCAGCGAGAACCCCGACGACCGCCGCGCCAGGGTGATTGCGCTCTCCGACAAGGGGTGTGAGCTGGTGGAGCAGGGGATTTCCCAGCGCTACCAGTGGCTCGACAAGCTGGTGGCCGGCCTGGACGATGAACGCCGTCAGGCAGTGCTCGCCGCACTGCCGCTGTTGATGGACGCGGAGCACAGTCTTCTAACCGGGCCCCCTCGGACCTGACCAGCACATCCTCCCCGCCTTGCGTCCCAGCCCGATTCTGTCAATCTCTAGCGGAGCACAAACCACATGATGCGACTCGCCAAGTACCTCAAACCGTTCCTCCCGCTGCTGCTGCTCTCCGTGGTCCTGCTGTTCGGGCAGGCCATGGCAGACCTGGCGCTGCCCGACTATATGTCCAATATCGTCAACAAGGGCATTCAACAGGGAGGGGTCACCAGCGCAGTGCCGGACGCCATCCGCCAGAGCGAGATGGACAGGCTCAGCCTGTTCCTCAGCGCCGAGAATAAGGCGCAGGTGCTTGCGGCCTACACGCTGGTGGACGAGAGCTCGCCCGACTATGACAAGTACGTCAAGCAGTATCCCGCGCTGGCCGAGGCCCCCATCTATGTACTGAGCGCCGCGGGCAAGGATCAGATAGCCGCGCTGAACCCTGTGATGGGCAAGGCGCTGCTTGCCGTGGCCACCATCGAGCAGGTCATGGCTGACCCCTCCAAGGGCGCGGCCCTCGGTCAGATGGCAGGTATGGACCTCACTAAACTGCCGCCGGGCACCGATCTGTTCGACATGCTGGCCAAGTCACCCGAGGCACAGAAGGGCGCGCTCCTTGCTTCCATCGACGAGAGATTCGCCGGCATGGGCGACAGCCTGATCGTGCAGTCGGCGGCCGGCGCCGTGAAGGCCGAGTACGTTGCCCTGGGTATGGACACCGACAAGCTGCAGACCGACTATGTCCTGCGCACCGGTCTGCTGATGCTGGCTCTGTCGCTGGCTTCCGCAGCCTGCGCCGTTGCCGTCGGCTATCTGTCGGCGCGCACCGCCGCCGGCGTCGCGCGCAACCTGCGCAAGCTCGTCTTCCGCAAGGTGGAGAGCTTTGCCAGCGCCGAGTTCGACAAGTTCTCCACCGCCTCGCTGATCACGCGCACGACGAACGACATCGTGCAGATTCAGATGGTGGTCATCATGCTGGTTCGCATAGTCTTCTATGCTCCGATCCTCGGCGTCGGCGGCGTGATTCGCGCTCTCAGCAAGGATACGTCCATGTGGTGGATCATCGCGGCTGCGGTGGCCGTGCTTATCGGCCTGGTGGCCACCGCGTTCTCCCTCGCCCTGCCGCGCTTCAGGATCATCCAGACGTTGATCGACCGCCTGAACCTCGTCACGCGCGAAAACCTGTCGGGCATGATGGTCATCCGTGCCTTCAACCGCCAGGACGCGGAGCTGTCGCGCTTTGACAAGGTCAACAAGGACGTAACCGGCACCATGCTCTTTGTGAACCGCCTGATGGTGGTCATGATGCCCGCCATGATGATGATCATGAACGTCATGACGCTGGCCATCATCTGGGTGGGTGCGCATCAGGTGGCGGACCTCAACATGCAGGTCGGCGACATGATGGCGTTTATGCAGTATGCCGTGCAGATCGTGTTCGCATTCCTGATGCTGTCGATCATGTTCATTATCGTGCCGCGCGCCTCGGTGTCGGCCAGCCGCGTGGCAGACGTGCTCGAGACCGAGCCCTCCATCAAGGATCCACAGAATCCCAAGCAGTTCGTCAGTCCCTTCACGGGCACAGTCGAGTTCCGCAACGTGTCATTCCGTTACCCCGGGGCGGAGGAGGATGTGCTCCACGACATCTCGTTCAGTGCCCAACCCGGCCAGACCACGGCCCTGATCGGCACTACTGGCTCGGGCAAGTCGACGCTGGTCAACCTGATTCCGCGCTTCTACGACGTCACCGGTGGCGCGGTCATTCTCGATGGCGTCGATGTCCGCGAGGTGACGCAGCACGACCTGCGCGCCAAGATCGGCCTGGTGCCACAGAAGAGCTCGCTCTTCTCCGGCACGATCGAGAGCACGCTTCGTTACGCCGATGAGAATGCCTCGGAGGAGACACTGAAGGCGGCCGCAGACACCGCGCAAGCCACCGAGTTCATCACAGCGAAGGAGGAGGGCATGGCCAGCGAGATCGCCCAGGGCGGGAGCAACGTCTCAGGGGGGCAGAAGCAGCGTCTGGCCATCGCTCGCGCACTGGTCAAGCGTGCGCCCATCTATATCTTTGACGACAGCTTTTCCAACCTCGACTTTACGACCGACGCGGCGCTGCGCAGGGCGCTCAAACGCTATACCAGTTCCGCCACCGTGATGATCGTGACGCAGCGCATCGCGACCATCATGAACGCAGAGCAGATCATCGTCCTCGACGCCGGCCAGATAGTGGGCAAGGGGACGCATCCTGAGCTAATGGAAACGTGCGAGACCTATCGCTCTATCGCACTTTCGCAACTCTCCAAGGAGGAGCTCGCATGATGGGGATGGGACCCGGCCGTCAGGAACGCCGAGGGCCGATGGGAGGCAATCGCGTACGGGGCATGAGGATGCGCGGCGAGAAGGCGCGCGATTTCAGAGGCACCATGGCCAAGCTGATCAAGTACATGCGGCCTTACACGGCCGCGCTGATCCTGGTCCTGGTGCTGGCGGCGCTGTCGACTACCTTTGCGATCGTGGGACCCAAGATCCTGGGCAAGGCCACGACCAAGCTCTTTGAGGGCATCGTGGGTCAGATCGCCGGATCGGGCACGGGCGTCGATTTTGGCTATATCGGGCGTATCCTGCTGCAGATGCTGGCGCTCTACCTGGCATCGACGGCGCTTGCCTACGCCCAGGGCTGGGTGATGTCGGGCGTGTCGATGAAGGTGACTTACCGCTTCCGCAAGGATATCTCGGAAAAGATGAATCGCATGCCCTTGCGCTACTTTGACGGCACCAACCACGGCGAGATCCTCTCACACGTGACCAATGACGTCGACACCGTCAGCCATACGCTGAACCAGAGCCTGACCCAGATCGTGACCTCGGTGGTGACGCTGATCGGCGTGCTGATCATGATGCTGACCATCAACGTGCCGATGACGCTGGTCACGCTGCTGATCGTGCCGCTTGCGCTCGGGCTCATCGCCCTGGTAATCGGAAAATCGCAAAGGTACTTTAAAGCGCAGCAGGACTATCTGGGGCATGTCAACGGCCACGTGGAAGAAATGTACGGCGGCCACATCGTCATGAAAGCCTTCAACGGCGAGGACAAGAGCGTGGCCAAGTTCGAGGGCCTCAACGACAACCTGTACGACTCGGCCTGGAAGTCGCAGTTCCTCTCGGGCATGATGTTGCCGGTCATGTCGTTCGTGGGCAACATCGGCTATGTGGCCGTATGCATCATGGGCGCCCACCTGGCGATCAGACAGGCCATCGCCGTGGGCAATATTCAGGCCTTCATACAGTATGTGCGCTCGTTCACCCGGCCACTCGCGCAGATCGCGAGCATCTCGAACGTGCTGCAGCAGGCGGCCGCGGCGGCCGAGCGCGTGTTCGCCTTCCTGGAGGAGGCCGACGAGGTGCCTGAGACGGCCAACCCCGTGACGCTGCCGGCCCCCAGCGGACACGTCGAGTTCCGGCACGTGCGCTTTGGCTACAGGCCGGACGCGGTCATCATCAAGGACTTTTCGGCGGTGGTGAAGCCCGGCCAAAAGATCGCCATCGTGGGACCCACCGGCGCAGGCAAGACCACGCTGGTCAAGCTGCTGATGCGCTTCTACGATGTCAACGACGGTGCGATCCTGGTGGACGGGCACGATATTCGGGAAATGACGCGCCACGATGTGCGCAAGCTGTTCGGCATGGTGCTGCAGGACACCTGGCTGTTCAACGGCACGCTCATGGACAACATCCGCTACGGGAGGCCGGAAGCGACCGCCGAGGAGGTCATCGCGGCTGCCAAGGCGGCGCACGCCGATCACTTCATCCGCACGTTGCCCGACGGCTACAACATGGTGTTGAACGAGGAAGCCACCAACCTATCTCAGGGTGAGATGCAGCTGCTGACCATCGCCCGCGCCATTGTGGCCAGCCCGCCCATGCTGATCCTGGACGAGGCCACCAGCTCGGTGGATGCGCACACCGAGGTGCTGATCCAGAAGGCCATGGACCGGCTGATGCAGGGCCGCACGAGCTTTGTGATCGCGCACCGGTTGTCTACCATCCGCAACGCCGATCTGATTCTGGTGATGAACAACGGTGACATCGTCGAACAGGGCAAGCACGAGGAACTGCTGGCGCGCGGCGGGTTCTACGCGGCCATGTACAACAGCCAGTTTGAGCACTTGCGCACCGATAGTGCGGCAGTCCCGGGTGCGGCGGCGACCAGCCTAAGCCCGGCGAGCTGACCAAAGGGGTTTGACGTGACCGCAACGCGTATGCCCGTGTTGTTCGTGGGCCATGGCAGCCCGATGAACGCCATCGAAGATAACGCCTTTGTGCGTGGCTGGCAGGAGGTCGCCGCCACGCTGCCGCAGCCGGTGGCGATCCTGTGCATCTCGGCGCACTGGGAGACCTGGGGCGCGCTGGTGACCGCGATGGACAGGCCGCGCACCATCCATGACTTTGGCGGCTTTCCGAGAGCGCTGTACGAGGTCCAGTACGCGGCGCCGGGCAGCCCCGGGCTGGCGCAGCAAGTACGGACCGCGCTGGGAGATGCGGCGGGGCTCGATCAGGAGTGGGGGCTCGACCATGGCTGCTGGTCGGTGCTGAGGCACATGTACCCAGAGGCCAACGTGCCGGTGGTGCAGCTCAGCCTGGACTATGCCAGGTCGCCCCAACAGCACTATGCCCTGGCCCAGGGTCTCGCTCCGCTGCGCGACGAGGGCGTGCTGATCGTGGGCAGCGGCAACATCGTACATAACCTACGCAGAGTCGTCGTCCGTGGGGAGGATTTCAACGCGCCGTACGGCCTGCCGTGGGCCCTGGAGGCGAGCGCCACGCTCAAGCAACTGATCGTGGAGCGCAGGCACGCCGAGTTGGCGGACTATGCCGCGTTGGGCCCGGCCGTGCAGTTGGCCGTGCCCACGCCCGAGCACTACCTCCCCATGCTCTATGCTCTGGCGCTACGGCAACCGGACGAAGCGCTGCGCTTCTATAACGACCAACCGGTGGCGGGCTCATTGACAATGACGTCGTTTGTGATCGGCTAGACCTACCGGCAAGTTCCGCTTGCTGCTCAATTCCCCTGTCAGCTTTCTGCCAGGAGGAGCCCGTGGCGAGAAACAATGACTGGCCCTTTGCCGGTGCCATGCTAAGACGTCACTGGCGCAGCAGGGTTGCTCAGGGACCGCCTGACCAAGCTCGGACTGCCGCTGCGCAGATTCGCGCTGGTCACTGCCGTGACAGTGCCGCTCACGTTCCTGAGCGGTCATTGGGTGCGCAAGCCGCTCCACATGTGAGCGGATCCGAGCGAAGGTCGCATGCACACTTTTTCAGGAGGTTGAGTCGCAATGGCTATCCGCATCGT
Organism: Anaerolineales bacterium UBA6128; assembly: GCA_002423325.1. GTDB lineage: Bacteria > Chloroflexota > Anaerolineae > UBA1429 > UBA1429 > UBA6128. Next base: position 478 of record DIVQ01000068.1, on the reverse strand, counting down.
TCGCAGTGACAAGGCTCCGGCGCCGGTGGGGCCCTATTCGCAGGCGCTGGTCGCCAACAAGACCGCCTACCTCGCCGGACAACTCGGGCTGGTCCCCGCCACGGGCCAACTGGCGGCGGGGGGCGTAGTAGCAGAGACGCGGCAGGCGCTCACGAACATCCAGGCTGTGCTGGCCGAGGCCGGCTGCACGATGGACGACGTGGTCTCGACCTGCGTCTATATGACCAACCTGGGCGAGTTCGGGGCGATGAACCAGGTCTATGCCGAGTTCTTTGCCAAGAACCCGCCCGCGCGCACCACGGTGGGCGTGGCGGCGCTGCCCAAGGGCGGCGTGGTTGAGATCGCCTGCATCGCGGTGGCGCCAGCCTGCCAGGGCTGTTAGCCACGGTCTGACGCCTGGAACCGGCGAACGCGGGGGAGGGACCCCGCGTTCGCCTTTTTTTTGCTCAGCGCGGTGCCGGCGCCGCGATGCGTGTCC
>DIVQ01000174.1 GCA_002423325.1 Anaerolineales bacterium UBA6128 | reverse complement strand
CATCAACTATGGCCCCTGGGCAGAGGGACGCCCCGCCGGCGCGGTTGCGCACCTGCCCGGACACAACTCGTGCTACAAGCGTGACGTGCTGCTGGATTACGGCGCCGAGTTGGAGACGTTGCTGGGCGCCGAAAGCGTGATGCACTGGCACCTTTCTACAGGAGGCGCGTCGCTCTACCTGGAGCCCCGCGCGCGTATTGCACATGTCAACTTTGGGTTGCTGCGGCCCTGGCTCGTCACCCAACTGCATGCCAGTCGCGTGTTCGCCACCGTCCGGGCGCAGCGCTGGCCCACCTGGCGCAAGCTGGCTTATGTGCTGGGAGCGCCGCTGATCCCGGCGGTGCGGCTCGCGCGCATTCTGGGGCAACAGCGCGTCACCGTGCCACAGCAACGCCCTCCCTGGCAGGCCTGGCCATTGATCCAGCTCGGACTGGGGGTCAGCGCGTGTGGCGAGTTGTTCGGGTACGCCAGCGGGGCAGGACGGGCGACGCAACGCCTGGCCAGCATGGAGTTCCATCGGCTGCGCTACACGCCCGCAGGCGGCAAAGAACATGACTGAGCCGCTGCTGTCGGTCGTCATCCCGACATACCAACGCCCGGCGCTCCTGGTGGCATGCCTGCAGAGCCTGGCGCAACAGGACTATCCGCGCGAGCGCTTTGAGGTCATCGTGGTGGATGATGGTGGCTGCCTGGACGAGACGTCGCTGAATGCGCAGTTCGCGGCCCAATTCGACCTGACGTTGATTCGTGATACGCACGGCGGGCCTGGCACCGCGCGCAACACCGGCGCACGGCATGCGCGCGGCACCTGGCTCTACTTTGTCGACGACGACTGCCAGCTCATGCCCGACATGCTGACCATGCTGGCGACGCGCTTCGAGCGGCATCCGAACGCCGCGATTGCGGGCGCATGCGCCGATGCCCACCCGCGTAACGTCTGGTCGGCGGCGAGCCAGGCCCAACTGGACGCGGTCGTCAGCTATTACAACCGGGGTCCGGATCACGCCACGTCGTGCGCGGGCAGTCATTGGGCGGTGCCAGCAGCACTCTTTCGCACACTCGGGGGCTACGACGTCCGCTTTCTGAACTCCGAGGACCGCGATGTGGTGGACCGCTGGCTGACCAGTGGCCACACGCTCGTCTACGCACCCGAGTTGGTGGTCACTCACCTGCATCCACACACGTTCAGGCAACTGTGGCAGCGCAATGTGCACTACGGACGCGGGGCCTGGCAGTACGCGGAGGTCCGGCGCTCCCAGCAGCACGGGGCGCCGCGCTTCGACCCTGGTTTCTACGCACACCTGCTGAGCTATCCGTTCCGCGTACGCCATGCTTTCCGGGTGCGACTGCTCGCCGGCCTGATCTTGGCGCGCATGGCCTATAGCTATGGTTATTTCGCGGCCCGCTTCAAGGCGTCCAGGCGTCAGCAACCGGATGGGGGAAGATCATGCTGAAACTGCATCAACGTCGCGATAGCATCCTGCGCGCGCCACTGACGTTCTGGCGGGTGATGGTTCAGGGGAAGTTTGACTTTGACTATGACCTGATGCCTGTCAACGTCAGGGGCATGTCCGCGGCCAAGCGCCGGAACCTGCTGCTCGGCGGCACCCATCTGCTGTACCGCCAACCCCGCCCATTCAACATGCCGCTGCATATGCAGGCCGAACTGACCAACTACTGCAACCTGCACTGTCCGGTCTGTCCCACAGGTTCGGGCATCCTGCGGCGGCGCCCCAAGAGCATGGACGTGGCGCTGTTCGAACGCGTGATGAGCGAAGTGGGGCCCTACCTGCTGACGCTGTCGCTCTGGGGTTGGGGCGAATCGCTCCTGCACCCCCAGTTCCGCGAGTTCCTGCGCATCGCGCATCAGTACCCGATCATGACGCAGGTCTCTACCAACGGCCAGAACCTCGACAACGAGGAGATCATCTCTGCCCTGATCGACTATCCCCCCACCTATTTGATCGTGGCGCTCGATGGGCTCACTGATGAGACCAACTCGGTCTTCCGCCAGGGGGCGCGGCTGGCCCCCGCCCTGGCGGGCGTGCGACGACTGGCCGAGATCAAGCGCGAGCGGGGCCTCGAGCGTCCCGTCCTGCACATGCGCTATATCGTGATGCGCCAAAACGAACACGAGGCCAAACAGGCACCCGATTTTGCGCGCGCCCATGGGTTCGACCTGCTGACCATGCGTACCCTCTNNTACCGCCCCTACGAATATCGTCAGACCGAACGTCTGCAGCGCAAAGACTATACCTGTACGGAACCCTACTGGTTCCCGACGTTGCTGGCGGAAGGCTCGGTGGTGCCCTGCGTCCACGACTATCAATGTGAGATGCCGTACGGCGTCGTCACGACCGACAACTCGTTCCGCGACATCTGGTTCAGCCAGCAGGCCGCCGACGTGCGCCGACGCTTGCGCGGTGGACGCACGGGATTTTGCGTGTCTTGCCCCTATGCGGATCGCACCTCGGAGGACGTTTCGGTTCAGGCATTCTTTATCAATCCCGAGTCACGCCGCTGCGAGGTGTAGCGTGCTGTCGCGCCCGGTACGAGACGGGGTAGCCAGCGCGCCCGCCGTGGGCGGCGCTCAGGTCGCCTGCAGCGTCATTGTCCCCACCTACCGGCGCCCGGAGCGCCTGGCCGCGACCCTGCAGGCGCTGGCTGCACAGGATCTGCCGCGTGACGCCTACGAGGTGCTCGTCGTGGACGACGGCGGTGGCGTCCCGCTGGAGGCTGTGCTGCAAGCATGCCGCGGCGCGCTCAACCTGACGCTGCTGACCGAGAAGCACGCCGGACCCGCGGCCGCACGCAACGCCGGCATCGCCGCCGCCCACGGGACGTTGCTGGCCTTTACCGACGACGACTGCCTGCCGGATCCCGGCTGGCTGCGCGCCCTGATCGACGCGCATGGCCGGCGGCCCGGCGCCTTCCTGGGCGGTCGTACCCACAACGCGCTCCCCCACAACCCCTACGCAGCCGCCAGGCATATGCTGATTGAGGCGGTCTACGCCTGGTATAACGTCGATCCCGAGCACCCCCGCTTCTTTGCCAGCAACAACTTTGCCGCGCCGACCGACCAACTATGCGCGCTTGGCGGCTTTGACGCCGATCACTTTCCCTTTGCCTCCGAGGACCGTGATCTGTGTGCGCGCTGGCTCGCCAGCGGACCCGAGATGGCCTACGTGCCCCAGGCTATCGTCCGACATGCGCACAGCCTGACTCTGCGCGGCTTTTGGCGCCAGCATCTGGCGTACGGACGCGGCGCCTGGCGCTTCCGGGCGGCACGCGCCCGTTACCAATCGGCGCCCTCCGCAGCGCCTTCAGCCCCCTTTTTCGTGCACCTGTTGCGCTACCCCTGGCAGCACGCGCGCGGCGCCGCAGCGGTGCGCAACGCCGCGTTGCTGGCGCTCTCACAGCTTGCCAGCGGCCTCGGGCTGGCGCTGGAGGCCGTCCGCAGCTTGGCCTTTACGCGTCCCACAGCACCCCGCGCCTGAAGTGTGTCATGATGTGACCACCAGCACTCCCCGTGCGTCATACCAGGTGAGCAGTCCAATGGCCCAACAGGCCAGCGTACCGTGAAAACCGACCAGGACCGGCTGTTTGAACAGCTCTTTGAGCGCCTGCGGGGGCCGCTCTACGCCCACCTGTGCCGTCTGATCGGCGATCGTGAGCGCGCCGAAGAGTTGCTGCAGGACGTCTTTCTGCGCGCATACCGCGCCCTGCCCAAACTGCCGCCGGAAGCCAATCACCGGGCCTGGCTGTACCGCATCGCCAGCAACGCAGCCCGCGACCATCACAGACGACAACGCCTGCGGGCCTGGCTGCCCCTTCCGGATGATGAGCACAGCAGCGCAGCGCGCAGCGCGCCCGATGGCAGCGCGTTATCGTCCGGAGCGTCGCCCGATCTCGAAGAGGCAATCGCAGTGCAGGCCGCGCTTCAGACGCTCAAACCGATCTACCGCGAACCGCTGATCCTTTACAGCATCGAGGGTCTTTCAGTCGCAGAGGTCGCCGAGGTGCTCGGTATCGGCCTCAGCGCGGCCAAGATGCGGCTGGCCCGGGCGCGCGCGCTCTTCAGACAGGCCTACACTGCAGAGTAGGTTCCTGCGGCCAGCGCCCGCACCCGCTCATACTGGCCCGCTCATATGCCCAAAGCTGGAAAGAGGAGACAAACATGAAACTGCGTGTGATACTGACCGTGCTGATGATCGCGTTGCTGGCCGGCGGAACTCTTGCCGGGGTTGCCTGGGCCGAAAAGGGCAAGAACGGCGACGGCGATGGTGTGCCCAACCTGATCGGCGACGCCGTTGGACCCGCCTGCGGCTTTGTCGACGAGGATGGCGACGGGATCAACGACAAGTACGAGGACAGCGACGGAGACGGCGTATGCGACCAGACCGGCGACGGCTTTGTGGACGAAGACGGCGACGGCATCTGTGACAACCGCCCAACCGACGCCGGCCAGCCCGGCGACCCGATGCAAGCCGGTGAGGGCGAGCCCGCTCAGAACCAGGAGCAGACTCAGACCAAGGCCGCCAACGGCGAGGCCGCCCAGAACCAGGAGCAGGCTCAGACCAAGGCCGCCAACGGCGAGCCCGCTCAGAACCAGGAGCAGACCCAGACCAAGGCCGCCAACGGCGAGCCCGCTCAGAGCCAGGAACAGACCCAGACCGGGACCGCCAACGGCGAGCCCGCTCAGAGCCAGGAACAGACCCAGACCGGGACCGCCAACGGCGAGCCCGGTCTGAGCCAGGAACAGTCTCAATCGCAGACCGCCGAAGGCGATCAGGTCCAAGATCAGACCCAGACCCGCGCCCAGGACGCCAGCGGTGAGGAATGCGGCGACCAGATCCAGAGTCGGGGCCAGGATCAGCCGGGATCCGGCTCTGGCACCCGCGGACGTTAGTCCTCTGCCCCAACGCAGGGGTCGCGTGTGCCCCCGTTCGACACTCGTATTGATAGCGGGGCGTGATAGACGAACGGACTCGATCAGCAATGCTGATCGAGTCCGTTCGCTTTCTGACACACGTGAGCGCCGGCGATCCGGCCGAGTCCGCTCCGATGGGCGCATTCACCTGCGCGCCGCACTTCTCAAGACATAGCCGAAGCGATTAACTGCAAAGGAAAGCACTCGTCCGGGTATGCGACAAGAGCGCAATCAGCCAGAGTTGCCGACTCGGCTCCGCCGTCAGTATTCGCGGCCGTTCGGCTGCACATGGACGACGGTGCGCTCGCGCAGCTCGGGCTCGTCCATCTCGGGCGTGATGGCAAGGTACTGGGCAGGGCCAGTGGCAAAGCCCGCGGCCTCGCCCTTCGGGCTCAGCACGAGCAGCTCGATGCTGCCGCGGCCCGCACCAGGCAACACCAGGTCCTTCATGGCGCGCGTGCCGGCCTCCGCCACGCTATGCCCCAACTCTAGCAGCAGGCTCACCGTGCGCGCAGTTGCCGCGCGAATGGCCATCTCGCCCACGCCCGTGCAGGCCGCCGCGCCGCCGCGGTTGTCGCAGTAGTAACCCGCGCCGCAGATAGGCGAATCGCCCACGCGACCGGGATACTTCCAGGCATATCCGCTGGTGCTCACGCCTGCGGCCAGGTTGCCGTTGGCGTCCTGCGCGATAAAGTCCACCGTGCCGCCACGGCGCTGTTCGTTCATCGCCCGCCACACCAACCCTGTCAGATCGGGGTGCTCGGCCAGGTCTTCGGGACGCACGCCGGCGTACTGCTCCATGCGATCGAGCCAGGCCTGCCGCGACTCCAGCGTCAGCAGCTCCAGCCGCTCAGCGCCGATTTCGGCGGCAAAGCGCTCGGCGCCCTCGCCCACCAGCAGAACATGTGGCAACCGCAGCATGACCTGACGCGCCACCGAGATCGGGTGCGCGTAGCCGCGCACAGCCGCCACTGCGCCGACGGCGCGGTTGGTGCCATCCATAATGCCGGCGTCGAGCTGCACTTCGCCCAGAATGTTGGGGTAGCCCCCGAGGCCGACGCTGGTGTCGGCTGCATTCAGTTCCACTTCCCGGATGCCGGCCTCGACCGCGTCGAGCGCCGAGCCTCCCGAGCGCAGCGCATCGCGCGCCGCCAGCATACCGACGCGCCCATTCGTGCCCGTGATGACGATCATCTAGCAGGTACCTCTTCTTTTGTGGTGCGCATCACGGGTACATCCCCGTAGTGCGTCTACAGGAAAATGGCCGTCCAGCCAGGTGGACGGCCATTCTCGTGTCATACTTGATGCGGCGCTAGTCGAACAGATGGCAGGCCACGGTGTGGCCCGGCT
>DIVQ01000210.1 GCA_002423325.1 Anaerolineales bacterium UBA6128 | reverse complement strand
CAGTCTCCACGGGACGCCCGTGATGCGCCCCGTCGGCGCCGGCGCGACGCCTTCGACGTCGTGCACCACCACCAGGCTCAGCGCATCCTCCACCTCGCCCAGAACGTTGCCGTCGTGGTCTACCCACCAGGTCTGACCGCCACTCTCCCACAGAAGGAGATCGCTGCGCTCCTCAAGTTGGACCTCAACCTGGTCGGGCAGCGTGCACTTGACACTGGCGTCCGCCACAATCGGAAAGCTGGCCCGCAGGTGTTCGGCCAGCAGTCCCGGATTCACCCAGAATATGCTGGCCTGCTCGAGCCCCAGGGCTGCTACCACCTGCTCCTTGGGCAGCAGGTGCCCTCCCTCGACCGTGACCTGCTTGACCATAAAACGCTCTGCCCGGAACAGCTCGTGCAGGATATACAGACTGCCGCAGATCAGCAGCAGGGCGGGCAGGCGCACGAGCCACATCCGCAGCGATCCCACCTTCGGCCTGGCAGGCTGCTCAGCGCGCAAACGGGCATCTGCCCGGCTCGGTTTTCTGCGCCGCACCGTCCGCACCCCTCGCATCCGTTTCTCCCTAGTGATCGAACTCGTAACGCGTCTCAGAACTGTGCTTGTCGGCGTAGCGCTCGAGCGCCAGCTCTATCAGCCGATCGATCAACGCCGCATACGGGATCCCGCTGGCAGCCCACAGCTTGGGGTACATGCTGATGGGCGTAAAGCCGGGGATCGTGTTCAGCTCGTTGATGTAGACCTTGCCCGTATCGCGACACACGAAAAAGTCAGCCCGCGCCATTCCGGCGCAGTCCAGCGCCACAAACGCTCGCACAGCGAGGTCTCGCACCCTGTGTGCCGTCTCTTCGGGCAGATCGGCCGGGATGTGCAGCGTCGAGTCGGCGCTGACATACTTGGCGTCATAGTCATAGAACTCGTTGCAGGGCACCACCTCACCGACGATCGAAGCGATGGGGTCGTCATTGCCCAGGACGGCGCACTCGATTTCGCGCGCATTGACGGCGCGCTCCACCAGCACCTTGCGGTCGAACCGCGCGGCCAGGTCAAGTCCGCGCGCCAGTTCGGCGCGATCGTGCGCCTTGGAGACGCCTACGCTTGAACCCATATTCGCCGGCTTGATAAAGACGGGGTACGAGAACTGAGCCTCGACCCGCGCAATCTCCCGGTCGGGCTGCGCCCGCCAGTGCTTGCGCATTACCAGGAGCCACTCCACCACGGGCAGTTGGTGGGCCTGCAGCACCGACTTCATCGCGACCTTGTCCATGCCCAGTGCTGAGCCCAACACGCCCGCGCCCACATACGGCAGGTCCGCCATCTCCAACAGACCCTGCACTGTGCCGTCCTCACCAAAGGTGCCGTGCAGCACAGGAAAGACAACATCGACCTGCGGGAATTGGCTATCGCGCGTGCCGGGCACCAGGTCGCGGCGGTTGCCCTCAACCGTGGCGACAGCGTCCTTGCGCCGCTCGTCTTTGGCCAGCAGCCGCGTCGCGGCGTCGGCCTGGGCGCTCAGTACCGCCATGGGATCCCCCTGCGTGATCCACTGGCCGTCCTTGTCGATGCCGATCGGGTAGATCTCGTACTTGATCGGGTCCATGGCAGCCATGACCGAACGCGCCGAGGCCAGCGACACCTCATGCTCGCCCGACTTGCCGCCCATGATGACCGCTACGCGTACCCGTTTTCTTGCGCCCATCGCTCTCAACTCCACTCGCCGACATACTCGATCTCGGGCTCCAACTGCAGCCCAAAGGCCGTCCAGACGCGCTCCTGCACCAACTCGATCAGCGCGCGTACGTCGGCCGCAGTCGCCCCGCCCACGTTAATGATAAAGTTGGCGTGCTTGTCCGATATCTGGGCACCGCCCATGCGGTGGCCCTTCAGCCCCGCCTGCTCAATCAGAAAGCCCGCCGGGAACTGCACCGTACGCTTGAACACACTCCCCGCAGAAGGGCCCGCCGGCGTGCGCGCCTCGCGCTGCGCACTGTTCTCGGCCGCCACCTTTGCCAGCACACGAGGGTCACCGCTTCGCAGTTGCAGCGCCGCCTCGAGCACGATCCTCCGGCGGACCTGCCAGGGTTCACGCTTGAGCACGCTGGTGCGGTAGCCATACTGCAGATCCTCCAGGTTCCGCCGTCTGGGCTCAGTTCCCTCCAGAATGCGCACCCACAGGATATTCTCCGCCATGCAGCCGCCGTACGCGCCGGCGTTGCCCACCACGGCGCCCCCAACGGTGCCCGGGATGCCCACGGCCCACTCGAGGCCCGCCCACCCCGCTCCCACGGCCCACGCGGCCAGCTCGCGCAACGGCATCCCCGACTGGGCAATCACCAGGCCGTCGGCATCCACGCTGAGGCCGTGGCAGGCGTTCGCTACCACCAGCCCGCGCAGCCCCGCGTCCGACGCCAGCACATTGGTGCCACCGCCCAACCAGAACACCGGCAGGTCGTGCGCCTGCACATAGAGCGCCAACTGCGCCAGTTCATCCGCCGAACAGGCCGTCACGAACAGGTCGGCCGGCCCGCCGATGCCGAAGGAGGTATGGCGTGCCAGCGGCTCCNNGGCTCGTCGCGCAGCACGCGCGCGCCGTACAGCGCGCTCAGTTCACGATAGGCCCGCTCCCAGTCAGCCACCGCGCTGCTCCTCCTCAACCGCCGGGTTTCCACAGCGCGCCTCCAGAGCGGCCAGCACGCGCCCGCCGATCAGCACGCTGTCGCCCGCGCCCAGCACCAGCAACAGATCGCCCGCATGAAGCATGTCAGGCAATGCGCGCGCCGTGCGATCGACTGAACCGCTGTAGCGCACACGCGGATGGCGCACGGCCGCGCACAGGTCACTCACCGCGATCGGCTCGACCTCTGACGCGCGCGCCACGTAGACGTCCGTCACAAGCACCTCGTCGGCCTGCTCAAAGCAGTTGGCGAATTCGTTCCACAGCGCTCGAATCCGGCTATAGGTGTGCGGTTGCCAGACCGCCACGATGCGACGCGCCGGATAGCGCAGGCGCGCACCGGCCAGAGTCGCGCGAATGTGCGTGGGATGGTGGGCATAGTCGTCCACCACCAGCACGCCAGAACGCTCCCCCAGCACCTCGAAACGCCGCTGCACACCCTCAAATCGTTGCAGCGCGTCCCGGGCAACCTCGCGCTCCACGCCTGCCTGCTCGGCGACGATCAGCGCCGCGGTCGCATTGAGCACGTTGTGCAGCCCGGGGATGCGCGTGGCAAAGCGCCCACCCCCGTGGCCACGCACGGTGATGGCGAAATCCGCGCCGCCCTGCGCGTTCGCCTCGGCGCCGCTCACAACATAGTCCGCATCCGTCGAGAACCCGTAGGTCAACACGCGCGGGCCGCCGATTGCGGGCAACATTGCGAGCACCTTGCGCACTTCCGGGCTATCGACGCAGGCCACGATACAGCCTTCCGGCGGGACCAGGCGCAAATAGTGCCGATAGGCCTCGCGCAAATTGTCCATCGTCGGGAAGCAATCGGGATGATCCATTTCCATATGCGTCAGCACGGCGATGCGCGGTCTGAGCCCGTGGAACATGCGATCATACTCGTCAGCCTCGACCACAAAGTGCGGCCCGTGGCCGGCTCGCGCGTTTGAACCGGTCTGGTGCAGCACGCCCCCCACGATGTAGGTCGGGTCACAGCCCGCCTCACTCAGCAGCACGGCGATCATTGCCGTCGTCGTGGTTTTGCCGTGGGTGCCCGCCACGCCAATCCCCACACGGCCGGCGCCGGCTGCGTCTCCGGTCATCATGCAACCCAGCAGCTGTTGCCGCTTGAGCACCGGGATCCCGCGGCGGCGCGCCGCCTCCAGCTCGACGTTATCACTGGGGATCGCCGAAGAAGCCACCACCCAGTCCGCAGCGCCGATCTGCTCTGCGCGATGTCCCACGTACGTGACGATGCCCAGACAGTTCAGCGCTTCGGTCAGCGGCGTGGCGCTGAGGTCCGATCCGGTTACCGTATGCCCCCAGGTCGCCAGCACGCGCGCGATGGCGGACATGCCAATACCGGCAATGCCCACCAGATGCACGCGCTGCGGGATCTGGCAGCTTTCGGTTTGGGTCGCCCCGGATTCGGGCGCCCGCATTTCCTCAGACATCACGCGACCTCACCACCCCTAGCGGATGACACGCGCCAGCAAGAGCAGCGCGCACAGGTACAGCAACAGGCTCTGCCCCAGCAGAAAGGGCTCGCCCAAAAAGTTGAGCGGCAGGAACGGGATCAGACTGCGGGCAAAGCCGGAGAGATTGGCGGTCGAGAAACGCAGGAACTCGATCGGATAGTTGAACTTGTCCATATAGTACCAGATCGACCCGACCACCAGATAGCCATTGAGCAGCCCGGTGAGCGACCCCAGAATGATCGACTGCGGCCCCCTGAGGGGCGTGCCGCCATACGCCAGCGTTTCACCCGAGTAGGAGACAAAGGCCGCAAAGATCAGCAGCACGATGTACAGGCAGCACTGCACCAGATCCTGCTGGCTGGCCACCGCTTGCTGGCCGCTAGCCTGCATCGCCTTGACCATGCCCGCGTCCAACTCCTGGCCGAACTGGTCCAGGAAGAACAGCAGGAACATCATTGGCAGGGTCACACCGAGCTCCCTTAGAAAGCCCCGCGAGAGACCGATCAGCCAAAAGATGACGAGCATCGCCCCAAAGAACGCCTCTATGGGAGCCAATCCATCCTCCTCGTCATTCTCGCAACACGCCTCATCGGGACCACACCTTTCCGACCCTGCGGCCTACTTGGCGCGACCGGCGTTTGCGCTATACAAACCAAATGCCACCAAAAGCACTACAAAGAAAACGACCACCAGCGCCACATTGCGCGGGCTGCTGAGCGTGTTCTCCAACTGCGCGCCCGGCAACATGATGACCGCCCGCGGCCTGTTCAACACGGCCGGAAACAGATGATACGCCACGAGAAAGCCGTTGATGGCCCCTGCCATCGTGCCCAACAGCCGCGACCCGAACGAGCCCGCCGCGCGCGCGAGGCGCTGTCCCACGAGATAGGCGGCGATCACGATCAGCGCAAAGATCAGCACGCCCAGAGTCTGTAGATCTGCGGCCGACTTGATCAGCGCCTGTCCGGCGACCTGAGGCGCCGCATTCGCGCCCGCTGCCGAGCGCGCCAGCGCGTGCACTTGATTGATGACCGGCTGTGCCACCGGCGCGACTCTGGGTGCGGCCAGGATCGCCAGACCGATGCCCACCATCGACAGCAGCTCGCGGCTGACGCCCCGTTTCCAGCCCAGAAAGGCGAACAGCGCCAGGGTGACGCTCAGCAACAGATACTGGTCGATGGTCAGGGTCAGCGCATCGGTCATTGATCCGCTTCCTCCTGCTGCGCCATCTGCAGCAACGCCTCGGCGATCCGCTCGGCCGCAAGCGGGACGGCGGCGGCGCGTGACGCCGCGCTCATCCGTTCCAGCGTCGCCGCATCGGAGAGCAGCGAACGCACTGTCGGCAGCAACTCGGCGCCGAGATCGCGGTCGCGCACCATCCGCGCTGCGCTGCGCTCCACCAGGTAGCTCGCATTCAACTCCTGATGCTGGCCGGCATAAGGGTAAGGCACCAGCACCGCCGGCGCCCCGACCGCCGGGAACTCTCCCAGTGTGGCGGCGCCCGATCGCGCTACCACCAGATCGGCGGCGGCCAGCAAGTCGGTCATCTCTTCGTACGCATAGGCCATCGGATGGTAGCGCGCCGCCCGCGCCTCCGGCAGGCCGTCCGCCAACGCCTGCAGGGCAGGATAGTCGTCGACTCCGGTGATATGGTACACGTGCGCCAGCTCCAGCAATTCGGTCAGCAGCGCCTTGACCGCCATGTTGATCGAGTGCGCCCCACGGCTGCCGCCCAGCACCAGGAGCATGCGCGCTCCCTCGTCAGCATCGAGCAGCCCCAGCGCCCGACGCGAAGCCTGCTTGTCGGCCTCGATCAAGCCTCTGCGCACCGGATAGCCGCTCACGAACACCTTGTCGGCAGGGAAAAAGCGTCGCACCTCGTCAAACGAGACGGCGATGCGCTGCGCGCGTCGCCCCAGGTAGCGAATCGCCATCCCCGGCTGCACATCGGGCAGGTAGATGAGCACCGGACAGAGCCCGCGCGACGCCATGATCAGAGGCGCCGAAACGTACCCTCCGGTCGCCAGAATCGCGTCCGGATGCCATTCGCGCAGCAGCGCGCGCGCCTCGCTGATGCCCCTGCGGATGGCCTGCAGCCCCTTCACAAGCGCCACGGGCGACTTGCCGCGCAGTGCGCCCGTCGACACCGCCTCAAAGCGGATGCCCTCGCGCCGCACCAGTGCCCCCTCCATGCCAGCCGGGCTGCCCACCCAGAGCACGTCCCCCGGCCGGGTGCCCCAGCGCGGATCCCCGGTCAACCGCTCGATGACCGAGAGCGCCGGGTAGACGTGACCGGCGGTGCCGCCACCGGTGACCATCAGCCTCATCTGCTCTGTCCCCCGCTGGCCGACTCGATCCGCGCGCCACGGCTTACACGCGCGATATTGAGCAGCACCCCCACGCTGAACAGCCCACTGACCAGCGACGATCCGCCCGAGCTGATGAAAGGCAACACATCTCCCGTAAAGGGCGTGGTGGCTGTGTTGACCGCGGTGTGCAGCACCGCGCCCGCCAGCACCCAGGTCACCAGGCCCACCGCCAACAGGCGGCCATAGGTGTCCACGGCGCCCCAGGCGATGCGGTATCCGCGCCAGGCCCACAGCACATAGAGCGTCAGCACCAGCATCAGCCCGATCAGACCGGTCTCCTCGCCAATGATCGCGATGATGCAGTCCGAGTGCGGCGCATAGATGGCGAACTTTTGCGTGCTCTGCCCCAGGCCAACGCCCGTCAGACCGCCGCGGTTGAGCGCCGCAAGCACCTGCACCACCTGAAAACCTTCGTCCAGCGGGTCACTCAACGGGTTGCTGATCCAGAGCTGGACGCGCGCCCAGCGATCGACCGCGGGCTGGTAGTGCACCACGCTGATCAGCACGACCGACACCAGAATCAGCGTGAGCGCGGTCCCCAATCCGATCAACGCCATCTGCTTGATCTCGGCGCCAGCCACAAAGAACATGGCGACCACCGTGACGATCAGCAGGATGCCCGTTGAAAAGTCGGGCTGCGCGATGATCATGCCCGCGAGAGCGCCTAGCAGCAGTCCGAACGGGATCACGCCCAGGTCCAGGCGTTTCAGATCCTCCCCCTTGCTCGCGAGCCAGATCGCCATATAGATGATCGCGCCAACCTTGGCCACCTCTGACAACTGAATCGAGTTCTGGTCGGCGCGCAGGTATCGCCCGAGGCTGCCGGGCGTGAGAATTCCCACGACCAGCGTCAAAAACAACAGCCCCGCCGTGCCAGCCAGAATCAGCGGCGCGATCTTGCGGTACCGTCGATAGTCGATCCTCGAGATGATGAGCATGCCCACGAGGCCGAGACCGGCGAACTGGGCCTGGCGCCTCACGAAATAGGTTGGCAGGCCCTCGTAGGGACCTCCTTCGACAAAGGCGAACCAGTAGGACGCGCTGTAGACCATCACCAGGCCCACCAGCACGAGCCCGAGCACCACCAGCAGCAGTCCCCAGTCGGTGCGGACGACGCGCCGGGTGCGCTTGTTGGCGCTGCCCGTCGGCAGCGTGTCCGTGCTCCACGCTCGCGGGGCCTCATTGCTCGTGTGCGTGCCATATTTGCCAAGACTGGAACTCATCACGTCTCCCCGTCGCTACAGCGCGCCCACCAGCGCGCGAAAGTGCTGACCGCGCGCCTCAAAGTCGTCATAGGCGTCAAAGCTGGTGCCGCCCGGCGACAGCAGCACAACCTCGCCGGGGCGAACCACGCCGGCCGCCCTGGCCACCGCCTCCTGCAAGTCCGCGGCAATCTCAAGCGCCGGCCCACCAGGCCCTGCCGCACTCAGCGCCCGCTCGATGATGGACGCCGCCTCGCCAAAGGCTACCACCACGCGGACGCGCTCGCGCACCAGAGCGGCCCAGTCCTCCCAGGGCAGATGCTTGTCACGTCCACCCGCCAGCAGCACCAGCGGTTCGTCGAACGAGCGCAACGCCGCCATCGCGCGCTCAGGCGTGGTGGCGATCGAGTCGTTAACCCACAGCACTTGCCCGCACTGCCGCACATACTCCAGACGGTGCGCTACCCCTCTGAAGGAGGTCGCAGCCTCGCGCATGGCCTCAATCGGCACGCCTCCCGCGAGCGCGCAACAGGCGGCGCACAGGATATTGGCCAGATTGTGCCGTCCTCGCAGCTTGACCTCATCTGCGCTGCAGAACGCCATTTCGTGGGCGCCATCGCGAACAAGCAGGTTCCCTCGCGACAGAACGGCGCCTGCGTCGATCTCTGTCTCCAGACCAAAACGCAGCACGCGTCCGCGCGTCGTCAAACGACGACTCCAGTCGTCCTGTGCGTTCAGCACGGCCCAGTCATCGTCGCGCTGGTATTCCACAATCCTCGACTTGGCCAGCACATAGTCTTCCATCGAGGGGTGGCGGTCGAGATGGTTGGGCGTGATGTTCGTGATGGCCGCAATGTGTGGGCTCCAACCCGCCAGCGAGACCGCGCGTGAGGCCGCGCCGCGCTGCGTGTCGACGCCATCCCCCTGGTAGGCCGGCGCAAACAGCTCGAGTTGAAAGCTGGAAAGCTCCATCACTGCCACATCGGGGCCGCAAGGTGCATCCAGCAGCTTTTCGATGAGCGGCAGGCCGATATTGCCTCCCACCCAGGTGTCACGCCCTGCCGCCGCATACATCGCGCCCGTGAGCGCCGTGGTTGTCGTCTTGCCACTTGAACCCGTGATCCCCACCACGGGCGCGGTCAGCAGTTGTGTCACCATCCGCGGCTCGCTGCTCAGCGGCAGACCCAGCGCTCGCGCCCGTTGCACCACCGGTGCACTGGGCGGCACGCCGGGGCTCAGGAACACTACATCAAAGCCCGCGAGGTCCGGCGTTGCCACCCCCAGGGACAGTTCCAGCGGCAGGCCGGACAGCACCGCCAGGTGCTTGGCGAGCGACGCTGGCGGCTTGTTGTCAGACAGTGTCACCACGGCGCCACACGCGACCAGAAAGCGCGCCAGCGCCGTGCCCTCGCGCGCCGCCCCCACGATGAGCACGCGCAGCCCCTCCAACGGGGCCAGACGCGCGGCCATCGCCGGGCATCGGTCGATCAGTTGTTGCGCCATTTTCGCGTTCATCGCCCGCCCAACCCCAGCGCCAGGCTGGCCACTCCAGCCACGGCCGCCACGATCCAAAAGCGCAGCGCTACCTGCACCTCCGACCAACCCAGCAGTTCAAAGTGGTGGTGCAGCGGCGCCATCCGCAAGATGCGTCGCCCCTCGCCGTAGCGCCGCTTGGTGTGCCGAAAGTAGGCCACCTGCGCCATCACCGAGAGCGCCTCGGCTACAAACACGATGCCGACCAGCGGCAGCAGCAACCAGTGCCCCGAAAGCACTGCCACCGCCGCCAGGCCCGCTCCCAGCGCCTCCGAGCCCACATCGCCCATGAACATACGCGCGGGATGCACGTTGAACCACAAAAAGGCGCCCAGAGCGCCCACCACTGCAAAGCAGAACAGCGCCAGGCCCTGCTGGCCCCCCAGTGCCGCCAGGACACCATAGACGCCATACGCGATGGCCGCCGCCCCGCCAGCCAAGCCGTCGAGTCCATCGGTCAGGTTGACCGCGTTCGAGATGAACACCAGCGACAGGGCCAACACCGGGATAGCCCACNNCCCGCCAATCTCGACCACGGCGCCCGAGATGGGAACGATCAGCACACGCGCATCGTTCAGCCAATAGAGGGCGAGCGCTACGACGATCGCGACCGCCCATTGCCAGGGGAACTTGTTGCGCGCCAACCAACCGACGCCTTGCCGATCCTTCAGCCCCTGCAGGTCGTCAAAGCCACCCACTGCCCCGAACGCCAGCATGGCAATCAGCGGCGCCCACACGTCAGGGTAACCCGCAAGGCCGAGGGCCACGCACACCGCCAGAACGCCCGCGAGAAAGTAGAGCCCGCCCATCGTGGCCGTGCCCGACTTGACCTGATGCGAGGCCGGCCCGTCGCTGCGGATCTGCTTGCCGATGCCCCGGGAGAGCAGCCAGCCCACCACCGCGCGGCCCCACGGCACGAGCAGTAGAAAGGTCAGCACACCCAGCGCCAGAGCAGCCCTCATGCCGTCGCCTCCGCCTCGCCGCTCGGGCGTATGAGCGCCCGCACCACGGCGTCCATTCCCATACTGTGCGACCCCTTTACCAGCACAACGTCGCCCTGCTCAAGCGTGTTCCTCAATGTGTCAATGGCAGCATCGGGATCGTCAAGCACCTCGATGCGTTCCGGCGCCAGGCCGACGCGCCGCGCCTCGTCCGCGATCTCGCGCGAGCGCGCGCCCACGGTCATCAACCGGTCGACCGTCTGCCCCGCGCAAGACCCCACCTCGCGATGTCCCGCCTGCTCGTAGGCGCCCAGCTCGAGCATGTCTCCCAGCACAGCGATCCGTTGGCCCGACGTGTCACCACTGCGCGGCAGAGCGGCCAGAGCGCGCAGCGCCGCACACGTCGCGGTGGGGCTTGCGTTGTAGCTGTCATCGAGCAGAGTGCTGCCGCGCAGGCCCGGCACCGGAATCAGCCGCAAGCCGTAACCCAGACTGCTCAGTCCGGTCTGGATCTCCTCCCACGTCAGGCCTGCGATGCGGCCCAGCGCCACTGCTGGCAGCGCGGCCAGCACCGCCTGCTCGCCCAACGCGGACAATGTCAGCGTGCAGGTGGCCGGCGCCAGGGTCAGCGCCTCATCGCACTCTGTATGCGCGCTGAAACGCATGCCGCTCAAGCCCAGCGACTGGATACCGTCCGCCCAGACGCTGCTGCCGCGCCGCAGTCCGTAGGTCGCCACGCGCGCGCGCGTCTGTGAGCGCATCGCCGAAACCCGCGCATCATCGCCGTTCAGCAGCGCAATGCCGTCCGCCGGAAGCGCCTGCACCAGCTCGGCTTTGGCCTGCGCAATGCGTTCAATGGACCCCAAGCGCTCCAGGTGCACGGGCCCGACGTTGGTCACCACGCCGATATGCGGCTCGGCGATGTCACACAAGGCCGCGATCTCGCCCAGGGCGTACATGCCCATCTCGAGCACCGCGTACTCGGGCGCGCCCTCAACGGACAGCAGGGTCAGTGGCAGCCCGATCTCGTTGTTCTGGTTGCCCTCGCTACGCAGCACCTGGAACCGCGTCGCCAGCACGGCGGCCAGCGACTCTTTGGTCGTCGTCTTGCCAACGCTGCCCGTGACGCCTACCACTCGCATCGTGGGCATCGCCCGACGACGTCCGCGGGCGGCGCGCCGCAGCGCCTGCAGCACATCGGGCACCACCACCACGACCGGCGCGTTGGCGCGCGCGGGCATCTGCCCCGATACGAGATCCACGGCGGTCTCGCGACGCGCCTGCGTCAGCAGATCGGTGCGTTGCACCAGCGCCACGACAGCGCCCGCCTGCAGTGCTGCCTCCACAAAGCGGTGTCCGTCGGTGCGCTCGCCCGGCAACGCGGCAAACAGCGTACCGGCGCCACACGCGCGCGAGTCAACGCAGGCACGCCTGATGTGCAGCGTATCGGCGCCCTCCAGGCTTGCGCCCGGCGCCAGGTCTGCCAGCAGCTGCGCGAGTGTGAACACGTTCCTCCCCGTTCGCGTGAGTCGGCCTCGACCCCGTCTACTGGCCGGTTGGCGGAATGCCGTAATAGTCCAGGAGATACTCTGCCATGCGAGCAAACACCGGTTCAGCCGACTGCCGCTCCCACATGATCTCCTGTGGCTGCTCGAATTTGACCAGGATCACAAAGCGTGGGTTGGGGACCGGCCCATAACCCACGTATGACACCATGTTGTACTGGTTCGGCGTGCCTTCGCGGTCGGGCATCGAGACCGTGCCGAACTTGCCGGCCAACCGGTATCCGCCAACCATGGCATCTTCCATGCCCATGTTGACAGCCTCAACCAGCATGTTGGACACCTCGTCAGCGACCTCCGTCGAGAGCACGCGCCGAATGGCGATCGGCCGCGTGTCGGTCACGCCCGTCTCGTCGCTCATCCGTGCCACCACATAGGGGCGCATCAGCACACCGCCGTTGGCTATGGCCGCGTAGGCCGTGGCTACTTGCAGCGGCGTGGCCGAGATCCACTCGCCCAACGCGTTCATCCCCAGGTAGGACATGTTCCAGCCGCTGTCGGTGGGCACCCACATGATGCCGGCCGCCTCGTGCTGCAAGTCGATCTCGGTCTTGCTGCCAAAGCCAAAGTTGCGCATGCCCTCGTAAAAGCGCGTCGGCCCCAACAGCACTGCCAGGTGCGCCGCGCCCACATTGTAGGAGCGCGCCACCAGTTGCGTCATCGACGTCTGACCGTGCGGATCGCGGTCTTCGTTCAGGATCAGCCGGTTGCCGATGGCCATCTCGCCGCGGTCGTCATAGCTGTCGGTCGATCTGATCACGCGCGTCTGCAAAGCCAGCGCCAGCGTCAATGGCGTAAAGACCGAGCCCGGGTCGTACAGCGAGCTGATCGCCCGGTTCACGTATACCTCGGTGGTTCTGTCGGCGCTGCGATCGCCGGGCAAAAAGCCGGGCAAGTTTGCCATGGCCAGGAGCGCCCCCGACGTCGGGTCGAGCACGACGATCGTGGCAGAACCGGCCTTGAACTCGGAATTGCTCTCGCGAAGAATGCGCTCAGCCTCGAACTGGATGTTCCTGTCCAGCGTGAGCGTCAGATCGGCGCCATCGCGCGCCGGCGCGTAGCCTTCCAACTGCGCCAGCACGGGCTTGCCGTACTTGTCGCTGATGCGCTGCCAAGTCCCGTCCACGCCGCGCAGTTCGCTGTCATAGCGTTCTTCCAGCCCGTAAAAGCCAGCAGCCGGGTTGGTGTCCTCGTCATGGGTCTGCAGGCGCAACCAGCCGAGCACGTGCGCGGCCAAACCCCCGTCAGGGTAGACTCTGCTGGGCGTCAGCTCCATCTTGAACGCATCCATCACAATCTGTCCTGTGCGCTCGAGTTCCTCGATGCTCTGACCCACCTGCGCAGGGAGGTCCTTGCCCAACACAACATAGGTCGCGTCCTCCGAGAGCAGGTCAAACATCGCCTCGGGCGTCACGGCGTGCTCGGGCGATCGCCCGAACGCCTCAGAGAGCAACACCGCGTACGCCTGTTTGTTCTTGTTGGTGAGCAGCTTGGGCGACACGCCCAACGTGTAATAGACGCTCGAGGCCACCAGCGCATGCCCGGTGGCGTCATAGATGCTGCCGCGCGTCGCGCTGATGCTGCTCGCTTGTCCCTTGCCAGCATAGTAGTCGATCTCGGCGTGCGGCAGCAGTTGCCAGCTCGCCAATCGCACAAGCAGGATCAGGCCCGCCACCGCCAGCACGGCAGCCAGAACCACGATGCGCTTGCGTTGCAGGGCTACGTTCTCATCCAAGGCGTGTAACCGTCACCCTTCTGGTCGCGGGTCGGCCTCGTCAGTCGTCTCGGCAGAATTGAGCCATTCGCGCATCTGCGCGGAGAATCGGTCAATCAGGCGCCCCTTCACCGACGACTCGAGCGCGCCGACAAAACTCGTGCTCGGCGCCTCCACGGCAGCGGGTGTGGGCACGCGCACATAGGTCAGGGTCATGTGGCGATTCGGGTCGCCTGCCTCTGGTAGGCTATAACCCCAAGCCTCCGCCACAAAGTGGATGCGCTCCAGTGAGCCCATCTCGGCCACCTGACCGTTCAGGATGGCGTTCTGACGGTGCAGACGCTCCTTGTTCATCTGCAGCGTGCGGATCTCGTACTCGTAGGTCGCCACCTGACTGGCCTGCAGCAGATACAGCCAGCTAACCAGGCCGATCAACGCCAGTGCCGCGCTCCACAGCAGCACCGAGCGCACACTGAAGCGCGATGTCGCCGGCGGTGTGTTCTGACCGCCATACATGTAGAATGGAACAATACTCTCAGGCCGATCACTTCGCTTGGACACCGACCGCCCCCTCGCCCAAACGTTCGGCCACCCGCAATCGAGCGCTGCGGCTGCGTGGGTTCTCTGTCATCTCTTGCTCGGTCGGCCTCAGCACCTTGCGCGTCAGATTCACCAGTGTCGCCTTGTGGCCGCAGACGCACTGCGGCAGATCGCTGGGGCACAGGCAATCGCGCGCCTCGCGCACGATGAACTGCTTGACGATGCGATCCTCCAGCGAATGAAAGGCGATCACCACCAGGCGCCCTCCCGGGCGCAGCAGTGCGACGGCCTGTTCCAGCGCCGTCGCCAGCGATTCCAGCTCATCGTTCACCGCGATGCGCAACGCCTGGAATGTGCGCGTGGCCGGGTGAATGCGTTCGCGCGTCTGCACCGCAGAGGCCACCACCCGCGCCAGTGCTGCGGTCGTGTGAACAGGCCGGCGCGCGACGATGGCTCGGGCCACCCGCCGTGCGTAGCGCTCTTCACCATACTGCCGGATGATCCGCTCCAAATCCTCCACATCCCACGTGTTGACGATTTCGTCGGCTGTCGTCTCCGCCGCGGGACCCATACGCATGTCCAGCGGACCATCGTGCTGAAACGCAAAACCGCGCTCCGGATCGTCCAGCTGCAGCGACGACACGCCCAGGTCGAACAGAATGCCGTGCACCGACTCAAAGCCGTGCCGGCGCGCGATCTCTTGCAGGTCGACGTGCCGTCCCTGTGCAAAGGTCACTCGCGCAGCATAGGGCTGCAGCCGCTTGCGCGCCCTTGTCAGCGCTGCAGGATCGGCGTCCAGCGCCAGCAGACGGCCGTCGGCCGGCAGGCGCTGCAGCAACTGAGCAGCATGCCCACCCAGACCCACGGTGGCGTCGATAAAGCGCATGGCAGGTGCCGACGTCGCGGGCACCAACCACGCCATTACCTCAGCGCACATGACCGGCACATGCCCGTACTGCCCAGCCGTGGGTACAACCTCGCTCACCGGCGCATCCCCAGATTGGCCTTTAGCTTATCGATTGCCTGTTGGTTGGCCCGCGTTTCTTCGACGTTGGCCTGCCAGAGTATCGGGCTCCAGATCTCCAACATCTCGTTAACGCCAACGATGACGGCCTGGTCTTGAATCTGCGCAAAGGCGCGCAGGTGCTCGGGGATCAGAATGCGACCCATCTGGTCAAGCGTGGCTCTGGCAGCGCCGAAGACCCGTCGGTTGTTCTGGCGAATCTCGCCGTAGACCGTCGGCAGGCGCGCAGCTTCCTGCCACATCTGGGTCCACGCTGAGAGGGTGTAGATGACGAGGCACTGCTCCTGACCGCGGACAATCTGCATGCCGGGCAGGAGCGGAGGACGCAGACAGGCCGGGATCGTGAGGCGCCCTTTGGAGTCCAGAGCGTGCACGTACTCGCCCTGAAACAGGGGCTCATCTGGCAGCTCTGCCTCTGGAATAAGCGGCCCCACGTTGGGCGCGTCCTGATCCATGCTCCCAACTCCTGACACTGGTCACCACAATTCCCCACCCATTGCCACCATTGTACTACAATTCGTCCCACTTGCCAATAGGTTTTGGGCACCAATTCGGGACGAAATCGGGACCAGTTTTCCGGAACGGAGCCTGGAACGCGATCGCGGGCGCGTGGGGCGTGCTGGCGCAGCATTCTGAGCGGGGTCAGGCGTCAGCGGGATGGCACTTTCTCGCCGGCTGGCTCGCGGCAGGTCGCCTGTGACGTCGGCTATGCTGCACTCGCTGCGAGCGCGGCAGAACGCACATATGCGGCAGCCTGCGCCAGACGCTTTCCCAGGCTGCGCCGCGACCAGACCTGGAGCGCGGTCATGCTGATCTCGAGCGTCACCGGACCGGCATAGCCGTCCTCGGCCAGCTGCGTTACGAACGGAGCCAGCGGCAGTTGCCCCTCACCCGGCATCTGATGGTGGATCATCAGCGTGCGAAGCAGCGGCAACCCCAGCGGCGGAGAGCCGGGCTTGAGGTCCGAGAGATGCACGTTGCTCACCCGCTCTCGCAGCACATCGTAGACCGGTGCCACGCCCAGCTCGGCAGAACCGGCGTGACAGGTGTCATACGTCACGTCGAGACCGTACCTGCGGGCGAAACTCAGCAGGGCAAACGGTTGCGCAAAGACATTGTTGCCGTCGCTCTGCCTGTACCAGCCGGGATTCTCAAGGGACAACTGCGTCACGCTGTCCTGCACCAGATCGAGGCAGCGCTCCAACTCGCGCATCCAGCGGCGCGCCGCCGCAGATTCCCAGCTGGTAGTGAAGGGGTCGTGCACCACCACGACGGGGCACTCCAGCGCCTGCGCTGCCAGCACGGCATCGCGCATCCGCGCGGGGCCCGCGCCCAGCGGGCAGAACGGCAACATAGACTGGTGCACGCTGAGCACCGGCACACCGTATTCGCGCACCAACGCGCGCACATACGCGACGCCCTTCAGACAGACCTCCGGCGCCATTACCAGCTCAATGCCGTCGTAGCCGTGGTCGGCGGCTAACGCGAAAACACGCCGCAGTGGGAACATATACAGACACGCAGATGAGAGATTGAGCAGCAAAGCGCCTATCCTATCGATGCTGATGTTGTGCGGTCATTGGCGATGCCCTACTGCCCCGAAGTGGTGTACAGGCCGCGCTGGACGATGTAGCGTTCGACTGCTTCGGGCACCTGGTAGCGAATTGGACGCCCCTGCTTGACGCGCGCCCGCAGGTCGGTAGCCGATATGTCCAACGCTACCGTGTCCAGCAGGTCGGTAGCTGCCGCGCTGCCCGGCAGATCGCGATCCAGCGCCGCGAGGTCGGGCGCATAACCCGGCCGACTGACGACCAGCAGACGCGTCATCTGCAGAATCTCGCGCGGTTGGTGCCAGGCTCTGAACGCCAGTAGCGAGTCGGCCCCCATGATAAAGTAGAGTTGCACGCCCGCTCCGACGTGGGCCTGCAGCGCGCGCAACGTGTCGACTGTGTACGACGGCCCGGCGCGATCCAGGTCTACCCTAGACACCCAAAAGGCAGGGTTGCCCGCTATGGCCAACCGCACCATCTGGTAGCGGTCCTCGCCCGAGGCCGGCATCACACCCAACTTGTGCGGCGAGATACGCGCTGGCACAAAGATGACGCGCGCCAGTCCAAAGGCTGCGCGCGCCTCCTCGGCAATCACCAGGTGTCCGATGTGAACGGGGTCAAACGTGCCCCCAAACACGCCCACGCGTGTCGCCGTCAACGCTACCTCCACTCAAGCTCGATCGCGCCCAGCCTGACAATGTCGCCGAACTGAACCCCGGCTTCCTCGAGGCTGGCCGAGATCCCGCGCGCATTCATGATGCGCTCAAACCGCTCCATCCCCTCGTCGCTGGACCAGTCGGTCATCGCGGCCAGCCGCTCGATCTCTTCACCGATCACGCGATAGCCGCCATCGCCTTCCTGCACCACTTCAAAGGTCTTGCTCTCGCGTTCAGGCTTGAGCGGGATCAGAATCTGCTCGGTGACCACCTCGCGCGGCATCTCTTCCAGACGGTCCGCTACCGCACGCAGCAACTCTGTCACCCCCTCACCCGTGACGGCCGAGATCGCGTACACGCTCAGGCCGCGCTTTTTCAGGGTCGCTTTGATCCGCGTGTAGGTCTCGCGCACGCCCGTCAGATCGAGCTTGTTGAGCGCCACAATCTGCGGTTTTTCAGCCAGAGCGGCGCTGTGCAGCCGCAGCTCTTCGTTGATCGCCGCATAGTCGCCCAACGGATCGGCGCTGGCACCGTCCAGCAGGTGCACGAGCAGTCGCGTGCGTTCGATATGCCGCAGAAACTTGATGCCAAGACCGGCGCCCGTATGCGAGCCCTCGATCAGTCCGGGAATGTCGGCCACCACCATCGCACGCTCGTCGATCGTTGCTACACCGAGGTTTGGCTCCAATGTGGTGAAGGGATAGTCGGCGATCTTGGGGCGCGCCGCGCTGATGCGCGCAAGCAGCGACGACTTGCCCGCGTTCGGCTTGCCTACCAGCCCGACGTCGGCCACCAGGCGCAGTTCGAGCCGCAGCACCAACTCTTCACCGGGTTCGCCACGCTCAGCGAACTTGGGCGTCTGGCGCGTCGAAGACTTGAACACCGCGTTGCCGCGTCCGCCGCGCCCACCCTTGGCCACCAGAAGTAGTTGTCCGTCCTGCAACAGCTCGCCGAGCGGCGTCGGGCTGTCCACTTCGGCCGCCACGGTGCCCAGAGGCACGTCGATGTACAGGTCGTCTCCGTCGGCGCCCTGCTTGCGCTGGCCCAGTCCGGCCGAGCCATCGCTGGCCGCGAAGCGCTTGGTACGCGCAAAGGCAATCAGGGTGTTCAGCCGCGCGTTGCCGCGCAGATAGATGCTGCCGCCTCGCCCGCCGTTGCCGCCATCAGGCCCGCCGTAGGGCACGTATTTTTCTCGGCGAAAGCTGAGACAGCCAGCTCCGCCGTTGCCACTTCGTACAGATATCGTTGCTTCATCAAAGAACAAGGCCCACCTCAGTTCAGCGCCGAGCATCTCGTCGCAGCGACATATGGTGCGGCTCGCTCAGCGTAAGCCTGAGGATACGCCTCATAACCTCGAATGTCAAGATGCGGTCGGGAATCGCGACCCAATCTGTCGCCCTTGCGACGAAGACGACGACGCACGCCTCAGCAGTGACCGGAGGATCCGTCGGGCCCGGCCAGCGTCTGCGGCACTCGGAAATCAAACTGTATGGTTTTCTTCTGTACTTTTTTGATCTTGGACTATGTTATTAAAGTTGCACGCCCACTGAAGCTCAGCACTTCAGTCACGAGTTTTGACAAAGCGCCTAGGGTATGTTACCATCGCGACCGATTGGGCCGCTAGCTGCGTCAGCAGTAGGCTGAGACGCAGGGCAGACCCGACTACCGCCAGGATCTCGATCGTGGCCCTGGCTAGAACTATATCAGGAGGTATACGGTCATGTCTGAGCGAGCCACTGGCAAAGTCAAGTGGTTCAGTCGCGTCAAAGGCTACGGGTTCATCATCCCGGACGCTCCCGAAGGTGTCGAACCAACCAAGGACGTGTTTGTACACTATTCGGCAGTGCGGGGTGAGGGCTTCCGCAACCTCAACGAGGGTGAACAGGTCGAGTTCACGATTGAAGATTCTCCCAAGGGTCCACAGGCTTCCGACGTCGTTGTAATGAACTAGGCTGATAGACACAGGCACAAGACCCCCAGCCTTGCTGGGGGTCTTTGCTTTAGCATCTCGCCCCTCGGTCTGGCAGAGATGCATCTCGCACGGGCATGCCGTGTCCGCTGCGGGCGCCAACGCACCGCACTTGACAGGCCTCTCCTAATAATGGTAACCTCCGCCCGTGTTCCACTCTGACCCTGGTCTGGCACTCCAATGCCCCCCCCCCGACGGACATGAAAAGCGTATCTTTGCGTCAGGCATTCCGTCTATCAGACAGTAGGCCCAGCGGCGAGGATGCCCAGTGCGACGAAGCGCAGGGCGACGACGAGGCCTTGCTTGAGCGCGCCCGCAAAGCCGATGCCGAGGCCCTGGGCGAGCTTTACCGCCGCTACGCCGACAAGGTCTACGCCTATGTGCTGTTCCGCGTGGGCAGCCAAGTCCTGGCGGAAGACCTCACGGCCGATGTCTTTGTCAAGATGCTGGACGCCGTGCGGCTCAACCACGCCTGGCAGACGAACTATACGGGCTGGCTGTACCGCATCGCGCACAACGCCATCATCGACCACTTTCGCCGGCGGGCGAACAGCCCTGCGGTGGAGCTCAGCGAGCAGATCATCGCGTCCGACGACAATCCGGTCGCGACTGCCGAAGAACGTGCGCGCGCCGACGCCATCGGTCGAGCGCTGCTGCAACTGACCGAAGATCAGCAGATCGTGGTGGTGGCCAAGTTCTACCAGGGGATGACCAATCTGCAGATTGCCCAGGAATTGCACAAGACTGAGGGAGCTATCAAGTCGCTGCAGTACCGTGCCCTCGGGGCGCTGCGACGGTTATTAGGGGAGGCTCCTGGGGAAGCCGATGAGTAGGGGCCTGAATCGCGCACTCGACGACTGTTTGAACGATCTGGACCAGGGACGGCCCCCGAGTGCCTGCCTTGAGCGCTACCCGTCGAAACGCGCCGATCTTGAGCCGCTTCTGCAGACGGCTGCCCGGTTGCGCCAACGCAACGCGGCGCTGCAGATCGCCCCGGACGCCCTCGCGCGTGCGCGTGAGCGCGTCCTCACGCAAGCGCGCCAACGCGCCCTCGATCTCGACGATGCCAACCGCAACCGCGCTCCCCTGCCCCGTTGGCGCCTTTCCCACGCCACGCTGATCCTCGCCTGCGCAGTCGTGCTGTTGCTGGGCCTTCTCGGCGGCGGCATGGCCGTATCGGCGCGCAGCCTGCCGGGCGATCCGCTGTACGGTCTCAAGCGCACCTCGGAGAACGTGCGACTGGCGCTGGTACGCGATGGCGACGAGCGCGCCGCCCTTGAGAGACACCTCGAGGAGGAACGCCTGAACGAGGTGCTGGCCGTCGTTGACCAGCACCGCTTGGTGACGGTCGACTTTAGCGGCCCGGTGGAACACACACAGGCCGACAGCCTGATCGTGCAGGGGCTTGAGGTGCAGATGGACGAGGCCTGCACACTGGACGCGCCGCCCGAGATCGGCGCGCGGGTCCACGTGGTCGCCGAGACCAAGCCCGATGGCAGCGTCGTCGCCAGCGCCATTACGCTCCTTCAGGCGACGCAACCCTCACCAGAGCCCGCACCGGCGTCGGTCGTGGAGACTCACACACCGCTGCCTGGCCCCAGCCACACTGCCAGCCAGCAGCCCGCAACGCCGACGTTGCGCGCGGCAACGGCCACTCCCGCATGCAGCGCGACGCCGACGCCTGTACCGACTGATCCGCCCGTGGCTCATGAGGCCCCGGCGCAGCCCACCAGCAGGCCCGCGCCCGTCGAGCCGCCCTCGCCGCAGCCGCCCAAGCCGATGCCGGACACGGCCGCCACGCACGCGCCCCCTTCGGACGTGGGCGCTGCGCGCATACAGGGCGAGATCGAGGCGATCGATGGCGACGCCTGGGTGGTGGCCGGTCAGCGCATCCTGGTCGACGCCGCAACGCGCGTCGCCCCGCCGCACTTGACCCCGGCCGTCGGCCTGCGAGCCAGCGTGCACGCCGTGCCGCAGACCGACGGTCAACTGCTGGCCGAGCAGATCACGCTGCTGCCCAACCCACAGGAGCCCAAACGCGCGCAGGCGCTGGATGTCGTAGCGTTCGAGGGGACGATTGAGGCGCTCAGTGACAGCGAATGGACGGTGGCCGGCCGGCGGTTGGCCATCACGGCGCAGACTCGTCTTGAGGGCACGCCTGCCCTCGGCGCACACGCGGTCGTCCGGGCACTCATCACCGTTGACCCACCGCTGACAGCCCTGGAGATTTGTGTTGCGGCACTGCCGGCCCCTGGTGCTCCGGCGTCGGCCACACCGACGCCCACTCACGCCACTCCCGGGCCGCGCTCCGTCGCGCCCGGCCCACTGAGCGGCCATGTGAAGCCGGCACAGTAGTATACTCAGTCTACTCTCTGGGCCGCCCACGCTCCAGGTGAACCAGCAGCACCGCGATATCGGCCGGGTTGACGCCCTCGATGCGCGCAGCCTGCCCCACCGTTGCAGGACGCTGCCGGATGAGGCGCTCCCGCGCCTCGTTGCGCAGCCCCACGATGGCGCCAAAATCCACGTCCTCGGGGATAGCCCGATCCTCCAGCCGCTGTGCGCGCGCGACCTGCCGCTCCTGTTTGACGATGTACCCCGCATAGTGCGCGATGGTCTCCACTTCGCGCACCACGTCCGCAGGCAGCGGCGCGGGCGGCGGACTCAGCCGCGCCACGCTGGCGTGGCTGACGCCCGGGCGTCGCAGCAACTGCCACGCCGACACAGCTTCTCGTGGCGCCTCGATCGTCGGCTCGACCGCACCATGAGCCTCAACCCACGCCGCGGGACGGACGCTGCTTTGCTGCAGGCGCCCGACCTCACCCTCGATGGCCGCTCGCCTGGCCTCCACCGCAGCCAGCCGCTCGTCGGACACCGGTCCAAGCCGGTGGCCGATCGGCGTCAGGCGCAGGTCGGCGTTATCCTGGCGCAGCAACAGCCGGTACTCGGCGCGCGAGGTCATCATCCGATAGGGCTCGGTGATCTCGCGAGTCACCAGGTCGTCGATCAGCACGCCGATGTAGGCCTGCTCGCGCCCCAAAACGAGCGGCTCCTCACCGACCACCGCGCGCGCCGCGTTGATGCCCGCCACCAGGCCCTGCGCCGCCGCCTCCTCGTATCC
>DIVQ01000139.1 GCA_002423325.1 Anaerolineales bacterium UBA6128 | reverse complement strand
TGCTGAGTGGCGCGACTTGGCAGCGCTGTCGAGTGCATTTCATGCGCAACGTTCTGGGGCACGTGGCCCGCTCGAACCGGTGCATGGTGGCAGCGGCCCTGCGCACCGTGTTTGCTCAGCCCGACCGCCCGGCTGCAGGGAAGCAGCTGGAGGTCGTGGCCCAGAACATGACCGGCCACTGGCCCAGGGCGGCCCAAGTGCTGCGCGACGGGGAGGAAGACGTGTTGGCCTACATGGCCTTTCCCCAGGAGCACTGGACGCGGCTGTACTCGACCAACCCGCTGGAGCGCCTGAACAAGGAGATCAAGCAGCGCACAACCGTGGTCGGCGTCTTTCCTGACGTGGCGTCGGGGGAGCGGCTGGTGGGAGCCACTCTGCTATACGTGCATGACGAGGGGCAGGTCGACAGGGCGTTGACTCCACGGCCCGCTACGTCAGCCAAGAGTCGATGCGGACGCTGCTCGGCGGCGACGAGCCACTGCGGCTGACTGCTGCGCCGCACGTAGAGCCTATTCACTAGACAGAGACGATCCGCCTGCTGCTGCAAGATCGACACGCCCTGAAGCGCCAGTTAACAAGATGCCAATAATTCGCGGCCACCTGGGCTTGCGGGAACTCCGCCAGACTCCAGGTGCGTCTGCGCAATTCAGCCAACATGCGCAATCCCCGCATCGTCCATTCTACAGATAGATCTTGGTTCCGGCCTTACGTAAGCGCTCCGGCCCTATCTTGCCGTCAGCGTTTGTGGTGCAGCCAAAGCGCGTGGTGGCCTGCTGGTCCCCGAACGGGTATGTCCCGAGGACTGTGACCGGACGGGTGGTGCTCATCAGCCAGTCCAGCAGGTCCACAGACAACTCCTGAACCACGGCGGCATAGGCCGGCTCAAAGTACAGGTTCTCAAGCTCCCAGGGATCCTGCACCAGGTCGTACAGTTCGCCAAAGACACCGGGCCACTCGTCGGGGAACATCTCGCGGGCGTAGCGCACCAGCCGATACTGGCCCTTGCGCACGCTTCTGGACCACGGGAACTCGGTCACGCCGATGGAGTGAATCTCGGCGTGCTGCCCCTGCAGCAGAGCGGTGATATCATGGCCATCGCTGGTCTGCAGCGGCTCCAGACCTGCCAGCGCGCACAAGGTGGCGGAGACGTCCACCGTCTCGATGATCTCCTCAGCGACATGGCCGCTCGCAAGGTGTCCTGGCCAGCGCCAGATGTGCGGGATACGAGTGATCGCGTCGGAACAAATGCCCGGCGCCTTCTCCATCATGCCGTGCTCGCAAGCATAGTCGCCGTGGTCACTCGTGTAGATTACGATGGTGTTTTCGTCGAGCCCTTGTTGGCGTAACCAGGCTAGCATCTCGCCCACAGCGTGATCCACCTGGCTGACAGCGCCCAGGTAGCCCCGTAGCTTGCGCAGACGGCCGGCCTCGAAGGTGCGCGGCTCGAACAGAGTGAAGTGGGCCGCACGGTGGTCGGCCACGATCTCGCAGAAATGCGGGGCCTTGAGGTGCAGGTCGTCGTCCGCGTTGGGGGGCAGCGCATCCTCGGGATGCGGGTACATGTCCCAGAACGGCTGGCTGGGCGAGTAGACCTGATGCGGCCTTGGGAGGCTGGCCTGCACGATGAACGGCCGACTCTCGTCGGACGCCCGTCGCATGAAAACGATGGTCTCGCGCGCGACCCAGCCCTCTACCGAGTCCTCATAAGTGAGTCTCGAAGCCCGACCGTCGATGCCTTGCCCGGGCGAGGTCTGTTCGGGATACGCCCCGTCATCGCGATCTTGCAGCAGTCCCTTGTCGCGGAGGTAGTCATCGTAGGCCGACCAGTGGCTCGGCGTCAGGGATGGGTACACTTCCCGAAAGTAGTCACAGTCGTCTTCGATCCAGTATTCGGGGCAGTGTATCTTGCCGATGGCCCCGGTTCGGTAGCCTGAGCTTCGAAAGTATCCCAGGATGTTGGGGAGTCCGCCGGGATTTGGGCCGCATAGGCCGTAGTGGCCATGGTTGTGACAGTATTGACCAGAGAAGTAGCTCACTCGGCTCGGAGTGCAGATCGGGCATTGCGCGATAGCATTGTCAAAACGCACCCCCTCCGACGCCAACTGGTCCAGATGCGGGGTCTGGACCAAAGGGTGCCCCTTGCCGCCCAGGACTTTCGCGTTGTGCTGGTCTGAGATGATGAACAGGATATTTGGCTTGTCTGCCATGGCTGTATGAGCTCCTTCCATTCGTTCAACCAAGGGTCCAGTCCTCCGGGACAGAGAAAGACACCCGGCAGCGCGACTTTCAGCCGTGCGTAAGGGCTCGGATCACGTCCACTTCCTCTTGCCGATAGGGCTGCCCATCGGCGTGCAGCACGTCGTGCAGCCACAACTCGGGTTCCGGCGTGCCCGGCTTGGAGCCCCACACATAGCGCGTCTGCGTCTTACCCGTCACGAGGCCCCAGCAGTAGCAGCCCACGCCCTCGCGCCTGAACACGGGCAGGTGGCTTTCGAAGCCACTGCCCGTGATACGCGCCATCCATTCGGTGCAGATGAGAGGCCGCCCGAGTGAGCGCAGTTCCGCGATGCGCTCGCCCAGTTGCGGCATCGGGTTGTAATCGTGGAACGAGATGACGTCCGAGTTCCGCGCGGCAACGCGGTGCAACTCGTCATACTCTGTACTCTGGTTCCACAGACACGATGTCAGTGGCTGGGTGGGCTGGGCAGCGCGCGCCCAGGCGAAGACTGCCTCGAGCAGCGGAAGGCTGCGGACGAGGGTGCCAACGCCGGGCTCGTTGTATAGATCCCAGGCGACAATGTCCGGGTCCTGCGCAAAGCTTCCGACCATGTCGGTAATGTAGCGCTCCAGTTGCGGCCAAGAGGCGGGGTCGTCGACTCGCAGGTGCCCAGGGCTGGGTGTCCAGCCGGAATTGTGCACGCCGGCCACCGGCGGATCCTGCGGCCCCAGGTAGGGTTCGCGGCCCGCAAAGTGGCAGTCGTCGAACAGCACGGGCAGCACTCGCATACCGCAGTTCCTACAGATCGCCAGGAAGCGCGCGAAGCGCTCCTTCAGGCCTGCGGGGTCGCTCTCCCAGACAAGGTACTGCACGAACACGCGACAGGTGTTCATGCCAAGATCCGCGGCCCACCCCAACTCGCGTGAGATCACCTCGGGCGAAAAAGTCTCCGCCTGCCACATATCCGTCGAGTTGATCGCGTTGCTCGGCACATAGTTGCATCCGCATAGCCAGGGCTGTGCCGCGTACCAGCGCCACGCACGCTCGGGAGGCCAGGGACCGACGCCGTCTGGTAGGGATGTCACGCAGTCACGTCTCCTTCTCGCGGTCCGCGCTATGGTTGCGCATCGGCATAACCCGGTAGTCCAGTCCGGCCTGTGTATCAAACTTGACCACGCCGCCCGACTCGCTCGTCACCGCGGCAGGTTCCCCCGCAGCGCTTACTGTGAACATCCCCTTGGTCTGAAACCGACAGGGCCCTCCCCTCCGGGAATGGATCACGGCGCTCTGCAGCTCGCCTCCGCGCCAGCACAGGTCAACGACAAAGCCTCCGCGGGCGCACAGGCCGCACACCCTGCCGCTCGTCCACGCCTCGGGCAGGGCCGGAAGCAGGCTGATGTAGCCGGCGTGGCTTTGTAGAAGCATCTCAGCGATCCCGGCAGTGCCGCCCAGATTACCATCGATCTGGTAGACGTCGCGGTCATTCAGGAGATTCGTGCGGGTAGAGGAGCCCACCAGCAGCTGCAAATGCCGCCAGGCCTTGTCGGCGTCACCCAGCCGCGCCCACAGGTTGAGCGCCCACGCGCACGGCCATCCGCCCTGCGCCGAGCCGTGCTCGAAGCGACGGTCGAGGGATCGCGCGCAGGCCCGGGCGAGATCCGGGGCGCTATCCGGGGTAATCTGCCGGCCGGGAAACAGCCCGTACAGGTGCGAGTGGTGGCGATGGCCCGGCTCCGGCTCCGCAAAGTCGTCGCTGTACTCCTGCAGTTGTCCGTGCGCTCCGCTGCGCGGCGGGAGCAGGCGTGCTCGGGCACGCTCCAGCTCTGTGCGGAAACCAACGTCGCAACCAAGCACGCGGCTCGCTGCAATGCAGTTGGTCAGCAGGTCGTAAGCAATCGCCATGTCCATAGTCGAGCCCTTGCCGACCGCACACGCGAGCCGATTGGGTAGCAAGAAGGTGTTTTCCGGCGAGGTCGATGGGCAGGTCACCAGATAGCCGCCCTCATCCTCAACCAGGAAATCCAGCAGGAAGGTGGCCGCGCTGCGCATGAGCGGGTACGCCCGCTGCGCTAGGAATTCGACATCGCCCGTGAAAGCAAAGTGCTCCCACAAATGCAGGCACAGCCACGCCGCTCCCATCGGCCAGATGGTCGGGATCGTCCACAGATAGCCGTCGCCCACCGGCCAGCCATTGCGCCAGGCATCGATGTTGTGGTGCGCCACCCAGCCGCGACAACCGTACAGCCGGAGGGCCGTCTCGGCGCCACTCACGCTGGTCTCCTCGATCAGATCAAAGAGCGGACCGTGGCATTCGGCCAGGTTGGTGACTTCGGCCGGCCAGTAGTTCATCTGGGTGT
>DIVQ01000046.1 GCA_002423325.1 Anaerolineales bacterium UBA6128 | reverse complement strand
CACCGCTCGGGCGAGACCGAGGACAGCACGATCGCGGACATCGTGGTGGCGTTCAACACCGGTCAGATCAAGACCGGTGCCCCCTGCCGCAGTGAGCGTGTGGCCAAATACAACCGTTTGCTGCGCATCGAGGAAGAACTGGGCGATGCAGCGGTCTATCCTGGGATGAAGGCCTTCCGCGTCAAGCGCTAAGCGCAGAACGGCCCTGTTCCGCATGGCAAGAGCCCGGTCGATGAGGACCGGGCTCTTTGCTTGCTGGCGGTTGGCCCTGTTTCAGTCAGTTGGCTGGCACCTGTGACGTCACCAGGGGGATCAGGACATAGTCAAAGGTGGTGGCTTCGTTGGAGTAACGCGTTTCGTGTCCCTCTTTGTCCACTGGCATGACGCGGTAGTAGCGATAGCCCGCGTCGGCGCCGGTCAGATCGACCTCGGTCTCAAAGCCCGCCCTGGGCACCGTGGTCAGCAGGGTGGAGGGCTCGGGGGCATTGCCGCCGTAGACGCGGTACGAAGCGATCTCGGTGGCGCCGTTCCAACTCATCGAGAGGGTAATCCCCGCTGCGCCCTTCTGCAACGAGAGTGTGGGCAAACTGGCGGGGTGTCCCTCCCACTCAAAGCGGAAGGAGCGGTAAGACATCGTCCAGCCCAGCATGTCGATCTCGAAGGCCTTTTCGCCGTCGGGCTTGACCTCGGTCAGCAGGCCCGCGTTGCCCCAACCGATCAGAGTGTTGCCATTGGGCAGGCGTTGGGCGTTCCCCATAAAGTTAGATGCGATCTTGTCGGGGTGATAGTACTCCCACACGCGCGTGGCCGTCATCGCTTGCTCGTCAAGCGAGTACTCTACTGCGCGCGACCAAGCTGGCGTGAGATTGGCATGGTTGTCAAAGATGCTGATGTTGCCGTTGTCCAATCGACGGATATCGTGCTGAAAGTGGAACCAGGGCTCCGGGTCATTGATAAAGGTGAAATCGTTCTGCTTGCCGCCCAGACGCCAGATCACGTCGCCTGTGCTGCGGTTGATCTTGGTGATCTCGCAAGTATTGCGACTGGAGATCAGCAGATTGCCATCGTCGTCCAGCTCGACCGCGTTGCCGTGAATATAGTCGATGCGTTGGGTTGTCAGGCTGACATAGCTGTCGGTGATGGGGATGTGATCGAAACTGCGCCACTCAAAGACCACGTTCTTGCTGGCGTCGATCTCCTGGACGACGAGCTGCTCAACGATCGCGTCGGCGCGGCCGCCCTCCACGAGTGCGCTCATGTCCACTGGCTGAGGGTCATAGATCATCAACAGGGCGTTGCCATTGGGCAGGATCTGCAGATCGTGGTTATCGGCCCAGGTGTAGCCATTGCCGGGCTGCCACATGTCGACCACGGTGTAGCTGTCGTCCATGCAATAGTACTTGCCCGCCTCACAGTAGCTCAGTTGGCCGTTGGGCT
Organism: Anaerolineales bacterium UBA6128; assembly: GCA_002423325.1. Taxonomy (GTDB): domain Bacteria; phylum Chloroflexota; class Anaerolineae; order UBA1429; family UBA1429; genus UBA6128. Next base: position 12,739 of record DIVQ01000046.1, on the reverse strand, counting down.
GGCGCTTGAAATCGATGGCAAAGCCGGCCATGCGCTGGTAGTAGACCGGCTCGCCGGTATTGTCGAGGATGGTGAGAAAGTACTTGCCCCCGAAAAAGGCGCCAATGTCGGTGAACACATAGCCGGGCGCGGTGCCATTGGCCGGAGCAGTCACCTCGTAGGCCGGGATGTCGTTCGGCAGCGCCGCCTCGTCCCAGGGCTGGTAGGTCGTCTGAGCTGGGGCCGCCTCAAGCGGCTGGGGCCCCTGGGCTGCGAGGAGATAGTCGGGTACGGCAGGGGCGCTCTCCCTGGCGATTCGCGGCGAAACCGTAAAGCTGAAGCGCGTGCCGTCGTAGACCTGGCCGGTGGTGGTCGTCAGGCCGGCGGCGATGGCGACGCTCACCTTCTCACCGGCAGCAAAAGGCGCGTCCGGGACAAAGATAAGCGTCTGCTGGTCGTCGGCCAGGATCACACTGCCGCTGTGTGGGCCAGAAAGCTGTCCCTGGACGGAAAAGAGGCGGGCCTCGTCGCCGCGCAGACTCAGCGGCTGGCCGAGGCGCAGCGCAAGGGTGGTGCCTGCCGACACAAACGTGGCGCCGGGCCCGGGGGACAGGTACTGCAAGCTGGCCTCTTGCGCAACCACAGGTGCCGCGCTGCCCAGTGCGAGCAAGAGAGCGAGTACAACGAGCGTTCTTCTCATGGCGACCTCCGGATGGTACTGCTGTGCGCCTGTTTGCCGGCGCGCGTCACTGGCGGCCATCATAGCCGCTTGTTGTGCGGGCGTCAACGGCACGGAGGCTTGGCAAGGGGCCCTTTTGGGGCCATAATGCTGTCGAATCCGATGCTGGACCGGGCGATCTCCTTGACAGACGGGAGCAGGCGATGAGGTCTGTCGCGATCTGGTGGGTGGCGTTGTGGGCCTGCGGGCTGCTGGCATGGCCGCTGCTGGCGGCGATGCGCGTGCGCGCTCGCGCGTTCGGCTATCCATTCGCACGCATCGTGGGCTTGCTGCTGCTGACGCTGGTCTTCTGGGGACTCAATCTGCTCGGCCTGCAGGCCAACGACAGCCGCTCGCTCTGGGCGGTGGCCTGCAGCCTGGCTCTGCTGAGCGCCCTCTTGTGGCTGAAGGAATGGCCGCGGCTGGTCGAGGCATTGCGGCGTGACTGGCGCCATGTCGTGGTCACCGAACTGCTCTTTGCGTGCGCTTTTGGGCTGTACGCCCTCTACAAAGCGCACGACCCCGCCATCAACCACACCGAAGAGCCGATGGATTTCGCCTTTGTGAACGCCATGCTGCATAGTCCGAGCCTTCCGCCGCGCGATCCGTGGTTGGCGGGGTACGCGGTCAGCTACTACTATTTGGGCTATCTGCTGGTCGCCGTGGTGGCGCGGCTCACGGCGACAGCGCCCGGCGTGGCGTACAACCTGGGCCTGGCGCAGACGCTGGCGTTGGGGGCCGTGGGCGGTCTGGGCGTGCTGGAGGCCCTTCATGGCGTTGTGGCGGCCTCCCGGCGTCGTTGGGGTTGGCAAAGTGCGCTCGGTGGATTGGCGGTGCTGCTGTTGGGCAACCTGGAGGGCCTGTTCGAGGGCGCTCGCGCGCTCGGACTGCGCGCGGAGCGGTTCTATGGCTGGCTGGGGGTGCCCAATCTGGCCAACGCGCCCACGACAGGCGGCCTCCTGCCGTATGGAGACTGGTGGTGGTGGCGCGCCAGCCGCCCCTTCGTCGACAGTAACCTGCTCGGAAAGAACGCCACGATCATTGCCGAGTTCCCGGCCTTCAGCCTGATCCTGGGCGACCTGCACCCGCATCTGATGGCGCTGCCGCTGGTGATGCTGGCGGTGCTGCTGGCGCTCGAGTTGTATGCGAGGGGGCGCGAAGGCAGTCCCCTGGTGCTGGACCGGGCCGAACGCCTGCTCTGCCTCCTGGCGCCGCTGCTGATCGGAGCGCTGGGCTTTGCGAACTCGTGGGATTTGCCAACCTTACTGTTACTGGCGCTGGCGGCGCTCTGGTTGGGCGTCTGGCATGGCGGCGTCCGCAGTCGCCAGGCCCTGCTGGGGGCCGCGCTCGCCTCTGGATGGCTGGTGCTGGGCAGCATTCTGCTGTACCTGCCCTTCTACTGGACGCTGAGTTCACAGGCGCGCGGTATCGGGTTGGCCTACTATGCCAAGACGCCGCTGCGCAACTACCTGCTGATCTTCGGCGTCTGGCTGCTGCCGGTGTGTGCAGAGGCGGTGGCCATCTGGCGTGAATGGCGTGGTCGGCGGCGCTGGTTGGTGTGGGTCTGGCTGGGGGCGCTTGCGTTGCCGTGGCTAGGCACGCGGCTGCTGGGTGGTTGGGGACGCACGCTGCTGGGTCTGGGGACGTCGCTTGCGCGCAGCCCCTGGCTGCCGTTGTTGCTGTCCGCGCTGATCGCGGTCTACGCGCTCGGGCTGCTGCCGCGCCAGGCGTCCCGGGACCATCGGCGCGCGCTGCCGAGGTTGCTGATCCTCGCGGCGCTGTGTCTGACCTATGCCACCGAGTTCGTCTATCTGCGCGACGTATTCGAAACGCGCATGAACACGGTGTTCAAGGTCTACTATCAGGCCTGGGTGTTATTCGGGTTGGGCGCCCTGGCGTTGCTGTCGCGGCCGCCGGGCCCGCTGTGCTCGACTGACAGGGTCGAGGCGGAGCCGACGTCCGCGTCGACGGGTCGCTGGGGGCTCGTCTGGCGCGTCGCCGCGTCGGGGCTGATGGTGCTATCGCTCTACTACCCGGTCGCAGCAGCATGGACGCGGGCGCGCGCCAACCCCAGTGCGCCCGCGCTGGACGGGACGGCCTATCTGGCGGAGATGGATCCCGACGCGTACGACGCGCTGCGCTGGCTGGCGCAAAACGCGCAGCCTGACGACGTTCTCGTTGAGGCGCCCGGCGAAGAGTATGACGCCAGCACCAGCCGCCTGTCGGCCTTTACGGGGGTGCCGACGATCCTCGGTTGGCCCGGGCACGAGGCGCAATGGCGCGGCGACGAGCGCGAGGTCCAGGCGCGGCTGCCGGCGCTGCAGCGCATCTACACCAGCGACGACTGGGCCGAGGTACTGGAAGAGTTGCGGCGTTACGATGCCACGCTTCTGTACGTGGGGGCGCGTGAGTGGCAGTTGTACGGGCTGGACGCGGCGCGCCTGGCTTGGTACGACCAGTTGCTGACGCCGGTGTATGGTGAGGGGCTGGCGCGTTTCTACCGGGTGCCGGAGGCTCCGTAGCGCGCCGGGAGACAACAAAGGACACCTCTCAGCGCGCTGAGAAGTGTCCTCGAACGATGGGTGAAGGAAAAAAGCTATTGCTCGGCGGACGATTGCTGCAGAGCGTTCAGCTTTTTCATCAGGGCGCTCTTGCGACGGGCGGCGGCATTGGGATGGATGATGCCCTTGCGCGCGGCCTTGTCCAGCTCGCTCGCGGCCAAGCGAATCGCCTCGGCGGCGGCAACCGGATCTTCCGTCGTGAGCTGCGCGCGCGCCTTGGTGACGTAGGTGCGCATGCGCGAACGGACCATGCGGTTGCGTACGCGGCGCTTTTCGTCCTGACGAACGTGCTTGATCGCGGATTTCAGGTTAGCCAAGGTTGTTCCTCCGACATGTACACTCCAAACTGACCTTCACATTATAGCCAGTTGGGCGCGTTTGTCCAATTCCGCCCCCGCACACATCCTGCTGTGTCAGCGCGCCAGCGCTGCCAGCCGGCCGCTCAACGGCGGCAGTTCGAAGCGCTCGCGGTAGGCCTGCACGCTGGCCAGATAGTTACGCGCTGACACGGCGGAGGTGATGGCGTTGCTGGCACACAGGATATGGCCGCCGTTCCCCCAGCCGGCCTCCAGGCAATCGAGGGTGTGGCGGCGGACGATCTCGGGCGTGCCAAAGCTCAGGATGTTGCCGCAGTCGAGGTTGCCGAACAGCGCGATGCGCGCGCCGTAACGCTGTTTGAGCGTGCGCAGATCCATGCCGGCGTGCATGTCGATCTCCAGATACCCGTCCACCTCACAGCCCACCAGGTAATCCTCGATGACCGGCCAGAGGTTGCCGTCGCTGGCGTTGGCGGTCCAGCAGCCGGCAGCGTGGGCGGCGCGAGAGACAGCGCGCACCTCGGACATGATGAAAGCGCGGTAGGCCGCAGGCGAGATAATGGGCACGGTGCCGGCGAAATCGCCGCCAACGCCGATGATCTCGATGCCGAGGGCTGCGTACTGCCTCACGTGGGCCACAGAATCGCGCGTGGCCAGCGCAAAGTGCGTGTGCGCGCCGTCGGGATCGAGCAGCATGGCCTGCATCAGCGTGACGTCGGTCCAGACGCCGTGGCCGTAGGCCGGGGCGAGCACGGGCAGATCGAGTTCGCGGCGGCGCATCTCATCATACAGTGCGACATAGACCAGCAACTGCTCGTCGGACCACTGCGCCGGCGCGGCCGCGTGCGTCTCGTTGCGCTGCTGCAGGGCCTCCACGGGATCAACCAGGTTCATCTCGGTGGCGTGAGTGCCGGCGGTCAGGCGGTCGCTGGCGCGCGGATTGGGGCACACATACAGCATGTCGTGCCCCAACGTCTGCGCCAGGTCGAGCGCATCGAGGGCCACACGGCGCGCCGCCGCCGCGACCCCTGCTTCGGCCACCAGGCTGTTCCAGAGGTCGGGGCTCAATGTGAGCGCTCGATCGAGGATCTGATCGGCTACCGGCGAAAGCAGCACATACTCAAAGATCGGCGTCCGATCCACCGGCTGGTGGCGCAAGGCTGCCTCGATGCGCTGGCGAGACGTCATGGCCATGCGATCCCTCCCTGTGTGCGCGGGTATGCTGCTGGCATTATAACACGGCGGTCGTGCGGCGTCGCGCCGGGTTCGGCGCCAGCGCCGATGGGTGTCTTGACGTGGCGGCGCTGCGGGCTAGAATGACGGGCAACTGGCAGCCGTTGTCGCTCTGTTGCACGTGAAACATCGCCGGGAGAGACCCTTGGAGCCGACACAATCTAGTAGAACAAACAATAGCAGGCCCATCTGTGACTATGAAAACAGCACTTACCGCACCGACTTTTGGGAGGGGCAGGGACGCGAATACGAGGACCTGGCTGAACGCATCGCTTTGCGGCACCTGCTGCCCGCACAGGGCCAACGCCTGCTCGACATCGGCGCGGGCTTTGGTCGCCTGACTGACCTGTATGGCGGCTATGAGCAGGTTATCCTGCTGGATTATTCGCGGTCGCAACTGGCCCACGCCCGTGCGCGCCTGGGCGATGAGCGCTTTCTCTACGTTGCGGCTGACATCTACCGCCTGCCGCTGGCCACCAATGCAGTCGACACGACGGTGATGGTGCGTGTGTTGCACCACCTGGTGGATGTGCCGCTGGCCTTTGGGCAGATCCGGCGCGCCACGCGCCCCGACGGCACCTTTGTGCTCGAATTTGCCAACAAACGCCACCTCAAGAACATCGCTCGCTACTTGCTGAGGCGTGGCGTCAATCCGTTTGATCGCGCGCCCTACGCCTTTGCTGAACTGCACTACGACTATCACCCGGCGTGGGTGGCCGAGGCGCTGCGCGATGCCGGGTTCGCACCCGACGCGCGCCGCTCGGTGTCGCTATTGCGCGCGGGCTGGCTCAAGCGCCACGTGCGCGCGCGCACGCTGGCCGCCGTGGACGGCGCTCTGCAGCGCGTGACGGCGCCCTGCACCCCCGCCCCCAGCGTGTTTGTGCGCTCGCGCCAGCACAAGGCGGGCGAGGCGCGCTTGGTGGACCGCGCGCAGTTGTTCCGCTGCCCCGCCTGCGGGCACGAGCCGCTGGATGCGGCCGACGCCGGGTTGCACTGCGCGGGCTGCGGCGCTCACTGGCCCATCGAGGAGGGCATCTACCTCTTCAAGTGAGTGCCACACGCCCGGGCGTCATTGCGCGACGTTCGGCTGACTGCCAAGCCCCGTAGCTATCGTCCGCCCCGGGTGTTACGGTACACAACCGTCTTGTGCAGCAGCCTTTTGTCGGATGGGGTGCGGTGCCCCGGTCCCGCAACCGGAAGCAGGGAGTGAATGCCGATTCGAATCGTTACCGATAGTACCTGTGATCTGCCGCCAGAATTGGTGGCCAAGTACGGCATCACGGTTGTTCCACTCTTTATCAACTTTGGCGATCAGAGCTACATGGATGGCGTCGACATCACACGCGAGGCCTTCTACGAGCGCTTGCCCGCCGCACAACCGCCGCCCACCACCTCGGCGCCGGGGCCGGGCCTGTTCGCCTGGATCTATGAACGGCTGGCGGCGGAGGGCGCGACCGGCATCCTCTCGCTGCACATCTCGGGCACGCTCAGCAACGTCGTCAACGTCGCGCGCCTCGCAGCCGAGGAGATCACCCGCGTGCCGGTGCGCGTGGTGGAATCGCAGAACCTGAGCCTGGTCACCGGCCTGGCTGCCGTCGCGGCCGCGATTCGCGCCGCCGAGGGCTACGACCTCGATCAACTGGAGAGCATGCTGGGGCAGCTCGCCAAGTGCTGCTACTGCTTTGCCGCCCTCGAGACCGTCGAGTACCTGCGCCGCAGCGGGCGCATGTTGCACGTGATGTCGATGCTCGCCACGCTGCTGCACATCAAGCCACTGCTCAAGATGAACAAGGGCGTCTCATCGCTGGAGCGCGTGCGCACCAGCCGCACCGCCATGGCGCGTCTGGTCGACCTGTACGTCGGCTTTGCGCTCTTTTCGATCTGGATCGTCTACCGCGAGCGCGCCGTCGCCCCCTCTATGATCTGGGTGCTGCTGATGATGGTGCTGGGCTTTTGGGCCGGCAGCCTATACACCCTGATCGCGCTGTATCGCAGCGGTGGAGACTGGCGGCGCTTCCGGCTGGAGCGTCGCGTCGACTAGCCCTCAACGCGCCCCGTACTCGTACGCCGCGTCGAACATGGCTTGCACGTTCTCCGCGGGCACGTTCTGCTGAATGTTGTGCACCTGTGTAAAGACATAGCCGCCGGGGCCAGCGCCAAAGACCTCCAGGTTGTGGCGCACGCGCGCGCGCACCTCGCTGCCCCTGTGCAGTTGCGCCGACTCTGTAATCCCGTATACTCAACGCGATACCGTCTGAAAGGGGTTGCACGATGCGCTTTTCCAGCCTGTTCGGGCGCACGATCCGCGAGGTTCCGTCTGACGCCGACTTGACCAGTCATCAGCTCTCCGTGCGTGCCGGGCTCATCCGCCAGCTGGCGGCCGGCATCTATAGTTATCTGCCGCTGGGTTGGCGCGTGTTGCGCAACATCGAAAGCATCCTGCGCGAAGAGATGGACGCCATCGGCGGGCAGGAGCTGGTGATGCCGGTGGTGCAGCCGGCCGAAATCTGGCGCGCCACGGGCCGCTACGACGCCGCCGCGCCCGGGCCCGCCCTGCTGCGCTTCAAGGACCGCACCGGTCACGATATGGTGCTGGCCATGACCCACGAGGAGGCCGTGACCAACCTGGCCACGACCGAGATCAGCTCGTACCGCCAGCTGCCGATGATGGTATACCAGATACAAACCAAGTTCCGCGACGAGCCCCGCTCGCGCGGGGGCCTCATCCGCGTGCGCGAGTTTATTATGAAAGACGCCTACAGCTTTCACGCGGACGTCGCCAGCCTGGACGCCTACTACCCCAGTATGTACCAGGCCTACCTCAACATCTTTGACCGCTGCGGCGTGGCGTCGATCCCTGTGGAGGCCGACTCGGGCATCATGGGTGGGTCGGCCTCGCACGAGTTCATGGTGGCCAGCGAAGCGGGCGAGGACACCCTGATCGTCTGTCCGCAGTGCAAGTATGCCGCCAACGCCGAGGCCGCCGGGTTCGTGAAGGGCGAGGGTGTCCCGGGCGCCCAGTTGCCCCTGGAAAAGGTCGCCACGCCTGGGACCACCACCATCGAGCAGGTGGCCAACCTGCTGGGAGTGCATACCAACCAGACGCTCAAGGCCGTCTTTTACAGCAAGCCTCAGGGCAAAGTGGTGTTTGCCGTCATCCGCGGCGACTTGGACGTCAACCCGGCCAAGCTCTCCAACCGCGTCGGCGGGGTGGAGCTGCATCCCTCGACGGCCGAGGAGCTGGCCGCCGCAGGCATCGTGCCGGGCTATGCCTCGCCGATTGGTCTGAAGGGCGTGCAGGTGATCGCCGACGACTCGATCAACACCGGCAATAACTTTGTAGTGGGAGCCAACCAGGTGGGCTACCACTATCGCAACGCCAATTATCCGCGCGATTTCGCGGCAGACCAGGTAGCCGATATCGCCCTGGCGCGCGACGGCGACCGCTGTCTGCGCTGCGGCGGCACGCTGCAGACCACGCGCGGCATCGAAGCCGGGCACGTGTTCAAGCTCGGCACCAAATACAGCGACGCCGTGGGCGCGACGTTCCTGGATCGCGATGGCGTGGCCAAGCCGCTGATCATGGGCAGCTACGGCATCGGCACGGGCCGGCTGATGTCCTGCATCATCGAGCAGCACCACGACGACAAGGGCATCATCTGGCCGGTGAGCGTGGCCCCCTGTCAGGTGCACATCGTCTCGCTGGGCACCAACAAGCCCGAGGTGCTGGAAGCGGCCGACGCGCTCTACGCGCGCCTGACGGCCAGGGGCTACAGCGTGCTGTACGATGACCGCGAGGAGAGCGCCGGCGTCAAGTTCAACGACGCCGACCTGATCGGCATCCCGCTGCGCGTGGTCCTCGGCCCTCGCGGGCTGAAGGAAGGCAAGCTCGAAATCAAGTGGCGATGGGACGCGGAACCCGAAATGATCGAACTCGACGGCGCGGTCGAACATCTCGCCGACCTGATCGAGCGGGAACGAAGCAAAGCAACCCGCTTCCGAGCACGCAAAGCGTAGCGGGAGAAAAGTCGGTTTCACGCGAAGACGCGAAGGCGCGAAGAACGAGGAAAGGGAGAGGCTTTCTTCAAGGGGAGGATGAAATGAGGACTATTGAGGAATTGGCGGCCCAGGTGGTCGATGCCGCGTTTCATCTCCACAAAGATCTTGGGCCGGGACTGCTCGAATCGGTCTATGAAGTCGTACTCGCGAGACTGCTTCAGGAACGTGGACTCCGTGTGGAACGTCAGGTGCCTGTGGCAATCCGATATGCCGGGTTGCGATTTGACGAGGGATTTCGGGCCGACTTGGTCGTCGACGGTCGTCTGTTGGTCGAATTAAAATCGGTTGAAGCGATCCTTCCCGTCCATGGCAAGCAAGTGCTTACCTATCTGCGACTCCTCGATATGCCCCTGGGACTGCTTCTCAACTTCGGCGCGTCCACCTTCAAAGAAGGCGTCAAGCGAGTCGTAAACGACCACCAAGACTTCGCGGCTTCGCGCCTTCGCGTGCATCAGAAGCCGAATGAGTAGCCTCACGCGAAGACGCGAAGAACGCGAAACGGCGACAATCCGGGCCGGTTACTCCGATGCGGTCCAGTTGCCGATCCAGCGGTCGAGTTGGCGGCTTTCGCCGCGGACGCTCCATACATCGAACGAGTCGGGATTGTGCCGGCCCGGGGCGGCGTAACGATAACGCTGTCCCCACGGGTCGAGCGGAATCCGGCCGCCCTTGAAATACGGCCAGAAGCCGATTCGCGTCCCCGAACTCATGTTCAACTCGGCCGGCCGTTCGAGCAAGGCTTCGAGCGATTCGGGGTAATGGCCCAAGTCCTTCTTGTACGCCTTGATCGCCTTGTCCAGCTCGGCCACGAGGCGGCGTGCTTCCGTTTCTTGTTTCTCGTTGCGAGCCTTCTCGCGAACCAGATAGTCCTTGTACCAGGCGTGCATGTCGCCCCAGGGGAGCTTGCGCAGCGAAATGCCGTCGATTCCGATGCCCAGGCCGTTCGTGCCCGTCCGCTCGTTGAACGACAGCGGATGCGACCCGATGCACTCGAACCGGAAGACGTAGTCGCCCGGCTTCAAGTCGCAAATCCCGACCTTCGCCTCGTGATTCGTGCCGTAGATCGACGCCTCGGGCGTGTATTCGAGCCGGGTCATGTACGGATTCCAGAAATCGAGCCGCTCGGCCAACACCTTCTCGGTGTCGGGGCCCAACAGCGTCAATTTCCAAATGCCGTATTCCCGGAAAAGAATCTGGAACACCGAGATCGAGTAGCGTCCTTCGGCCGATACCTTGAAGGGAACCTCGAACCACGCGCCGACCTTGTCGTTGTCGGCGTGGAAGATTGATCGTCGGAAATTGACCCAACCCATTTTGTTGGTCTTGTTGATCGGCTTGAGACCGGGCGACGTCTTCAGCGGCGATTTGCCGTCCTTCATCTCGGAGGTGACCATGTCGCGAGGAACGACCCAGATTTCCGGCAGAAGACGCTCTTCGACCGTCGGAAACGGCGTGGTGGGCGTGGCCACGGTCCGCTGGTACCAGTAGGCGACTGACGAACAGAAGTCGGGCCGATACTTGAAATCACCTCGCACGGCCTCGCCCGTCTCGGGATCCTTCACTGTTATGAAGCTGCGGCGTTCGAGTTCGACCTTGAGCGACTTCTTGAACGTGATCGGGTCCTGAATGTGCCAGCGATAGCAGGTGTGTCGAGCGTCCTCGGCGTGCGGTTCGCGGATGGTGACGCCCGCGTGCATGTTCGAAAAACGGCGCAGATTCCAGGCTTCGCCGATGTAGTCCTCGAAACCCGTGCCCACCAGCCGCGGCTCCGCCTCGCCGTCGATGTAGAACCGGTCGTCCGATTCGCCGGGCCAACTGGCCGTCGAGGCGTGCAGGTTCGCCACCGTGCCGACGTACTGGCCGTCGCCCTCGACGTCGAGCACCGTGTAGGGCTTGAACGGTTCGACGGGCCACTCCTGATGGTAGCGGGCGTGGAAATACAGCGAGTCGGCCGGCAACTCGTCGAGCTTCTGCCAGTTGATGTAGAAATAGCACGACGCATTGGCGATCTTCGAATCGTTCGTCAAGGTGACCTTGGCCTTCTTGTGGAACGGCATCTTCCAATAGCAGTTCAACGCGCGTCCGTACGACGTCACCTCGATCGGCAGCGACGACACGTTCGCCTTCATGCCGTGGCCGGCCGCGAAAAAATCGCCGATCGGCGCCTCGACCGAGGGAACATCGGAACCGTCCCAGTAGATGCGAATCACCAAAAGCCGCGGGTAGCGGAAGTAATCGCGCGAACTGAGCGTGAACCACATGTGGCGAATCTCGCCAGGGCCGTCCATTTCGGCCAGCACGGCCGTCTCGCCCGGATCGATCCGAAACATGTCGGCGTTCGATTCCGGATCGAACCGGCCGCTCGAATTGCGCATTCGTTCGCCGGGCATTTTCTTGGTGATCGCGCCCAACGGATCGGCGACCGACGGCACGGCAATCAATGCGCCAAGGAGAAAGGCCAACGTCGTCAAACCCCTGACTCTGGAAACGGAGAACATGCGCATGTTCTTTCTCTCCCTCGGCCAAGAAGGCCAAATACGTGGTTTCAGGCGGGAGTCATCGGCCGACACGTCGGCGATGACCGTAAGGGCTGTCATGGGCAGGACAGCCGCCCTCGGCTGTCGCAAGTGTAGGACAGCCGCCCTCGGCTGTCACAAGCGTAGGATAGCCGCCCTCGGCTGTCGCAAGTGTAGGATAGCCGCCCTCGGCTGTCATGGACGGCTCACCCATCCTTTGCACGGGCTGTCACGGACGGCTCACCCATCCTTGCACTGGGCCGATGACTCATCCAACCTCGAAAACAAGTTGGCGCATAATCCCAACCCAGTCCCCCCAATTCTACATTCCGCGCACGGCTGGTGCAACAATTGGCCCCAATCCGATTCGACGGTGACAAGTAACACGTAGGGTGGGGCGATGCAAACCCTGATCCTGGTGGGGCTTCAGTCGCTCGATTTGCGTTGTTCATGGCAGCAGCGTGCAAGTCGACGAAAGGCGGTTTGCATCGCCCCACCAAGCGCGTAGGGTGCGTCTGGACGCACCAATCACATTGTCTCGTGAACGATCCCGACGAACCACGCGCAAAACGAGGCCCGTGCCTCAATCAAGGCGCGGGCCGCGCGAACACTGTCTAATTGTGATCGAACGAACGTCCGTTACCAAGCGGTCGCCCGAATTGCGTTGCGAACCGGTTGACCTGGCACGAAACGAGGCCTGACGACCACCGGGGCCGGAACCATCATCGCCGGCGGACCTACCATCACGGGAGCCGGCGCGACGACCATCGGACGCCCCACGACATACGGGGCCGGATAGGTGTAAACCGGTCCGACGGGCCAGTAGTTGGCCACCATCGGCGCCGGGCCGACAAACACCGGCGACGCAACCACGTAGCGACGACCAGCGGCCGACGCAATCGACGTGGTCAACAAGACGATTGCCAATGCGGCGAGAATCCTCTTCATGATTCTTGACTCCTTCTTCTGCTCTTCGATGTTCTGGGGAACACGTTCTGGGGAACACAACGTCGTCGAAAGCCGACTTCGACGATCGGCTTCCGCCCCGCGGCGCGAAAGATCGTCAACCAGCCGACCACTCGGGCAACACGCCCGCTGGAAACCATCTCTTCACGCTCTTGACGAGGGAATTCTAGCTCACGGGACACCCCCCGGCAAGCGATTGGATCGCTCATTCGGCCGACTCCCGCCATTTGCCACATACGAATGGCCGTCCAAAACGGTTCTCCGGCGGCATCCACCAACGGGGGGTGGTTTATCGCGAAAAGACGAATGGGCGAAAGCCGAACGCTGTCCAAACGGTGCGATGATTTCCCTCCCACCAACAGCCCCTCCGCGTCTCCGCGTCTCGGCGGT
>DIVQ01000166.1 GCA_002423325.1 Anaerolineales bacterium UBA6128 | reverse complement strand
GCCGCGCTGGCCGTTGACCAGTTGGCCGGCGGCGTAGACCCAGTAGAACAGGGTGCCGATCAGCCCGGCGAGTGCTTTGCTCCAGCCGTACTCTGCACGCAGCACGGGCAACGCCACGGCCAGGTTGACGCGTCCGAGGTAGTAGCCAGCGTACGTGAGCCAGGCCACGGCGAATACGCGTCTGCGCCAGAGGCGGAGGTTGGTACCGGGGGCGGGTGAATCGCAGGACGCTATCACGAGAACGTGAACACCGTGCGTACGTTATCTTCTGCGCCGCGGTAGAGGCGGTCAAAGACGGCCTGGCCATCTTGCAGGCGCGCGTACTCGGAGATGAGCGGGTCAACCTCAAATCGGCCGGAGGCGATCAGGCCCACGGCGGCGGCGTATTCGCCGTTGGAGGCGCAGACGCCAAAGACGTCGAGTTCGCGGGCGATCATGCTCTGAAGTGTGATCTCGACGCTTGGAGCCACGTTGCCGACAAGCGCAACCGCGCCGCCCTTACGCGCGATCGCGAGGGCGGCGTTGACCGTAGTCTGCACGCCCACTGCCTCAACGACAACGTCCGCGCCCTCGGCGCCGGTCGCGTCGCGCAGCAGGTCGAGGTAGTCGGGCGCATCGGCGCGCAGCGTCAGGTCGGCGCCCAGGCGTTGGGCGAGCGCAAGCTTGGTCGGAGAGACGTCGGTGACGATGATCTGCCCGGCGCCCTTCAGGCGCAGGGCCTGCACCGAGACAAGGCCGATCGCACCCGCGCCGATGACGACTGCGGTGGCGCCGAGTCGCATGGGGACGCGGTTGGCGGCGTGCAGGCCGATCGAGACGGTCTCGGCAAGAGCTGCCTGGGCGTAGCCCAGACTGTCGGGCAGGTGCACGGCCACCCAATGGGGCACGGTCACGTACTCGGCCATGGCGCCGTGGCGACGGTAGGTGCCCTCCGAGACGCCGATCACCTGTCGGCTAGAGCAGAGATTCGCATGTCCCGAGAGGCAATAAGGGCAGAGCCGGCAGTAGATGGTCGAGTCGAACCCGACGCGGTCTCCGGGCGCAAAACCGGTCACGTGCTCTCCCACAGCCTCGACGATGCCGGCGGCCTCGTGGCCCATCACGATGGGGGGCTGTCTGCGGCCGGTCTTGCCGCTGTAGCCTTTGACATCTGATCCGCAGATGGCGCACGCTTTGACGCGGATCAGCAGGTCATCGGGGCCGCAGCTCGGCCGGGGCCAGTCCTGCAGCCCCATGGTAAAGGGCGCGGTGTGTACCAGTGCCTGCATCAGTCTCTCCAACGTACGAGTATGGCTCAGAGGCTGCGCAAGGGTACAACCGACGCAGCGAAATGGCAAGTCAATTGTGCGTGTTCGGTCGCGTGGTTCTGTGGGGGGGGGGACAGTTGTTCTGGTCGACGCCGCCAAATGTGCTATAATGGCGACGTAAGCCTTACGCGACCATTCGGAGCACATCCGCCTTGCGAATTGCACAACGGAGAGATCACGATGGCAGAGGAACCCGATAGTGTACTGACGAGAGAGGGACGCGCTAACTCCCCCATGGCACAGGGCGTGGCCCTGGCACGCGCCGGCGATCACGTGGCGGCGCGCGCGATTTTCCGGAGGATGATCCACCAGAACCCGGACAATGAGGATGCCTGGCTCTGGCTGGCCTGGGTGGCAGAGAGTCGTGAGCACAGTCTGCGCTACTTGCACGAGGCGCAGGCGCTGCTTCCCGACAGCGTGCGCATTGAGGAAGCGATTGCGTGGGCCAGCCAGGACGCCGCGATGCCGATGGGCGTGGTGGACACCACGGGCCAGAGGGCCGCAGCCATGCGTGGCGCGCCAGAAGACGCCGACGGTGCAGAAGAGGGCGCTTCGTACAACTTACGCGAGCGCGCTCAGCAGCGGACTGAGTCGTCCGGCCAAGGCATCGGGGATGCGCTGCAGAGCGTCAAGGGCAAACTGAGCGGCATCAAGCTGCCCGAGGTGTCCTACGATCGACTGCGCAGTCTGGGTATGCCCATCATCTCGGTACTGGCGGTGGTTGCGCTGGTGCTGATGGTGCTGCTAGGCATCCGCCTGGCGCGCAATGCTTCCTCGACCGTCCTGGCGCTGACGCTGCCGACGCCCGCGCCCAACGCGACGGCGACGCCGAGCGTGGACCAGCTCACCGCACCCGTCTGGGTAGAGGTGGAGATCGCGATGGGCCAGGCCGATTGGGATGCCGCCGCCGAGGGCCTCGAGCAGATCCGCGCGATCGACCCGGACGACAGCAAGGCGCGCTCCACGTTGGCGACCGTGTACTATCAGCGGGGGGTCTCGCTGATTCAGTCCAACGACCTCGACGCTGCGCGTATCCAACTGGACAATGCCCTGAGGCTGGACTCGAGCTATGCGCCGTTGCAGGAGATCAGGCGCCAGCTCAAGCTGTACAACGACGGCGTCGCGGCCTACTGGGCGAAAGACTGGCCACTGGCTGTTCAGAACCTCAAAAAGGCGTACGCCGTCAACCCGGACTTTCGCGACTGCAAGAGCATGCTGGCCCAGGCCTACTACGAACTGGCGGTCGAGCGTGCGGATCAGGACGTTTGGGAGGACGCCAAGAAAGCCCTGGACGCGAGCCTCGAGCTCGAACCGGGCAGGGCGGATGCCACCCAGTTGATGGCGATGGTGATGGATGTGCTCGTCCCGCCGAACCGGATCGTGGTGGACCTGGGTGATCAGACCGTAGTGGTGTACGAGAACCATGTGGTCAAGTATACCTACCGGTGCTGCACTGGGCGCTCCTCCTCTCCTACCGTACCCGGGCGCTACGCGGTGCAATCCAAGATGCCGTCCGCGTATGCGTCCAAGTGGGACCTGGATATGCCCTGGTGGCTGGGAATCTACTGGGCGGGCGGATCCGAAAACGGATTCCACGCCGTACCCCTTTTGGGCGGCCGGCAGGTGCTCTGGCGCAGCTCGATGGGCACACCGTGCTCGTTTGGCTGCATCGTGCTGGACACGCCCGACGCCGTGCAGCTGTACGAGTGGGCCGAGATCGGCACTGCCGTCATTATCGAATGGTGAGCGTCGGGCCGGATCAGACCGCCGGGTAACGCCCATGACCAAAAGCAAGAGGAAATGTGCATGAGTGCCAACGCACAGGGGAACGCGCAGCTCAGCTGGTTGGATGGAGAGCTACGCAAACTCAAGGCCATCATCACCGAGCTGCGCGAGCAACTGGACAAGCGCACCGTTGAGACGTCAGACCAGCAGCAACGCCTTGGTGCGCTAGAGGATCGCTTGGCCAAGCTGCAGGCGCAGTTGGCGCGCATTCCCGCCGTCGAGGATGCCCTGCAGCACACGCGCGACGAGCTGGTGCTCAAGATGGCCGAACTGCGGCAGGAGCAGCAAAAGCGCGATGCCGAGTTCCTGCGCAACCGTCAGACGGAGCGCGAGCGTGATGTGCTGGCCCTGCAGGGAATCGAGGCCGACCTGAAGCGCATCGGCAGTCTCGAGCAGAGCCTGGCTATGCGGCAGGCAGAGGACCATCGGCTCAGTGAGGTCCAGCAGCGCACACAACAAGAGCTGACGGCAGCGCTCGATCGGGTTCACAAGCTTGAGGAATCACTGCGTCACCTAGCAGACCGCCTTGAACATAGCACGGTCAAGCAGGGCCAGGTCGAGATCGGCGTGCAAGAGTTGCAGAAGGCGCTGCAGGGCGACGTAAGCCGCCTGCTGCTCCTGGAGGACGGCCTGGCAAAGACCGGTCAGCGTATTGGCGCCATGGAAGGGATGCGTCAGGAGATCGTGCAACGCGAGGAGGAGCTGCTCGAGAACCAACGCCGTTCAGAAGTGGAGAGGTCACAGAAGTTGACCGATTGGGGGCGGCGGCTCGAGGAGATGAGTCATCAACTCGAGACGTGGCGCGATCAACTGCGCTACTTTGCAGACCAACACGACAAGAGCCGACGCGTGCTGCGCGACATGCAGGAGCTCGCGCAGCAACTGAGCCAGCAACAGGACCAACTGCGCCAAGTTCAGCGCATCGCGGAGGAGCAACTGCGGCGCGAACTGCGCGATTGGCGCAGCGAAGATGACAGGCGCTGGGTGACGGCCACCGATGCCCAGACAAAAGTGCTCGAGGAACAGGCTCAGCGCGATCAGGCGCAGGATGCGCGAACGCAGGATCTGGAAGCGAAACGTGCGGAGGATGTCAAGGTGACCGAAGCGCTGCGCGTCGCATTGGGTGAAACGCGCCTGGCGCTTGAGGCACAGTTGCGCACGCTGCGCGAGACGATGTTGCGCTTCGTGGTACTCGAGCGCGAGATGAACGACCGGACGCTGGCCGAGATGGCGGGCGCCTTCAAGGTCGAGGAAGACTGACGGTCCCGTGGCAATCATCGGAACAGCCGGACACGTCGATCACGGCAAGTCCACGCTGGTCAAGGCCCTGACAGGCATCAACCCCGATCGGCTCAGAGAAGAGCAGGTGCGGGAGATGACGATTGACTTGGGCTTTGCGTGGCTCACTCTGCCCAGTGGCCGCAGCGTCAGCGTGATCGATGTCCCCGGCCATGAAGACTTTATGCGGAATATGCTCGCGGGCATTGGCGGCGTGGATGTGGCCATGCTGGTGGTAGCCTGCGACGAGGGCGTGATGCCGCAGACGCGTGAGCATCTGGCGATCCTCGATCTGCTGCAGGTGCCGCGCGCGGTGGTGGCGCTCACCAAGAGCGATCTGGTTGACGACGCCGAATGGCTCGAACTGGTGGTGGAGCAGGTGCGCGAGGAGTTGCGCGGCACCGTGCTGGAGCAGGCTGCCTGCATCCCCGTGTCGGCGCGGACAGGCGCTGGGCTGCCCGACCTGCTGGCCGAGCTTGACCGTTTGGTGGCGGCCGCGCCGCCGCGCAGGGATCTGGGACGTCCGAGGATGTGGATCGATCGCGTCTTTACCATCTCGGGCTTTGGTACGGTGGTCACAGGCACTTTGCTGGACGGCGCGCTGGCAGTCGGCGACGAGGTCGAGATCGTGCCCGGCAAGCTGCAGGCGCGCGTGCGAGGTCTCCAGGCCCACAAGGCGCAAGTGTCGCGCGCAGAACCGGGCTCACGCGTGGCCATCAACCTGGTCGGGGTCAACAAGAGCGACCTGATGCGTGGCCAGGTGCTGGCGCTCCGCGGCGCACAGCGCACGAGCTTGCTGGTCGATGCCAGGCTCAGCGTTTTGCGAGATCTGTCGTACCCGCTGGAGCACGATGCGCTCGTGGACCTGCACGTGGGTGCGGCACACGCACAGGCGCACGTACGTCTTCTGGACAGCGAGGCGCTGCAGCCGGGCGAGAGTGGCTGGGTCCAACTCAGGCTGGCAGAGCCGCTCGCAGCGATGCGCGGAGATCGCTTTGTGTTGCGTTCGCCTTCGCCGAGTCAGACGATTGGCGGTGGGCAGATCGTGCGGGAGGCGGTCGGGCGACGGCACAGACGCTTTCGGCCAGAGACCATCTCTGAGCTGGAGGCGCTGCTGCGGGGCACCCCTGAAGAGCTGTTGCTCGGCGCGCTTGCCGGCAAGCAGACGATGCGCGGGGCCGATTTGGTCAAGAGCAGTTCGGTGCCCGAATCAGAAGCGCTGATTGCTTTGAGGGGGCTGCTCGAATCGGACGAGATTGTGCTGCTGGATGGGCGCGCTGCCGACGACCAGACGCTGCGCAACGCTCTGATCATGGCGCGCAAGGCCTGGCAACCGTTGTCGCAAACGATTCAGACAGCTTTGGGCAGCTACCACCAGCAGTACCCCTTGCGTTTGGGGATGCCGCGCGAGGAACTGAAGAGTCGCCTGCGCATGGACAGCGTCTCGTTCCTGCGTGTGGTTGAAAGGGCTGTGAGCGAGGGGTGGTTGGTGGCGTCCGAAACGGAGGTTCATCTCTCAGGTCACGCGGTGCGACTTGCGCCGGAGCAGGACAGCCGCGTCAAGCGGGCCCTGGCGCTGGTGGCAGCGACCCCGTATACGCCCCCCGCCCTCAGCGACCTGCAGGAGCTGCTGGGAGCGGACTTGCTGCAGTACCTGTTCGACGCCGGGCGCCTGCTCAAGGTGAGTGATAGCGTCGCCTTTGGTCCCGAGACCTATGCGGAGATGGAGCAGCGCGTAACGACCTACTTGCGGCAGAATGGCCAGATCACGGTCGCGAATGTGCGCGATCTCTTTGGTACCAGCCGCAAGTATGCACTGAGTCTGTTGGAAGACCTCGATGCCCGCCGCGTCACCAAACGCATGGGCGACGTGCGCGTGTTGCGCTAGAGCAGGAGCGACGCCACCATGGCTCAACGCGAACGCAAGATTCAGTTCACCCTCGACGAGCATCTCGCCAGACGTTTGGCGGCACGCGCCGCTGATGTGGGCAAAAACCCCGTTGCGATCATCAAGCAAGAAGTCACGGCCTGGCTGGGGAGTTGGGGCCTGCGAATCACCGAGCACGTGGTTCGCCCTGGCGAGACCCTCGCAATCCTGGCGCAACGCTACTATCGCGATCCGAGTAAGCACACGGTGATCGCCGCATTCAACGGTCTGTCCGAGCTGGCAAGACTGCGCGTGGGCCAAACGCTTCTGCTCCCCGAGATCATCCCCGATGATCCATTACCCAAGGGATCGTCGCCCTTTATCTTTGGCATGCATGACCGTGGTGGCGAGCACTATATGACCTGGGCAGGACGCAAGGGCTGGGTGCTCGTGACTGAGGAGCTTGGGGCTGGTCGCACGGATTGGAGCAGTCGCAACTATGACGACTTGGCCGAACAGGGCTTTGGCGTGATGGTCCGGCTCAACCATGGCTATGGACCCGCAGGGACGCTGCCCCGCAGCGAGCGCTATGCCGACTTTGCAGTGCGCTGCGGCAATTTCGTGGAGCGCTCGTCGGGCTGCAGGATCTGGATCATCGCTAACGAACCCAACCTGGCGGTGGAGCGCCCCGGTGGGCCTGCAAACGGCGAGGTGATCACACCCGCCAAGTACGCGCAGGCCTTTGCCCAGTGCCGCCAGGAGATCAAGCGCCGCCCCGGCCACAACGATGATCAGGTCGTCACGGCAGCAGTGGGACCATGGAACATCGAGACCAACTATCCGGCGAACCCGAGCGGCGACTGGGTGATCTACTTGCGCGATATGCTGACTGCGCTCAAGGGGGGGCTGGATGGCATCGCTCTGCACACCTATGGTCGGGACGCGAACCCAGCCGCCATCGTGAGCGAGGAACGGATGGATGCGCCGTTCAGCCATCGCCGCAAGATGTTCCGGAGCTATGTCGATCTGATGGAGGCTATTCCCATCTCGCTCCGACACCTGCCCGTCTATATGACCGAAGTCGATCAGAATGACGAATGGGTTAACGTGAACCGAGGGTGGATTCAGGAAGCTTACGCCGAGATCAACCGCTGGAACGGCGATCCAACGCGTCAAAAGATCCGCTGCATGTTGTTGTACCGCTGGGAGAAGCATTTCAACGACAAGTGGTGGATTCAGGGCAAGAGCGATGTGATCAACGACTGGCGTGCGGCCCTGCAGAACGACTATCGCTGGTACGGCTGAGAGGGGGCGCAAAAGGTATGGAGATCTGGAAGGCGTTTCTAAAAGGGTTTGCGGAGAACCTGCTGGGCAGTGAGGAGACCTTTGGTCACGGTCCCGATGTCCCGATGGTTGCCCGGCCCGCCTCGGGCGAGATCATCAAAGAGCCGGCGATGGAGATCGACGGGCGGGTGATGACGGCCGACGAGTTCGTGAGCTACGTGGAGACCCTGGAGTTCGCGCGCCCGTTGCCGACCAAGCTGTTCCTCCACCATACCTGGAAGCCGACGCTCGAGACGTGGCGTGGCAAAAGCACGATCCTGGCGATGAAAGCCTACTATGAAAAGCAGTTGTGGGTTGACAGCCAGGGCAGGTGGCACGAAGGCTGGAACGCCGGACCGCATCTGTTCGTCGCAGACGACGGCATCTGGCTGTTCAGTGACCTGCGCTACGACGGGGTGGGTGCCGCCGGACATAACGAGCGCTCGCGCCACCTCGAGATGGTGGGCGACTATGATGAGGTGCTGCCGAGCGGCGCGATGCTCTCCAACACCATCGCCGCGCTGGGCATCATAAATGAGCGGCTCGGCCTCGACATCAACAAGCTGTACTTTCACCGCGACGTGTCGACCAAGACCTGCCCCGGGACGGCGGTGCGCAAAGAGTGGATCATCCCGCAGATCAAGGCCTGGATCGACGCGTATCGCCACGACGAGGGCGGCGCGCCCGCGCAACCTTCCATTACGGTGCGCGAAGCGCTGACGCGACAGATCCAGGGGCAGTTGGTCGGCGTCAACCCGGCGGCCGCGTTGGCCAAAGCGGGCGTTGCCCGCGGGCTGCTGGGTGCGCTCACGCACGAGACGCGTCTGGCAGTGGACGGTCAGCGCTATATCGCGCAGGTGTTCGCAGAGGCGCTGCTGGTGCCCGAAGGCGACTGGGACAGCGTGATGTCACTGGACGAATTCGAAAAGATGCCCCCCGAAACCCCTTGACATATGGGTCACTATGTGGTATTATACTTATGCAGAGTCTCGAGAGATTGGAGATGATCTCCTCAGAGGCTCGCCAAAAGATCGGCCGGCGAACGGGACAGGTGAGGAGACTCGCCCGACCGCAAGTCAGGAGAAAGGCCAACGCGCAAGCGGGGGCCAGGAGCTGGCAAACTGATTCTAGTCCGCGAGGGCGAGGGGTCGGAGAGCAGGCCGAGACAGGAGAAGACACTCCATAACAACGAGGCGGGCGTCATAGACGGGGAGAGCAATCAAAGGTCACTTGAGGCTCTGCACTTTTAACCTGATGACAGCAACAGGCCCTGCACCAATTGGTGCAGGGCCTGTTTGTGTGACGGCTAACTGGCGCTGATCTCAGCGATAGGCCTGAGGTACGTAGGGCGCCAGGTGCTGTTCGGCAAAGCGGGGCTGCAGCCTGGCGAAACGCTGGCGGCCGTCCACCAGGGGCACGCTGGGCCAGTCGTTACCGATGAGCGGCCTGGCGTACCTGCAGAATTCGTCGGTCACGTCTGTGCGGTCGGGGCTGATCCAGGCAGCCGGGAACTGACGCTCCGAGTTCGCCACCAGGTCGAGCGCGACTTGATGGTAGCGCACGGCGTAGAGCGGCCCCGGTTCGCGCAGAATGGTAGACATAACGCCGCCCATGCCGTGTGCGGCCAGGACCGCTGCCTGTTGGCCGACGACATAGGCCTCGGCGAGATCGACGGTGGAGGCGTAGGCGATGTCATGACGCTGGTGGGTGCCCGGTACGTTGCAGCGCGCCGCGCCACGGGCAGCCAGGCCCGCCTGGTTCAAATAGTTGGTCACGATCTGGGCGACGGTAGTCTCGCTTGACGAGAACTGGACATGCCCGAACGAGTCGCGGCGCTCTCCGATGCTGCCGAGGTCCAGGCCCTCACTGACTACCAGCACGCAGCGCCCGCGGACCCGCAGCATGTCGCTGACCCGGTCGGCGAGCTCGGGCAGGCCCATCTTGGCCTCGGCTAGCACGATGAGCAACGGCATCTCACGTGCCGGGTCAGCCAGGCGCGCCGCCGCCGGGATAAAGCCGATGCGTCGGCCCATGGCCTGCAGGACGAGCACCGGATCTGCCGGATACGAGCCGCGGTTCTCCTCTTCGGCGCCCTGCACCATCAGCGCCCAGTAGCGGGCGACGCTGCCATAGCCTGGCGTATGGTCGATGAGCTTGAACTCGGAATCGCCCACATCGTTGTCGATGGTCTTGGGCACGCCCAGTGCGAGGAGCTCCATGCCGTGCTGCGCGGCCAACTCGCTGATTTTGTGAGCGGTGTCCATCGAGTCATTGCCGCCATTGTAGAAAAAGTAGCCCACGTTGTGCGCTTTTAGCACATCAAGGATGCGTTCATAGTCCTCTGTGGCATCCTTGCGCAGCTTGTAGCGGCAGGTGCCGATCGCGCCCGCTGCCGGAGTGGTGCTGAGCAACGCGATTTCCTCGGGGGGCTGCGCCGAGAGGTCGAGCAACTCTTCCTTCAACACGCCCTCGATGCCATGGAAGCCCGCGTACAAGGTGCCAAAGCGGTCTGGAAAGGCGTGACAAGTCTCGACGACGCCTCGCAGTGAAGCGTTGATCACTGGCGAAGGGCCACCGGATTGGGCGACAACCACGTTTCGGTTCTTCATCTGGGGCTCCTGCAACTGGACGAGCCCGGGCGCTGTGGCCCACCCGGGCTCTCTCGGTCAATCATTCGGTCCACTCGGTGTGAAAGACGCCCTCCTTGTCGATCCTGCGATAGGTGTGCGCGCCAAAATAGTCGCGCTGGGCCTGAGTCAGGTTGGCGGGGAGCCGCTCGGTGCGATAGGCGTCAAAGTAGGCCAGCGAGGCTCCCATTGCGAGACAGGGGATGCCCAGCGTGATGGCCGTCTGCACGACGCGCCGCAGCGAAGCCTGGCGCTGCAGGAAGGCCTCCCTAAAGTAGGGATCCAGCAGCAGGTTCGTGAGACCCGGATTTCGCTCATAAGCGGCGGCGATGTCGTTCAAGAACAAAGCCCGGATGATGCAGCCGCCGCGCCAGAGCTTGGCGATCTGGCCCAGATTGAGCGCGTAGCCGTATTCCTCGGAGGCTTTCTTGAGCAGCGTCATCCCCTGAGCGTACGAGCAGATCTTGCTGGCGTAGAGCGCGTTGCGAACGTCCTGGATCAACTGCTGGCGGTCGCCCGCGAAGGCCGCAGTGGGGCCAGACAGCACCTTGCTGGCGGTCACGCGCTCATCCTTGTAGGCCGAGATGATACGTGATTCGACGGCCGAGTTGATCGTCTGGGTGGGCGCGCCCAGATCGAGCGCATTCTGGGAGGTCCATTTGCCGGTGCCCTTCTGCTGGGCCTCATCCAGGATCAGGTCGACGATCGGCTGACCGGTCTCGGGATCGAGCTTTGTGAGAATATGTGACGTGATCTCGATCAGGTACGACTTGAGTTCGCCTGCGTTCCACTCGGAAAAGATGGCGTGCAGTTCGTCGGCAGAGAGCCCCAGCGCGCGGTGCAGAATGTCGTAGGCCTCGGCGATCAGCTGCATATCACCATACTCGATGCCGTTGTGCACCATTTTGACATAATGGCCGGCGCCGCGGGGCCCGATGTAGGCCACACAGGGCTCGCCCTCGGCTTTGGCCGCGATGGCCGTCAGAATGGGCTCGACCATGGCGTAGGCCTCCGGCTGACCGCCGGGCATGATGGCGGGACCCCACAGAGCGCCTTCTTCTCCGCCCGAGACGCCGGTCCCGATATAGTTGATGCCGAGCTCGGCCAGGGCTATCGCGCGGCGCTCGGTATCCTGGAAGAACGAGTTGCCGCCGTCGATCAGCAGATCCCCCTTGTCAAGCACGGGCAGTACCTGCTCAATGACCTGGTCTACCGGCGCACCGGCCTTGACCATGAGCATGATCTTACGCGGTCGCTCCAGAGAATCGGCCAGTTCCTGCAGCGAATAGCAGGCTTTGATGTTCTTGCCGGCCCCGCCTCCGTTGATAAAGGCGGTGGTGCGCTCGGCGGTGCGATTGTAGACGGCCACGGTAAAGCCGTTGCGTTCGATGTTGAGCACCAAGTTCTCGCCCATGACCGCGAGGCCGACCAAACCGATCTGGTATTTCATCGTCTGCGTCTCCTTGTGTAACTACGTGCAGAGCCGAATAGGCGTGTCGACTCAGGCGCGCTCGCTCTTGAGCCGATGCAGCATTTCGCCGGCGCGAGGCACCACCAAGATGCCCTCGTCTTCACGGCCCTTGAGCGATTCAATATCCAATGTTGCGGGGTCCATGTAGCCAAGATTGAGTCGCTCACAGCGCTCCTTGGGTACGCCTGTAGCGAGGATTACCGTGATGCGACTCTTTTCGGTGCCGTCCACGTAGGTGCCTGCGCCCTTGCAGTGCGTGCCGTGGGCCATGACGCCGCGTGACGTGCCGGCCAACTCGGGCATGTGCGCCAGGTAGTAATCGCGCACGTGATAGCCGATCTGGTCCAGAGTCTTGCCATGGGTGTACGAGATCTCGTCGATATGCGGCGCATAAATGATGAGCGTGCCGCCGTCGGCGACCACGGGCTCCATCTTGTACATGCCTTTGGCAGCCGTCCAGATGTCGTCGTAGAGCTCGGGCATGACCGAGATGACCAGCTTGTAGGGGTGATCATCCCACGTGATATTGACCAACGCGGACAGCTCTGCGGCTGCGCGCTGCGAGTCCTCAGGCGAACCAAAGTAGAGGCCCGCCAAGTCGTGGTGGCCCCTGACGACCATGCTGAAACAGGCCTTTTTGACGGGAATCATCGCAGCTGCACGGTCAAGCACACGTCGTGTAGGCGTATCCTCGTGCCCAATGGTGGCCATGTTGGTGATGATCGCGCTCATCCAGTGGGTAAAGTCGATGACCTTAGGGCCGCTGATGCCCGGGAAAAAGTACTTGTTGCCCCCGGAGAAGCCAACAACCTCGTGTGGGAACACGGGACCGCAGATGACGAGCAGATCATAGTCGAAAATGCGCGCATTGATCTCAATATCTACGTCTTCGGACATCAGGCCGCCGGTCAGCGCCTCGATCTCGGACGCCGGGATGGTGCCGAGCACGGCCAGGCCCGACTGCCAGTTGTGGTTGTAGATGCCGATGTCTCGGTAGGTGGTCTGCCGCTCTTCGAGTGTGATGCCGAAGTGCTGGCAGNNCCGCCACGCCCGACAAATCCTGGCAGAGCGCGCTAAAGCAAAGCGGCATGGGCGCGCTGCGCGTGCTGTCGGGGATGATGATGAGGACACGCTTGCCGGCGGCGTCGAGTTGCTCGGCGCCCTGGGCAATGATCTCGCGCGTCTCTGTTTCGGTCAGGAATCGATCCGTATAACCGCTGCCGATGACCATTGGAGTCTAGCCTTTCTTCCACGGCGGCACACTGGGCAACGCCTTCTGGAACTCGATGATCAGGGCCTCCTCGTAGGCGCCGGCATAGCTGCCCTCGACAAAGCGCTGCAAGGCCTCCTTGAAAAAGCGCTCCCAGCTCTCCTCTTCGTGGCCCGGGTCGATTGGATAGAACAGCGCGTGGTTGTCGCGCGCGGCCTTCAGGTCGCCGGGAGCGTCGCCGATCATCAGCTTGTGGTCGTTGGCGTACTTGGACTGCGCGGCGTAACGGATGTGGTCGCTCTTGGAGCCCATCTCCTGGCCGGCGATCGCTTCGACGTACTGGTCGATATTGTGCTCCTGCCATTCGCGCACCAGTGCCTCGACCGGTGTCTGCGAGACCACGATCGCGTCGGCGTGTCCTGCGACCAGGGCGAGGCTTTCGCGAACGTAGGGGAAGGGCGGCACGCCGTGGACCATGTCGGCAATGGTGGCGTTGACGGCCTTGCTCCACTCGAGGGCCTTGGTAAGCTCGGGATCGCCGGTCTCACGCACGAGAGCCGACAGGGCCTCGTTGCTCTTGGCGCCCTTGGCGGCGATGAACTCGCGAATCCTGGGAACCTCTGGCGGATGGACGCCGCGGCGCTGGACTTCGGTACGTTCACGCAGCAGGTCAAAGACCATGACCAGCGCTGGCCAGCGGTTGATGCCGCGCCACTNNNNAGCACTCTTTGTGCTTGATCTCCATCGTATCAAAGGCACAGCCGTCCGAATCGATGCCCACGAAAAACTCGTGCTGCTTGGGCAGGGACAGTAGCGCTCGGGCGGGCTCGGGTATCTCTGTCATGAGTGGCTCCTTGTAGTGTGAGTCAGCAGACCTGGCTGCCGCCAACCCGTGGCCGGCGGCGCGAGTGGGGCCGGCTGATGCGCTTGCCTGCGGCCGTCCGCTAGACGCCGCTGAAAGCACAAAAGCCGCCGTCTACCAGCACCGTGACGCCGTGTACGAACGACGAAGCCGGCGAAAGCAGCCAGATGACGGTGCCCACCAGCTCTTCCGGTTCAAAGTAGCGTCCCATGGGCGTGTGACCGATGATGATGTTGCCACGCTTGGTAGGCGCGCCGGTCTGCGCATCGGTCAGCAGGAAGCGGTTCTGCTCAGTGAGGGCAAAGCCCGGGGCAATGGCGTTCACGCGAATACTGGTGGAATAGTTCTGAGAGATATGCACGGCTAGCCACTCGGTAAAGTTCTTGACGGCGGCCTTGGCGGCGGAATAGGCAGGAATATTGGTGAGCGGCCGGAAGGCATTCACCGACGCAATGTTGAGGATCGCGCCCTCCCCCTGCTCGGCGAGGAGTTTGCCGAACACTTGCGTGGGCAGGAGCGTACCCACAAAGTTCAGGTTGAAAACCCACTGGAAAGCATCCTGCGGCAGATCAAAGAACGAGAGGTCGGGCGATGTCGTGGCTTGCTTCTTGTTGCCGCCCGCCCCGTTGATGAGTGCATCGATCCGGCCAAAGTGGGCCAACACCTCATTGGCGCAGGCCTGCACAGCCGCGCGGTCCAGTACGTCGATGTGGAACGCCCTGGCGTCTCCGCCGGCTGCGGTGATCTCCTCGGCCGTCTTGTTGGCTGCGGCGTCCATGATGTCGAGCACCGCGACGCGCGCGCCCGCCCTGGCCAGTGCTTGCGCCATGGCGCTGCACAGGATGCCACCCCCGCCCGTGATCGCGACGACCTTGTCCTTGACGCTGAACAGATCACTGATGAACTCGTTGGCCATCGGTCCTCTCCTCTAGGTGTTGATAAAGGGTTGCATGTGACGAACAAAGTGGCTGCGCAGGGCAGCGTAGTGCTCCTCTTCGTATAGGGTCGCAGCCTGGTAGATGCGATCGCGGAATCTCAGCGCGCCGAATGATGTCCGTTGTGTCATCACCGTGCCGAAGGTGACATGCAGTGCCTGCCTCGTATCGAACTGATCGAGT
The DNA here is from genome assembly GCA_002423325.1 of Anaerolineales bacterium UBA6128. GTDB lineage: Bacteria > Chloroflexota > Anaerolineae > UBA1429 > UBA1429 > UBA6128. Next base: position 3,712 of record DIVQ01000166.1, on the reverse strand, counting down.
GCGGCCGGCAGTTGCTCATCAGACAGTGCACCGGGGGTCAGCATGCGATCGATCCGCGCCGAGACATGATACGATGCCTTGTCCTGCTCGTAATGCTCGATGGCAAACGCGAGGATCTCGCGAAACAACGGTGAGTCTACGCGCGCCAGCGTGCGCAAGGCCTCCAGGTAGCTGGTGCCGGCGGTCTTGAGGTGCACCAGATCGCCCGCGAGGCGCGCCGCAATGGGATAGATGCTGAACTTGTCAGAGCCGGAGTGCAGGCTGAGCTTGTAGGGCCCGAGCGCGCGGGCGATGGAGGCGTGCCAGGCGAAATCCTGCTCAAAGGCTGTCAGGTCGCCGATGTAATCGACGCCCTTTTCGAAGCGCCCCACAAAGCGCGGCGCCAGGCTGACCCAGCGCACGCCCAGGCGCTGCAGTTCCTTGGCGATGAAAAGATGCTCGACGGGGCGCGTGGGAGTCTCGGTCTCGTCCACCGAGATCTCGACCTCAAAGGGGCGATCGCCCATGACCGAGAGCAGATGGCGGTACATTTCGGCCAGGTGCGCGATAGCGCTCCCATACTTGACGGCGGCGCGCGCCAACTCCTCGTCGTTGCAGGTGAGGGCGCGGTCGCCGATGTCCCAGCTCTGGTCGGCATCATTCGCGCGCAGGGCCGGCAGACTGGTCTCGAGGCGCGACCAGGGCAGCGCGTCTAGCTTGGCCGACAGAGTAGCCGCGTCGTCGGTGTCGGCGGCATTGTCGACGTGGTCGCGCGGGTCGAGCGTGTACAGGCAAAAACCGGCGGCCGCGCAGACGTCGATGTCGGCCCGCGTCTTGAGGTGGTCGGCGTCGGAGCCGTAGCCGTCGGTCCAGCCCTCCTGCAGCACGCCCCAGGTGGCGGCGTCGATGACGTCCTGCGGGGTGCGCGCGGTGCGCTCCATCTCGCGGATGGATTGCTGCGCAAGGATAGGACGCATGCCGGGGGCAGCGCGCAGCGCGCGGATGTGACCGGGCGTGGCAATGCCGAGACGATCGCCCAAGCCTACCGACTTGGCCAGGCCCAGGCAGGACGACGCCGTGTGGGGAACGAGCGCACGCAGGGCGGCGGCGTTGTGTGCGTTGGTCTCGCCCAAGCCCAGGGTGAGGAGCGTGCGGTCGATGTCGGCCTCTGCGCGTGTGAGCTGGAATTGCAGAGCAGTGTCGGGCTGGCCAAGGCAGCCGAGGCGTGTGCTGGCGCCCTGTCGGCAGAGGAACAGGACGTTGCCCGCTAACGGCGTGATTGAGTGCGGATAGACTGTGCCCCCGGACAGATGCTCGAGCAATCCGATGGGGTCGCGGTTGCGGCTTATCAGGTCGAGAACTCTGGCCATCTGCACTCCTGAAAGGGACCTCGCCAAACCGGTCAGTGAGAGCGTATACAGGGCCGACTCGGGCGCCAATGCTCTCGCGGCAAGGCAGCTTGACCCGCGCCGTGCTACGACAGGCGCTTGACCAACGTGACCAGGTTGCCGTCGGCAGTTCTGGGTTGATATGACGCGCGGTCCATGAGTTGGCGGATCAAATAGACGCCATAGCCGGACTCGTGCGGCTCGTCCAGATCGGGCGTCGGGACGGTGGAGGCATCAAAGCTTCGCCCCCAGTCACGGATTTGGATTTCCAGGCTGTCCGGCTTGACCAGGAACGTGATCTGAATCTTGCCTTTCGGGTCGTCGTGGTAGGCATGTGTTATGACGTTCACGACGGCCTCATTAAGCGCCAACTCGACATTGTACGAGGCCGCAGGCGGGAATCTGGGGATTGTGCCGCAGAGTTCCTGCACAAAGGCCCCGATCAAGCTGAGGTAGCGCTTGTCGGCAGGCAGCGTGATCTGCAGATGATCTTCTTTCATTTGATCTTTTCGCTCCAAGCTGAGTGCAAGGACGTGAGCGGACTGGGAGCGCTCCGGGGCCGCCGGCACCAGGGCTACTCGAAACTCGCGATCGCGGCCTCAAGGCTAGGGAAGACCTCAAAAGCGCGATCCAGGCGCGTCAGCTGAAAGATGATGCTCACGCTGGGCGGCATGCCCACCAGGCGCAGGTCGCCAGCCTTTTGCCGAGCACGTTTCATGCCGGTTACAAGGGCGCTGACGCCATTGCTGTCGACGAGCGTAACCCTCGTCAGATCGACAACCACGCGACTGGATTCGTGCTCGATGGCTTGCAGCAGCTCATCGCGCAGTCCCTGTGCTCGGAAAGCATCGAACCGGCCATCAAGGCCGAATACAAGGACTTTGTCGTGCAAGGTCTTGGTGACTTTCATCCCTTTGGCCCTCCTCTGTGACATACAGAGTGTAGCGATATGGATGAGCCGTGTCAACCCTTCGAGGTGGTTGTCGACGATAGTGGCTCGCGTTGGTATAATGCGGCCATGCGCTCAATCCGAGGAGGAGACAGACAATGGGCTTTTTCGACAAACTACGCAAGGCATTCGGCGGATCCGCTCCGACGCAGCCACAAGGCGATCCCAACGCGATCTGGCTCTATTTGCGCTGCAGCCGCTGTGGGACGCCGTTTCGCGTGCGGGTCGACCGGCGCAATGATCTGAGTCGCGAAGATGGCCCGGGCGTGTTCTTGCTGCGCAAACAGGCCATGGACAACAAATGCTTCCAGTTGATCGAGGTTGAGATCTGGTTTGACGCCAACTATGCGATCGTCTCTTCAGACGTCCAGGGCGGTACGCTGTTGACGGAGGAAGAGTACAAGGCGGCCCAGGCTCAATAGCAGGGCCGCCTCGTAAGGCGTTCACACTCTAGGGCGAGGCATTTTGGCTGGTGCTGCGTGCTGCTCAGCCTGGCCTATTCGCTGGCCTCGTGGGTCAGCACGATCGCCTGCGCGATCTCTTTCATCGACTTGCGCGTGTTCATCGACATCTTTTGGATGCGCCGGAAGGCGGCCGCCTCGGTCAGGCCGTGCGTATCCATCAGGATGCCCTTGGCGCGATCTACCAACTTGCGCGTATCGAGCTGGTCCTGGAGCGAGGCCACTTCTTGACCGAGGGTGCGGAACTCTCTGAACCGCGCCAGGGCGATCTCGATCGCCGGTGTCAGGTCGGCCTCCTGAATCGGCTTGACCAGGTATCCGACCACTCCCGCCTCTTTTGCGCGTTCCACCAGGTCCTTCTCGCTGAAGGCTGTAAGCAGCACAACCGGCGCAATATGCTCCTGCGTCAAGATGCTGGCGGCCTCTATGCCGTCCATGTCGGGCATCTTGANNTGATGTCCATCAACACCACGTCGGGGCGCAGTTCGCGCGCGAGGTTGACGGCGCTGCGTCCGTCGCCCGTGTCTCCGACTACCAGATAGCCCTGGTTGGTCAGCATCTCGCGCAAATCCATGCAGATCATGGACTCATCATCGGCGACAATTACTCTGATGCGCTCCAATTCAGTTACCTCCTGTATTCGACCGGCCAAAGTGAATCACGGCCCTTGTCTTTTGGTCTCGGTATATGCGAAACGTCCCTCGCAGGTCGCGCTCGACCATGCTGCGGACGATGTTCAGGCCCAGGTTGGCGTTTGTTGCCAGCGAAAAGTCCGCGGGCAGGCCCTCGCCATCGTCGCTCACTACTATGCTTATCTCGTGCCCCGTGTCAAGCAGCTCGACTTCGATGTTGCCTTCCTCATGGTGCGCCATGCCATGCTCGATCGCATTCTGCACCAGTTCATTGAGCAGCAGCGCGCACTGCGTGACGCGCTC
>DIVQ01000049.1 GCA_002423325.1 Anaerolineales bacterium UBA6128 | reverse complement strand
CACACTGGCCATCTTGCGCACAGCTGGCTCCGTCCTGCTGTTACTGCTGATCGCGGCTGGCACATGGCTGGTCGATGTCAACCCCCTCAGCGCGGACGAGCCGCAGCCCAACCAGGTGCTACTCCCAGCGGTCATCGACCTCAATGTGGAGCCCGCCGGCACGCCGGCGCCGGACGCGTCGCGCTTTGGCGTAGCGGTCAACGCACAGCAGAAACCCCTGTCGTACTACCCGCAGTTCAGCGATCTCGAGGTCACCTGGTACCAGAACTGGTCCTGCGTACCCTGGTGGAACAAAGATCTCAAGCCGCCCGCGCCAGAAGTGGTCCCCGGCGTCCAGTACTATCCCACCGTCGGCGCCTGGGGCTGCCTGGAGGGTTCCGAGACGGCGAGTACGCTGCAAACGATGATAGCCAAGTGCCCGGGCTGCTTCCCGAATGGTACCGTGTGGATCATCGGCAACGAGCTGCAGATCGACAAGTTCGACCGCCTGTGTTCTGGCGCGGTGCTGGATCCGCCTCGCAGCATCACGCCGGCGGAGTATGCGGTCAAGTACAAAAAGTACTATGACATGATCAAGGGGATCAATCCTACCTACCAAATCGCGATCGGCGTCACTTTCGACAGGATTGCTTGGAGCGATTTTCTGCGCGAAACGCGCGTGGCCTACGAAACGCGCTACGGGCAGCGCATGCCCATCGATGTCTACACCATCCATGCCTACATGAGCGACCCGCCGCTGGCTGAGGTCACGCGACTCGTCAACAACAAGCGCGTCATCATGAAAGAGTACGGTGACCAGAACAAGCCGCTCATCATGACAGAGACCGGCGTGCTGACCGATCGCGGCATCGGCCTGATCGCCACGCCCGAGCAGATCAACGCCTACATGGACTCTGTGTTCACCTATCTCGCCAACTATACGTCCGACGAGTATGGCTGTCCCGATGACGGCTATCGCATGGTGCAGAAATGGGCTTGGTTCGCATTGACCGCCGCCAACGGCGACAACACTGACCTGCAAAAATGGGATGGCACCGATCTGTTTGACACAGGCAGCACCTATGCCACCCTCACGGCCCTGGGCGCCAACATGGCCGCCTTCCCAAAATCGGATCCTCCTTCGCCGCCCTGGTGGGTGTGGGGCAGCGCGCAGGCCGGCGGCAGCAACGTGGCCACCGGCACCGCCATCAGCGCCTGGATCAACAACGTGCGCGTTGCGCGCACCACGGCGATCAACCCGGCAGGTGTCTCATCGTATTCGCTGGACGTGGTTGAGGACGACCCCAACACGCCCATACACGACGGCGGCCAGTGGGGCGATACCGTCCGCTTCAAGATCGGCTCCTCGTGGGCCGCGCAGAGCGGCACCTGGGCTTCGGGCGACACCGCCGAGATCGCACTCACGATCCCGGCCTATGCCAGCAGCCTGGCGCCTTCCAGCCTCTGGGGCACCTACTTTAGGGTGTGGGGCCCACAGAACCGCTATCCGCGCATGGTCGGAGACGTCAACGGCGACGGCAAAGCCGACGCCGTGGCCATTGATCCGGCGCGCGGGGCGTTCGTGGCGCTATCTACCGGTACTGCCTTTGCCAAGCAATCACAGTGGACCAGCGACTTTGCCTGGTACGGCGACGCGCTCAACCCGCGCGTGCTGGGCGATGTGAACGGCGACGGCAAAGAGGACATGGTGGGCTTTATGCCCGAGCAGGGCGTCTACGTGGGCCTCTCAACCGGCACTGGCTTTGCCCCGGCCACGCTCTGGTCGACTGCCTTCCAGACCTACACACCCCAGATCAACTATCCGCGCATGGTCGCGGATGTAAACGGTGATGGCAAAGACGACATCGTCGCCTTCCACTATCTCGAAGGGGTCTACGTGGGGCTTTCCACGGGATCATCGTTTGCCGAGCCTACGCGCTGGACCACCGATTTCGCCTGGCGCAACGACGATTGGGATCATCGCGTGCTTGCCGACGTCAACGGCGACACGCTGGCCGATGTGGTGGGCTTCAAGTATGGCGACGGCGGCGGCGTCTTTGTCGGGCTCTCGACCGGCAGCGCCTTTGCGCCCGCCAGCCTCTGGTTCCCCGGCCTCATCTGGTGGGGACCGCAGTTGCGCTATCCGCGCATGGCCGCCGACATGAACGGCGACGGTCTGGCGGATGTCGTCGCGTTCGACCCGGGCGACGGCCGCGGCACGTTTGTCTGGCTGTCAACCGGCTCCAGTTTCGTCAAGACCGGCCAGTGGTCGCCCGAGTTCAACTGGTTGAACGACCCCTGGCGGCCTCGCCTCGTCGACGACGCAAACGGTGACGGGCGTGCGGACGTCATTGCGTACGAGTTCGAGGTCGGCGTCCGGGTTGCGCTCAGCCAGTAGCCAACGGCAGGTCCAGCCAGGCAGCCCCAGGCGAGCAACATCCGTTGCTCGCCTGATTCATTGTGTCGAGATCCCCCCCTCAGGCGCATCTTGACGGTTCCACCGATCGCGATATTGTTGTGCACCATCGGAACCATCATTGCTGAGTGCACTAACAACGCTGACACCCACAGGGAGCCCTCATGGCGCTGGACAAGCGCATCGTCGCGATCCTCATCGTGCTTGCCACTGCCGCGGCAGGCGCACTGCTTTACATCACGCGCCTCGGTATGGGCCTGTCGTTCGATCCGGTTGTGTACCTGACGGTGGCCCGCAATATCCTTGCCGGCCGCGGCATCACCCAGGGCGGCCAGGTCCTGACGCACTTTCCGCCGCTCTATCCACTGCTGCTGGCCCTGTCGGGGCGCGTGGCCGGCGAGCTTGATCTGGGAGCGCGCCTGCTCCACGCCCTGCTCTGGGGCGCCAACACGCTCGTGGTGGGCCTGATCGTCTACCGTACAACCTCCGGCCGCGCCTGGCCGGCCATCCTGGCGTCTGCGCTGATGCTGCTCTCGCCGGTGATGTTCGAGATCCACGCCTCCGCCCTCTCGGAGCCAACCTTTCTGCTGCTGGCCCTGCTTTCTCTATGGCTGCTGCAACGCTACCAAGCCCTGCAGCGACGCACAACGCTCTGGCTTTCGGCAGTCCTGGCGGCATTGGCGTTTCTGACCCGCTACGTCGGCGGCACGCTCCTGGTCACCGCCCTGCTCTGGCTGGTGATCGATCGTGCCAGCCCGTTGCGTCAGCGGCTGCACGACGCCCTGCAGTTCGGGCTGGTATCTGGTCTGCCAATGACGGCCTGGATGGTGAGCGGGCTGCGGTCGACCGGCCGGGCCGCCAACCGCACGTTGTACTGGCACCCGGTCACGATCGAGCATCTGGCAGAGACGCTCGAGTCGTTCTCTCTCTCGGTGGCGCCGGACGGCGGCGGACGACTCATCTGGGGCGCGCTCATGGTTGTGACGTGCTTGGCGATGGTGGCCTGCCTGGGCGTGGCGCTGACGCGCGCACGCCAAAAGGGCGCTCCGCTCATTGCGCGCGATAAGAGCCCGCTGCTGTACGCCCTGTTCGCGTTGGTCTACTATGTGGGCGTCGTCGCCTCGATCTCGCTATTCGACGCACTGACCCCCTTCTCAACCCGCATCCTGTCTCCCGTGTACGTCGCGCTGCTGATCACCGTGCTTGCCTCCGTCGGCCTGCTTACCCGCACGGCCAGTTCAGCGCTACGTACTATGAGCCTGCTCCCCTTTGCGGCGCTGGCCATCGTGTACGCCCTGCACGGCGTGCCCGCCGCACGGGATGCGCACCTGAACGGTCAGGGATGGGCGCATCGCCGCTACCAGGAGTCAGAGTTCGTGCGTTACGTGCGCGCACTGCCTCCTCAGGTACCCCTGCTGACCAACAACCGCAACATGCTATACCTGCTGACCGGTCGCTCGGGCACGCAATTGGCCCAAAAGTACAACCCGATCACGCTGCGGCCCGACTCCCGATACCCGCGACTGTGGGAGCGGTCCGTAGCCGAGTTCCGCAACCGGGACGGACTGGTGGTCTATGTCGCCGCGGGCGATCCCAAAGAGTACCAACTCACACTCGACGAGTTGCTCGCAGTGGCACGCTTTCGGGTGTTGCTCGAGACCCAAGAGGGGGTGGTGCTGCAGCCACTGCGCAAATCGGACTCGCAGCCCTAGCGGCTGCTACGGCACGACACTGCGCCCGTTGATCTCCAAGCGATCGAACGCGCCGTCGTACTCTGCCGCGCGCGCGCCGATCACCTGACCTCTCACCACCACGACGCCGCTGGCGCCATCGCGCGCACGAAAGCCATAGCCGCGCGAAGCAGTCGAGCTGCAGTCTTCCAGCCGCACATCGCTCGCAGCCGAGACGTCAAAGTCGGCGCGATTGGCGCTGCTGCCGGCGCGTTCGCTCACCACCTGAGTGACCGTGATGGCCGAGACACTGCCCAATCCATCGAGCCTGTCGATCAGGATGGCGCCGCGACTGGCGTTGCGCGCGGTCACGTCATGGATGGTCACGTCGAACGTGGCATAGGCAGCCGCTGCACTCTGCACGACGATGCTGCCACCCCACTGCTGTCCGCGCCCGACGCCGTCGATCCCGACCCGCCGGATGCTGATGCGCGCGGCGTCGCCGGTGCTGTCGTCCGATTTGACAATGATCGTGCTGCCCGCGCATTCAAGGCCGTACACATCCTCGACCGTGGCGTCGACGCACTTGAGCGCCAGCCCATGGTACCAGTGGTACATGCGCAGGTTACGCACGGTCACGCCCGAACCTGAGTTACTCAGCAGCGCGTGGGTACGCGCAGCATAGCCGGGCCCGAGCAGCGCCAGGTTCTCGAACGTGTGGTCCACGATCTGGCCGTGGCCGGGCTTCCCGCTGACGACGGCATTGACCCCCTCGGGCGCGGCCACCACGCCCAGGTCAAGCACCTTCGCCCCCGGCTGCCCATTGCAGTCGATGGATCCGACCACGATCGTGCCACCCAGCAACTGCCTGTCGCGATACTCGGGCATGCCACTGCCGCGCGAGTTCAGGTCAGGCTGGCTGAAGGTCACCGCCTCCGTGTAGGTCTCCGCTGCCACCACGATCGTGTCGCCCGGCTGGGCAGCCTGCATCGCGGCGCCGATCGTCTCGTAGCAGCGCGCGCCATCGCGACATGCACCGCCCACGAGCAACGCTCCGACCGGCGGCGGGCTCACAATCGCCGCCGCACCGGGCTGCGGCGATGCCGTGCGTTTGCAGCCCACCAGCAGCACAAGACAGCAGATGACCAGCCTGGTCGGGCGTCCCATCAGTTATCGGTGCCTCCGCTATAGGCTAATGACCGGTTCGTCACAGCACGGCGAGCATTCTAGCACCCGCAGGCGGCGCGCGCTACTGTGTTGCGAGTGCGTTGGCGCATCACACCCGCAAGCGTTATAATCGCGTCGTCTACAGTCGGCGTCAATGGAGCATCGCACTTGAAGGCAGGGCTCGCGGTACAGCGGAGTCAGGCGGGCAATCAACCAGTGGGGGTAAGCGCATGAACCTGTGGATGCGTCTGGGGGCTCTGCTGAGCGACCGGCGGTTGCACCTGGTGATCGCCTATCTGCTGGTCGCCGCCGCCTACCTGCCCGGCGCCTGGACCAACCCACGCCACGAGGGCGATGAAGCCACCTGGATCTCTGGCTCGCGCTACCTCGAGCATTATTTGGCCGGAAGATTCGAGCCTCAGCGCTGGGAGCAGGATCAGTGGCGCACCAACCAGTCCCCCGTGACCTTTTTCGCGATCGGCCTCGGACGGCGCGTGGGCGGCTACCGCTGGGACGAACTCAACAGGCCCTGGAACTATCGTCTGTCCGTCGAACAGAACGACGCCTCAGGCCGACGACCCTCGGACGATCTGGTCGCCTGGGCGCGCCTGCCCATGGCGCTCCTTGCGGTACTGGCCATCTGCCTGGCGCACCGGGTGGTTCGCGCCTGCGCAGGGGACGTCGCGGGCTACGTCTGGCTCCTCCTCTGCGTGGCCAGTGACTATTTGCGGCTGCACCTTGTGCGTGCCATGTGCGAAGCGCCACTGGTCGCGTCGTGTGTGCTCGGCCTCGCGCTGTTCAGCAGCACCCTCGCACGAGCCTGGCGTCAGCCGGCCTGCGGCAGACGCGGCGCGTTGGTCGCAGTGTTCGGCTTTGGGCTGACCACCGGGCTGGCCGTCTCTTCCAAACTGAACGGGTTGGCGCTGTTTGGAGCCGGCGTGGTCCTGATAGGCCTGCTGGCGGCCGCGATGTGGTCGCACCTACAGGCGCGTGCAGGCTTTGTGGTGGCAGCTTTGGCGCTTCTGCTCGCCGGCACCGCGATCCCGATGGTTGGCCTCAACCCGTATCTGTGGCCCGCGCCGCTTGAACGCGTCGTCAGCCTGTTCGACACCCGCCTGGCCACGATGTCGCGCCAGGTGGCGGGCTACCCCGCAATGACCATCGTCACACTTGGACAACGGCTGACGATCGTGCCCCTGCGCATCCTGCAGACCTATGCGGCGATCAGCCACGGCCGCGACGTGCCAAGCGTTGTTTTCACGAACCTGTTGTTCCTGGTAATCGGGATGGCGCGGCTCGTGCGACAGGCCGTCGGCCCGCTGCGCGGCCGCCCCTCCAATCCGGCGGCGGTTGCCATCCTGCTGGTTGGGAGCGCAGCCTCTCTGCCGCCGTTGTTCACGCCTCTGGACTGGAATCGCTACTATGTGCTGCCGGTCTTTTTCACGACGATGGCGATCGCCATCGCCCTGGCGTGGCTGGGTCAGCGTCTGGTAGAAGACAGCCCCGACGCCAGCGCGAACTAGATTCGCACTGCGCCACTCAGTAGATCCACTGTATGCCCAGGAGCTCGTTGGCATCGAGGGAGCGTTTGATCACCTCGCCCGGGTAGGCAAAGCCGTACATCGTCTTCTCCGAGTCCGGATGGCCGTACAGATCGGCCAATCCCAGCGCGTGCCCGAACTCGTGGGCCACTACATTACGCACATCGTAGCGATTGGCCGGGCAGTCGGCGCTGGCGCTCCAGAGGTACGCGTCGTTGACCACGACGTCGAACTCGAGCAGCGTCTTGAGCGCCGGGTCATACACGATCTGCGTCGTGGCCAGCGGCCCGCCGGACCCCACGTTCGCCCAGCCCACCACATTCACCCCGTCAACAGCGCCCGCTGTGCGCGAGGTCTTGCCCCAGAACTTGAGCGCGTGATACGCCAGGTCCACCGTCGTCCAGGCATTGGCAGCCTGCCTCACACCGGCATTCTCGCCCACACAATCTCCTGTACCCGCGCCGATATAGTACTGCACCAACACCGGGTTGCCCGGCCAGCGGTAGCCCAGGAATGACCATTTGATGGTAAAGCCCGCGTAGGCGCTGCCAGCGGCCGTGACCACCCGTATTGCCTGCGATGTGTGGCTGCTAGCCGCCGCCGGCACTCGACAGACAATGCGCGTGTCGCTCCAGGAGACGACCGGCGCCGCCACCCACTCGTTCCCGTTTGACCAGAACTGCAGCGTGCTGGCGCCTTGCGACGCCCCAAACAACCTACCGGTAAGCGTGACCGTCTGTCCGATGCCGGCCGCGCGTGCGGACGGGTCTACCGCGGTGATCTGCGGTGCGCCAGTCGTGCCAGTGTCCTGCTGCAGCACGACATCATCTACGTACGCGCCTTCAGCGCCCCACGCGCCATCGCTGGTAAAGAGAATCGCGAGGTACACCTGGCTCTGACCGCACAGATTCCCCAACGTCGGTACCGTGCTGAGATCGAGCGTGTCGGCCATCCAGCCATCCACGTTGCCCGGAGCCGTCGTCCAGTCACCAGAGTAGATCAAACCGTGGAAAGAGATGCCGTCCAGCGAGACCATGACCTTCAGGAAATCCGTATCGAGCTCGGTTCTGGTATAGTGCCAGAAGGTCACGTGCGCAGCAACGGCATCCGCCAGGCTGAAGGGCCCCCATAGCATCTGCGTACCGAGATTGTCGGGGTAGGGGCCTGGCGGCGTGACGGCATTGGTACCTGCCCCCGCGCAGTATCCGCTGTACGTGCCGGTGTGCGCCCGATAGCTGGTAGCGCCCCACGTCGGCGTACCGAAGGTCGTCCAAGTGTTGGGAAAGCTATCCTCAAAGCCCTCTTCCTTCAGGATCTGCAAGCCCTGTAGTGTGCCGCTCCCGTCCGGCGCGACAATCCGCGTGGTCGCGGCCATGACGGCGGTTTCCGAAAGACGCGCGCTGGTCCAACCCACGCGCCTCCCGGAGGACGCTTCTGCGGCAGGCACCGACGCGGGCGTCGCTCCGAGCGCATCCAGGATAGACCGCACATGGCCTACAAAGTGGCTGAGCGGCTGCATGTCGGCCTCGAGGACACGTCCCCCGGCCACCGTGAACTTGCCCTGGGCGCCCCCAAGCACCTGTCCCACTTCATCCAGGAACAGGATGATCTCCTCGCCTGCAGCGAACCGCGGGGCGTCCTCCACCCACAGCCCGAGGCCGTCAAGTTCGCCACCCGGGGCTTGCACAACGAGGCTCGCTGCGCCGGCGCCCTTCAGATGCTGGTTGACCGCAAGGCTGACGGTGCTGCTGATCGTCGCGCGGCCAGCATCCCAGTGCGGCGTAACGCTGCGAACCTCGCCCCAGACGATGGAGGTCGCCTCCCGGCACAGCCGATCGAGGTCGAACGGCGTGCTCAGCGCATCGACGCGCTGTGGCGGCAGCGTGAGAACCAGAAGCAACGCGAACACGATGGATTTCTGGGCCTTGTGCATGTTTGAGCCTCCAGTGCGCCCGTGGTTACGTTACAACCCGTCGCGCCGGAGTATAGGCAGCATCACGCAGATGTCCAGCGCCTCTCGAGAAACGAGGTAACTTTTTCCTCTGGCGATGCGCGAGATCCCCCTGTCGGCGAGGGTGCCGAGTAACTTGGG
>DIVQ01000187.1 GCA_002423325.1 Anaerolineales bacterium UBA6128 | reverse complement strand
CGTGAGGGCCGCGACGTAGGGCGCGTGCAGCGCGTCGCGGCCGGCGTAGGAGACAAAATCGCAATAGGCGCATTTCTTGCGGCAGAACGGGATATGGATGTACAGCCCGGCGCGTGACACGCTATGGGCTGGGCTGCATGCCGCTGGCCCACTGCGCCGCGCGCTCCAGCTCACCCTCAACCAGCGGGCCCTCGGAGCCCCGCACGGTAAAGCCCTCGGATGCCAGCGCGAGCGTGGCGCCCCGGGCGGCCAAGCGCTTGGCGATCTTGGGGGCTGCCCAGCCGAACCATTTCATCATCAGCCGCAAAAATCCGGGGATGGTGTCGTCGATGAGGGAGCGGGTGTCGAACGCGGCCGCCTTGACGCCCGCCAGAGCACTGCCCGGGATGCCGGCCAGATACTGGGTGATGGCAGGCGACGGCCGAAAGGCGCGCGTGGGCGAGCCGACGAACAAGTGCTCGACGCCCAGCAGATGCTCGGGCGTGGCGTTGGCAGCCTTGACGACGGTGACGTCCGGCGCAAAGACAGCGCCGATGGCTTGGGCAACCTTTTCGGTGTTGCCGTGGAACGAGTCATAGACAATGAGTGTCTTCATAGTCCTTACGCCTCCATCGTAGCGGGACAACAACGTGGTCGCAGTCTGGGTGCTGGCACTCCCTCTGCTACTCTGGTTTCTACAGCTTGTCCATCCCCAGGTCTTTGAGCGTCTCGGGCAGCGGTCGCCCGGTCTGCACGTCCCAGCCGCGCAGGCCGTAGTACTCGTCCATCATAGCGCGAAAGCGCACCTCGTCCACCTCGATCTTTTGCCCCACGGCCGGGTTGACGCTTTGCGACTCGCGCATGAGGTAGGGGATGATGGTCTCGTCGGTGCTGCGATCGCGGTTCCAGTTGCGGTGCGCGATCATGCGCTCGAGCGTATAGATGCGCGTACCGATGCGGTAAAAGTCTTCGCGAGAGATCGAAAGGTCGCTGGTCGGCTCGAACAGATAGTGCTCAAAGTGGCGACCCTCGACGCCGTCCACGCGCTGGATGAAATCCTCGGCCTTGGGGTCGGTGAGCATTGGGAAGGTGTTGTCGCACAGGCCCAGGCTGTCCTTAATGCCGCCGGCGTCCTGGTGCACGATGCTGGCGTGCGCCTTGCCGCCATAGCTGCTCAGCGGGTCGACCGCGTCGGCCGATCCATACAAGTGCTCGCCCATGGCGAGCCATCGGCGGCGCGCGTCGGGGTCGAGCACGCCTCCCTTGACCTCGTTGCTGGCCGGGCCAAAGATGTTGATGGTATAGTCGTGGCCGCCACCCATGGGATCGCGCGTGTCCATCGCCCACTGCAGGCTGGTCACCAGCCAGAAGGGCCAGTAGGGCCCGCCGAACGAGCCGTGGCCGTCCCAGTGCGAGGCCTGTCCCCAGCCAGGGTAGAACTGGCCAATCAGGTCCTCACCCATGCCAAGGATGCCGGCGGCGCGGGGACAACCCTCCGCCAGCACATCGCCGACGCCGCGCCGATAGCTGATCTTTTCGAGGAGCGCGATCCACCAGGCGGTGTCGCCCATCGCGACCGGCTCGCCGTCCAGCAGAACCTGTTCGCCGCGGTCGAGCATGGCGCCGAACCAGGGACCCATGCCAAAGGCGAACTCCCAGTGGTTGATGCCGAGATCGTTGGAGATCTGGGTGATCTCAAAGCCGCCCTGCAGCCCGGGCTTGCCCTTGTCAGCGTGCATCCAGGCGGCGCCCGCCCAGACTGGCGAGCAGCAGTGCCAGTGGCCGTCATAGGTGCGGTCGGGGAAGGCTGCTCCGGGCAACCCCTCGTAAAAGCCGCCACAACTGCGCGGGCACTGGTAGGTGCAGGGCGCGCGGCGACGCTTGTCATCGTAGGGCACGTCGGGGCGGCGCTCTGAGGTCGGATGATAGTTGTAGCGCTCCAGGATGCGCTCGACCACCAGACGTGAACGGCGCAGCGCCTCTCGGGGATTGGCGACCGGCACGCCGCCGTGCCCGCGCACGGCGATGGCCTTGAGGTTCTTGCTGCCCATCACGGCGCCAAAGCCGCCCTGCCCCGCGGCGCTCTCGGTGTTGGTGGCCACGATGGCGTAACGCACCAGGTTCTCGCCCGCCGGGCCGATGGCCAGCGTGCGCCAGCCCTCGCCCAACTGCTCGTTCAGCAGTTTCTGTGTTTCGACGAGGCCGCGGCCCCACAGGCCGGCAGCATCGCGGATCTCGACGCGGTCATCCTCGATCTGAATACAGACTGGCTGCGGCGCCTTGCCCGTGACCACCAGCCCATCATAGCCGGCGAACTTGAGCTCGGGTCCCCACTGGCCGCCCAGATTGCTGCGTGTGTACCACTCGTCGGGATAGCCCTGCGGGCTGAGGCCACAGATCGTCACGCGGCCGGCGCTGGGAGCGGGTGTGCCGACTAGACAGCCGGGCATGAAGAAGAGCACGTTGCCGGGATCGAAGGCCTTGACGCCGGGCGGGAGCATGTCCCAGGCGAGACGAGCGGCCAGGCCGCGGCCGCCAAGGTACTGCTCGGCGTACGGCAGCGTCGGCAGTGTGCTGACGGCGCCACTGCTCAGGTCGATGTGTAATATCTGACCAACCCAGGGGGCGGTGCGCGTTTTCATCTGCTGGAGATCCTCCATGTCAGGCCTCCGCTGGGGCAACTGGCCACGCACGCGGGATCGCCATGGCAGGTATCGCACTTGAGCGCCACTCCGATCACCGTCAGCGTGTGGAACGGACAGGCTTCTGCGCACGCTCCGCAGCCATCGCAGAGTGACTCGTCGACCTGCCAATGGCCGGCCTCGGCCTGGGAGATGGCATGGTTGGGACAGGCCCGGGCGCAGGGGGCGTTACGGCACTGATGGCAGTAGCGAATGGTGTGATTGCCCTTGAAGGGGTCTATCGTCACCTGCAATCGGGCCTTGCTGGGGATGACCTCCCCTTCGTGGACCAGCGAACAGGCCACCATGCAGCTCTGGCAGGCGTGGCAGAGCGCTGGTTCGACGACGAGCCTGCCGCGTACGGGCTTGGCTTGATCGGGCATGGGCAGCGCTTCCTCCGGGGGGTCTGTCTGACGGAAAGACCTATCGGCGTGCGCGCGGGTACTGCGTGCGGATCTCGGCATAGACGCGCTCGACGCTCTCGCGACGGCGTCGCTTGATGCGTGTGGCCTGACTGTCCGGCACTGGAAAGTTCTCGAGCATGCCCACTTTGTCCACCGTCTCGCGACGGCTGGCGCCCTTCTGGTACTGCTCGGTCACCCGCTCGCGCATCTCGCGAATATAGTTCTCCAGGGGATGGATCACTTCCTTGCCGCACACGTCGCCGTTGCCCGGTACCAGCAAGTCGATCTCGAGCGCGCGGATGCGGGCCAGCGAGGCCAGCCAGGCGAGAGAGTTGGCGTGTGCCATCATGGGATGCTCATTGCAGACGATCGTGTCGCCCGCAAACAGCACGCGTTCTGCGCGCAGATAGATACCGAGGGAGGATGCCGTGTGGCCGTCCAGGTGGAGGATCTCGACGGTGCGGTCTCCCAGATACAGGGTGACCTGGTCCTCAACACACAGTTCTGGGCCATAGACTTCAAGCTCGGCGATCTCTTGCGCCAATTGGGGGTCCTTGTCGCGGTAGCCGGAGGCAATCTGCTCCAGCACGGTGGGCTTGTAGCGCGAAAGCGGTCGCAGCGATTGCTCGTGGCCCCAGATGCGCGTGGGCATAAAGGTGGCGTTGCCCAACATGTGTTCGGGGTGGTAGTCTGTGTTGACGATGCCAAAGACCTCGCCAGCGTCCAGCTGCGTCAAGCGCCACTGCCACTGGCGCGCTTCCGGTGGCAGCATGGGGGTGTCCACCAGCAGGGCGCCGCGCTCTGACAAGATCAATCCAACATTACCGCCCTCGTACTCGGTCTCTACAAACACGCCGTGAGCAAGTTCTTTCAGCAAGGCTCCCTCCGATGCCGGGCACACACCTGGTCTCGGGCTGCTTGCAGCACCTGAGCCAGGTCGCTTGCGTCCATGCCGCCGCCCTGCGCGAGCTGCGGTGAGCCGCCGCCCCTGCCGCCACAGGCAGCGGTCGTGGCACGCAACAGCGCGGCCATATCCAGTGTGATGTTCGCCGAACGTGCGAAACAGACTTGCGGAGCGGGTTCTGTCACCGCGAGTAACGCCAGGCGGTCGGGCTCGTGTGTGTAGGCCTGCGCCAAGGCCCGCATGTTGGCGGCGTCATAGCCCTCGAGCGTGCGACACAACAGGCGCACGCCAGCGCACGTCTCTGCATTTTCGGCCAGGTGCGGCAACTCGCACGCCAGCAGGCGGTTGCGCAGATCCTGGGCTTGTTTGCGCGCCGCGTCGGCCTCGGTTTGAAAGCGCTGTACCATCTCTGGCAGCTCGGGTATCCCCACGCTGTGCTGTGCCGCAAGCTCCTGGCAGATGCGATTCTGCCGGTGTTGGCTGCGCAGCGCGCGCCAGCCGCACATGAATTCTACGCGGACCTGACCCTTGCGGCGCTCCCAGCGCCGTACATGAATCGTGCCAACCTGGCCCGTCGCGGACACATGCGTACCGCAACAGGCGCTCGCGTCATAGTCCCCGATGCGTACCACGCGCAGGACGCCCTCGAGGGTCGGCAGTTTGCGCAGCGCCTCTTCAACCGGCTCGCCCGGCCGGTACTCGCGGGTGGTCACCGGTAGATTGGCAAAGACGCTGGTGTTGGCGGCCTGCTCGACGCGTTCAACCTCTGCCCAATCGAGCGTGGCGCGTGCCACGTCGATCGTGCAGGCGTCTTCTCCCAGATGGAACGAGAGCGTGGCGCCACCCAGTTCGCGTACAAAGGCTTGCGATAGCAGATGTTGCCCGGTGTGCTGCTGCATGTGGTCAAAGCGGCGCGCCCAGTCGATCTCGCCTGATACCACGTCGGCCGACAACGGCGCCGCCAGAACATGCACGATGGCCTCGCCCTGCTCCAGCACGTCCACGACTTGGACGCCGTTGAGCGTGCCGCTGTCGTGCGGCTGCCCGCCTGAGGTGGGGTAGAAGCAGGTGGCGTCCAGGATGACGGCCGGGTGCGTCTCGTGTTCGGCGATCTGCAGCACGCGGGCGTCAAAGTGCGTGCGATAGGGATCGTCGTGATAGAGCCGGCGGGTTGACAGGGTCATGCTGCTCCTCGTGCACCGAATAGTCAGGATTATACCACATCCGGCAAGGGTCGACTACCACTTGCGCTTGATCCCTTGTCGTGCATCAGTCGATGTGATAGAATGGTGCGGAGCGGATGCCCCTACAATGAGAGTGAGGGATGGCCATGGGTGCAAGTGATGAGCAAAGGCTGGCACGTTGGGTGCCCGCAGCGATCGGCTTGGCGTTGGCGCTGGGGACAGCGCTCGGGCTGGTGCTGGCCTGGCACGTTTGGCCGGTGCGCTGGTATAACACGGATCCGTCGGATCTGCGCGTGGAACATCAGATGGAGTATGTGTTGACGGCCGCCGACTCTCTCGCCATCACGGCCGATGTCGACGTGGCCAGGCAGCGTATGGCGCAGTTAGTGGACGAGGATACCACCTGGGCGCAGGTAGCCAACCTGGTCGCGAATGTCGCTCAGGCGCGTGAGCGCGAGGGCGATGCGGCCGGCGCTGTGCGCGTGCGTCAACTGGCCAGGCTCACGGGGCTGCCGGAGGGCACCAGCGATCGGTTCGATGCGCCCAAGCGCAATATCGCCATCGCTGTCTCGCGGCTGGGCGTGGTATTGCTGGTTGCGCTGGCCATCATTGGGGTCATCACGCTGGTGGCGCGCTTCTGGCGACGCAGGGGCGCACCGGTCGAAGCGCCGGACGCTGAACCGGACGCCACAAAACCTGAGCCCCCTGCCTGCGAGCCGCGTCCAGAGCCAGAGTACGAGGATGATGCCCCGTATGCCGCGCCCCTGAGCGAGCGCGAGACGACCGTGCTGACCGCTGAAGCGCGGCGTCCGTACACCGAGACGCCTGCACAGCCGCAAGACGATGAGGACGAGGATCTGCCCGAGCAGCAGGAGGTCGAAGAGGCTGCCGAGGAGCGCGAGGAGCCCGAAGCAAAGCGCGAGGTGACGGCAGTGCACCTCCCCATCGCACTGACCAAGCGCCGCCCCGCGGCCGAGTCGGAGGGTGCCGGCGGCATGGTGCGCCTGCAACGCCGTGGCGCATTGGGGACCTTTGAAGCCGAGTATACCTTTGGCCAGGACGACTTTGATTGCTCCTTCAGCATCGAATCGTCGGACGGCGATTTCTACGGCGAGTGTGGCATCGGGGTGGCCAACGTGCTCTCCGGCGATGGCGTACAAAAGGTCGATGCATTTGAGCTGTGGCTGTTCGACAAGGGCGACATCCGCACGGTCAGCAAGGTGCTGGTGACCCCCAACGCCGACCGCGATGCGGGCCTGCGGCCCACTCTGGAGGCCAAGGGCGAAGTGGTGCCCGCCGAGCTGGGCTTGGCCGTGCTGCTCGAGACCCAGGCGATGCGCGTCACCGCCACCATCGTCGAGTGCCAGTTCGCGGACGACGGGGCGCGGGCCGATGCCTACTTTACCGCGCTGACCGTCGGCTTGCTGGTCGACAGGGGTGAGGGGGAGGCGGAATAGCCCGTGGGGGGCTCGCGGGTGCGAGCGCTCCTGGGAGAGTGGCGGTGTCGGCAACGCAACGTTGGATCATACTCGCGGACCTGGACGCGTTCTTTGCGTCGGTGGAAGAACTGCTGAACCCCGCGTTGCGCGGCAAGCCGCTGATCGTGGGCGGCGACCCGCGTTCACGCAGTGTGGTTTGTTCGGCCTCGTATGCGGCCCGTGCCTATGGCGTGCGCTCTGCCATGCCAATGTCGCGGGCCGTGCGTTTGTGCCCCCAGGCGGTTATCGTCCCGCCGCGACACGGCGTCTATGCCGAACACTCGCGGGCCGTGATGGAGATCCTGCGGGCGATCACTCCCGCGGTGGAGCAGGTGTCGGTCGATGAGGCCTTTCTCGACATCACCGGCTGCGAGCGGTTGTGGGGCACGCCCCGGCAGATCGGCGAACTGATCCGGCGACGCGTCCGCGAAGAGCGCCAGCTCACCATCTCGCTCGGCATCGCCGCCACCAAGCTGGTGGCCAAGATCGCCTGTGACGTGGGCAAACCGAATGGGCTGGTGCTGGTGGAGCCGGGCGAGGAGCAACGTTTCCTGGCGCCGCTGCCCATCGAGCGGATGTGGGGTGTGGGCAAGGTCACCGCGGACCACCTGCGGGCCTATGGGGTAGCGACCATCGGCGACTTGGCCGCGTGGACGGAAGAGCGCCTGACGGCCACCTTTGGCGATCTGGGGCGGGCGCTATACCGTGGCGCACGCGGCCTGGACGACGGCGCGGTGCACGCTGAGCGCGAGCGCCGGTCGGTGAGCCACGAGATCACCTTTGACGTCGATCTGGACGACCGCGCCGCGCTGGAGCGCGCACTGCTGGGGATGAGCGACCAGGTGGCCGCACAACTGCGCCGGCAGAACATGGTGGGCCAGACGGTGCGCATCAAGTTGCGCTACCCCGATCTGTCGATCGCCACCCGTCAGGCCACGCTGGAGCAGCCCACCGACCAGGGGCAGGCCATCTATGCGCAGGCGCGCGCGTTGCTGCGCCGCAACTGGCATCCGGGCCAGCCGCTCAGACTGCTTGGCGTCGGTGTGGCTGGCCTGCTGGAGGGGGGCGGCTACCAGTTGGAGCTGTTTGACGCCAGCGACCAGAAGCGCATTCGGCTCAACCGTTCGCTGGACGAGATCCGCTCGCGTTACGGCAGCAAGGCCATTCGTCGCGCCTCGCAATTGCCGCCGGGCGAGAAGGCGTCTGGCGAGGGGGACGTGGACCAGGAGCGCTAGACGCCGGGGGCGTCCGCCTGCCACAGCGCCATCTGGTAGGCGGGGCGATGGCCATCCAGCAACACGTAAGGCGCGGCGCGCGCTGCGCTGCCCCCTGCTGCAGCAACCTGTTGCAGATCGCGCACTTTGCCGTCGCGGCGCCTGGCGACGAGGCGTTTGGCGGTCACCGGGCCAATCCCCGGCACGCGCAATAGCTGGCTCTCGGGCGCGGTGTTGAGCTCGATCGGAAAGACCTCGGGGTGGTTGACGGCCCACATCTCCTTGGGGTCGCACGCGCGCGGCAGGTTGCCCTCCGGACTGTAGACCAGTTCATCGATCGCAAAGCCGTAACAGCGCAGCAGGAAATCGGCCTGGTAGAGGCGGTGCTCGCGCCAGGTGGGCGTGGGGGCATGCTCCTCGAGCGGGGTGTGCGCGAGGGGCTGAAAGGCGCTATAGTAGGCACGCGCCAGCCCCAGGTTGTGGTACAGGCTCTGTACGCTCTGAAGCAGCTCGCTGTCGGACTCGTCCGCGGCGCCCACCACGAACTGTGTGGTCAGGGTCACGCGGCCAGCGCGCTCGCGCGCCAGCGCAGCCGCGCGCCGCAGCGGCGTGAGCAGTTGGTTGTGCAGCTCTTTGCTGTGGGTGATGCGGGCGAGGCGCTCGGGGGTCGGCGCCTCCAGGTTCAGCGACACGCGATCGGCCAGCCGCACGGCCTGCTCGACGGCGGCATCCTGCGCGCCGGGCATGATCTTGAGGTGGACATAGCCCCGGTAGGCGTACCGCCGCCGCACCAACTCCACCGTGGCCAGCATACGCTCCATGGCCTGTCCGCTGCGCCCATAGACCCCCGAGCTGAGGAACAGTCCCTGTACGCGCCTGCGCTGTACCAGCTCCATAAACAGGCGTGCCAACTCGTCTGGCGTAAAGCTGGCGCGCGGAGTGTCGTAGCCCGCTCGGTTTGTGCAGTAAAAGCAGTCGTTCTCACAGACGTTGGTCTGCAACACCTTGAGCAGCGAGACGCGCTTGCCGTCGGGGCGCACCGCGGGGTAGATCCAGCGGTCGAGGGCATCACGGATGCGATTGCTCTGCGCGCCGCCACACGCGCGGCAGATGTCGTATTGCGCCGCTCCCCCGAGCAGGTCCATCTTGGCTTCCATGGGCCGGGCGCTCCTTTCAGTGACGCCATGGCCCCATGATAGAACATTTGTTCGGCGGTGTCAAGGGGTCAGAACAGGAGAGCAAGGTGGTTGTACTCGCGGGCCTCGGGTGGCCCCCACTCCAGCAATGCTTTCGGTGGCAGGAGCCTGCGCCAGACCACGCGCCGCCCTGTGCCGCTTTGACGGAGACTACTCCGCGGGGGTTGGCGTGACGCGCGGCATCTGCGGAAAGTCAGAGTAGAGGGGGTGCGCGGCAGGGAAGAACGACATTTCTTTGATTGCCCAGTCTGCCCGCGTTGTCTGGCCATCCAGCGTGACCGACCAGAGCGTGCCGCTGGTCTGGCTGTCGGCCTCGATGCCCGAGCCGTCCGTCGAGAGCTGGTAGTAGATGCGCTGATTGTTAGAGGCCCAGCTGGGATGCAGGGCGTCTTCGCCCCAGGCGGTCTCGACCAGGCGCGTGGCTTCGCCGTCGCCCAAGCGGTAGACAAAGACCTCAGTCTTGCGTTCGGTCTCTTCCCACCAGTCCCACTGACGCAGCTCAAAGGCGATGGCATCGCCATCGGGCGAAAACGCCGGGTTGCCGGCTGCCAGGATGAGGCGCTCGGTGTTGGGCATCTCCAGCAACGCCCCGAGCGATTTGCCTTGTGCGTCCCAATGCCACAGCCAGGTGGTCTTTTCGGCCACCAGCGTGCCCACCAGTTCGTCGGCCACCGGTGACCAGTCGACGCCGGTCAATGTGGTATCGTCGGGCACCTCGAGCACGCCAGCGGGAGTTCCCGACCAGTCGTACAGGAAACCCTCGGTCGTATAGCCGCGCTCGCCCTCATCGTTGACGGCCCACAGGTAATAGACGCCCGCCAGCGTGCTGTTGTCGCGGGACAGGCTGGCCTGCGACCAGCCCTGGCCGCCGGGCTGCATCGTGATGGTGACCTCGCGGTCGCTGGTGGCGGAGAGTTGCAGGTCCACCACGCCCTGCCAGGCGTCGCCGTTCAACTGGCAGACGGCGCGGGCCCAGGCGGCGGAGGCCGGCACCCCGGGCAGCACAAAGCGCCCGTCTTCATCGCTTACGACGACGCTGGTTGCGCCCTGGGCGCACACGCGGCAGGCGCCCTGGCCGCCCACGATCTGTCCCCTGAGCGTGACATAGGGCCCGGGCGCCGTGTCAGGATCCATATAGTCCCCGGTGATCATCCGCAGTTCGGTGCCGTCGGCGCGCATCGCATAGATGTTACGCTCATTCTGCCGGCTGTACATGAACTCGCGCGCGCTGACAAAGATCAGCCACATGCCGTCCTTGGACCAGGACAGATCGTACAGGTGCCGCTGCTCCAGAAAGTGCGTCAGTCTGGTGGTCTCGTTTCTGCCCAGGTTCTGCAGCAGGACGTTCATCACCCCGTCCTCGGCCTGCTGCACGTAAGCGAGCAGGTCGTCGCGGGGCACATCGGTGCTGGTGGGTGTAAGCGTCGGCGTTTGCGAAAGATTGGGCGTCGGTGTGCTGGGCTCAGCGGTGGGCGTGGCCGTGCGAGTAGCCGTGGGCGGCGCCTTGGCGGTCAGCGTGGCGCGCAGACTGCTTGCGACGCGCGTCTCAAGCGCGGCATAGTCGGGTGTGGGCGTGGGGTCGCGGTACAGCTGCGCGCAGGCCGTGCAGCACAGTGCCAGACAGAGCGCGGCCAGCAGCCAGCGCGCCGCAAAAGGAACGTTCAGTTCAGGGGCGGTCCACCTATGGCGCAAGCGTCACACGCTCCCCGCACACCGGACAGGTCCAGGTGCTGTCATCATTCTGCTGCAGGCGATGTCCGCACGAGCAGACATAGCCCATCAGGCGGGCGGGGTTGCCCAGCACCAGCCCGTGGGCGGGCACATCGCGCGTGACCACGGAGCCGGCGCCAACCAGCGCCCAGGCGCCGATGGTAACGTCGGGCAAGATCACGCTTCCGGAACCGATGCTGGCCCCGTGCCCGATGTGAATGTGGCCCATCACCCAATCATCGGCCGATTTGAGCGTGCCGTCGGGGTTGATGGCGCGCGGCACCCGGTCGTTGGTCAACACGACGTGCGGCCCGATGAACACGCCGTCCTCCAGCGTGGCGCCCTCGTGCAGCGATGCGTGGTTCTCGATCTTGCAGTTGTCGCCGATCAGCAGGCCGACGCCGACGAACACGCACTTGCCCAGCACACAGTGGCTGCCGAGCCGGGCGTGCTCGCGTATCTGTACCTGCTGCCAGATCGCGGAGCCCTCGCCGATCACGGCGTCGTCGGCCACGCTGGCAGTGGGGTGTATGCGTACATTGGGATACTTGTCGTGTGACATGCTTGACTTTCTGTTGTCGCAGAGCCTTGCGCACGTGGAGGCGGCGGCGGCGCCTGGATCTGCCGAAGGCTAGGCCGGTATGCGGTCGCGCTCGTAGGCGATAACGCTGTCGAGGATGCCGTCCAATGTGACCTGCGGCCGCCAGCCGATCAGGGCGTCGATCCTGCTGACATCGGGCACGCGGCGGCGCATGTCCTCAAAGCCGACCTCGTAAGCCTGGTCGTACGGGATCAGCGTCACCGGTGAGGCGCTGCCGCTGCGCGCGACCACACGCTGTGCCAACTGCAGGATGGTAACCTCTTCGGTGCTGCCGACGTTGAACACCCCGCCCTCGGCGCGCGGCTCGGCGGCAAGCACCACCAGGGCGCGCACCACGTCGCTCACGGCGCAAAAGCAGCGCGATTGCTGGCCGTCGCCGTAGACGGTGATCGGCTGGCCGCGCAGCGCCTGCTGCACGAACCGCGGCACCACCATGCCGTAGCGGCCGGTCTGACGCGGCCCGACGGTGTTGAACAGGCGCACGATCACGGTGGGCAGGGCCAACTGCTTCGCGTAGGCCAGCGCCAGGAACTCGTCCATCGCTTTGGAACACGAATAGCTCCAGCGGCTGCGCGTGGTGGGGCCCAGCACGCGATCGTCATCCTCGCTGAACGGAATACGCTCGCTCTTGCCGTAAACCTCAGAGGTCGACGCCAGCAGCACCTTTTTGCGGTAGCGCGCCGCGATGCGAAAGACTGCCTCGCAGCCCTTGATGTTGGTCTCGATCACGCCCACCGGGTCGCGGATGATCAGCTCGACGCCCACGGCGGCCGCCAGGTGGTAGGCGATGTCGCACTCGCTCATCAGGCGGTCCATCACCGTCTCGTGCATGATGCTTTCGATCACGCACTGAAAGCCGGGACGGTCTACCAGGTGGGCGACGTTGTCGTAACGGCCGGTGGACAGGTTGTCCAGCACCGTGACGGTATCGCCGCGCGCCAACAGGGCTTCGGCCAGGTGGCTGCCGATAAAGCCGCAGCCGCCGGTAATCAGCGCTCGCACAGGTGTTCCTTTCGCGTGGATGGACGTGGCCCGATTCTACGCCAAGCGCGGCGGGCGGTCAAAGGCGCAGGAGCGGAGGACACACCAGGGCAGAGGCGCACCTTGTGTGCGCCCAACGTTCTTTGCACTAGAGCCGCGCCGGGCGTGACGTCAGGGCAGCAGTTGCAGAATAAGCGTGCTGCGGGGCGGCAGGCTCTCCGTGGGGCGATAGTCGCGCAGACCCCCGGCCGACGTAATGCGGGGGGCGTACAATGGCTCGGCCTCGCCGAGCAGCAGCGCGGGCTGCAACCCGCGCTGGAGGGGGCCCGTCTCCAGGTTCAGCGCATATTCCGTCACAGCGTTGTTGCTCAGGTTGATGAGCACCAGGATCCGCTCGTCCTCGGTCCAGCGGAGTGCCGCGTAGACGGCGGGGTTGCCGGCGCCGATGGCCTGCCACTGGCCCACGCGCAGCGCCGCGTGCTGGCTGCGCAGGCGAATCAGGGCGCGGTAGTGCTGCAGGATTGAGTCGGGGTCAGCGTCCTGCGCGGCGACGTTGCGCGTCGCGAGGTCGCTGTAATAGTCATTCCAGGGCGTGCCCGTGCTGAACCCGCCACTGGCGGTCCACTGCAGTGGCCGGCGGATGTTTTCGTCCGGCTTAGTGCCCTCCATGCCGATCTCTTCGCCATAGTAGATAAAGGGCACGCCGGGCAAGGTCAGTTGCAGGGAGGCGGCCGTCTTGGCCTGTTCGTCGGCCAGCAGACGACTGCGCGTGCGGTTCTGGTCGTGGTTGGCGAGGAAGGTGGCATACTGACCGGCGTGATAGGCCTGCTGCGCGTACTGCTGGGCGCGCAGCGCGTCTGCAGCAGCGCCTCCCTGGGCGCTCTTGATCATGGCGTCGGCCAGGGAGAACTCGAACACGGTGTCCAGCTCGTCGCCCACATAGCTGGCGGCGGTGTCGGTGTCGCTCCAGACCTCGCCCACGGTGAAGGCCTGCGGTGAGACGCCCTTGTAGAACAGGTTGAAGGCCTTCAGCCATTCGTGCGTGGCGGGCAAGTGCTCGATGCGCGTGACGTCCTCGTAGAGGTACTTGACGGCGTCGAGCCGAAAGCCGTCCACGCCCATGTCGCTCAGCCAGAAGCGGATCACGTCGTGCATCGCCGTGGTGACGGCGGGATTGGCATAGTTGAGGTCTGGCATGCCGCCCCCAAAGTAGCCATAGTAGTAGCCGCCGTTGTCGCCCGCGTGCCAGCCCTGGCCGGCCGGCTTGTCCTCCGACCAGACGTACCAGTCGCGTTTGGGCGACTGCGGGTCCTGCGCCTCGACGAACCAGGGATGTTGCGACGAGGTGTGGTTGAGCACCAGGTCGATGATCACGCGGATGCCGCGCTTGTGGGCCTCGTTGAGCAGGCGCCGCAGGTCGTCGTTGGTGCCGTACTCGGGGTTGACGGTGTAATAGTCGGTGATGTCATAGCCGTGGTAACTGGGCGAGGCCATGATGGGCATCAGCCAGAGACCGGTGACGCCCAGATCGCTGGTCGTGGCGGGGTCGCCATCGTTAAGATAGTCCAGCCGCGCGATCAGGCCAGGCAGGTCGCCGATGCCGTCGCCATCGCTGTCGTAATAGCTGCGCACGAACAGCTCGTAAAAGACAGTGTCGTTCCACCAGGGCTGGCCGTCGGTGCCCTGTGCCAGCGTGCCATCCTGACCCACGGGCGCGGACGTCACGGGCTGGCGATCCTGAGCGGGTCGTGGGCCGCCGCAGGCGATGAGCGTCGTGCACACAAGCGCGATCAGCCACAGAGTGCGTCTCACGGGCGCTCCTTGTCCGGAGGATGGCTGGACGTACGGGGGCATCGTCCCACAAAGCGTGGAGCGCGTCAAGTCAAGATTGACGCCGCTTGCCCACGGTTCTATACTGCGCCGGATGCAGAGGCAGGCCAGCGTCGCGGAAGCGCGCAGCGAGCGTCACACCGCTGCTCGCGGGTGCTCGCTTGTTTTGCAGGACGACCTGAGGCCCACACACGGGTGCAAGGATCTCGTCCGCCCATGGGAGGATGGCCATACGCCAGGCGTGCCTGAGGCTCTGTGCCTCGGGCTGACATGGCAGGGCTTGCCTATGCCTCGGTAATGTCTAGAGATAAGAGGAGAACCGATGACGACTCTGGAGGAACGCGTCGAACGCGAACGTGGCCACGTCAAGATCACGGCCATCAAGGCGATGCAGATCAACGATCAGTCGGGACAGACGCTCGTCAAGGTAGAGACCGATGCCGGCGTCACCGGCTACGGTGAGGCGGGCAGCACCGGTCCGATGACACGCGCCCATCTCAAGTGGATGGAGCCGATGCTGATCGGCGAGGACCCGCTGAACGTCGAAAAGCTGTATGTCCGCATGACCACGCTGCAGCACACCTATCGCGCGCATGCGGCCAGCGTCAGCGGCGTCGACATCGCGTTGTGGGATCTGGCGGGCAAGCTGCTGAACGTGTCGGTGAGCGAACTGCTGACCGGGCGACTGCGCGACGAGGTCGAGCTGTACTATACCGGCGGACCCGCCGACATGCTGGACGTTCCGGGCTTCCGCGCCTGGGCGGCAGAGGCCCTGGCCGATCCGGGTGGCTATCGCACCTTCAAGCTGGGCTTTGACGACGCGCTATACAAGACCTATGGTCGGGATCGTGTTGAGGTGGCGCGACCGAGCATGATGCTCAAGCCGAGCGAGATCCGGGTGGCCGGGCAGGCGTTTGCCAACGCGCGTGACATCCTCGGTCCCGCGTGCGACATCATCGTACATTGCCACAACGAGTGGGACGTGCCCACGGCCATCGGGTTGTCCGAGGTGCTGGAGCCGGTGCGCCCGCTCTGGCTGGAGGACGTGATGTCGCTCTGGTACTCGGAGGGCTGGAAGGCGCTCAAGGCCGCCTCCAGGGTGCGCATCGCAACGGGCGAAAAGCTGGAGACCCCACGCGAGTTCCTGCCCTTTTTGCAGAACGGCGCGCTGGACGCGATCCACCCCGACCTGGCGTTCTGCGGCGGTATCACGGGCGGCCGCAAGATCGCCGAGCTGGCCGAGCTCTACTATGTGCCGGTGGTCACGCACAACGTGGGCAGCGCCATTCAGAACGCTGCCTCGGCGCACTATGGCGCCATCACACGCAATTTCGTGATGAG
>DIVQ01000133.1 GCA_002423325.1 Anaerolineales bacterium UBA6128 | reverse complement strand
CGGCTTTTTCAGCGGGTTCCTAGGCCAGCATCTCGCGGTACACGTCCACGATCGTGCGCCCCAGCAGATCGATGTCGTACCGTTCGACCGCGCGCCGACGCAGCGCGGCGCCCAACTCGGCGCGCCGCCCGGGATCTGCCAGCAGTTCGAGCAGCCCGCGCGCCAGATCGCCACTGTCGCCCTGCGCCGCATAGACCCCATGTCCCTGCAGGTACTCGTGGCTGACGGCGTTGTCGAACGCTACCGTGGGCAATGCCAGCGCCATATAGTTGAGCAGCTTGCCGGCGCCCTCTGTCTTGGAGATCTTGGGCGAGACGGCGACGTCGCCCATGCTGAGGAAGCGTGGCGCATCCTCGTAGCGCACCTTGCCCGTAAAGGTCACGTGATCGCCGATGCCCAGTTGCTCGGCCAGGGCACGGTACTGGTCGACATGCGGGTAGCCGCCGATCACAAAGTGCACATCATCGCGAGCATCGCACACCGCGCGCGCGGCGCGCAGCAGGTGCCCGGTGCCCTGGTACTCGGCCAGCAGCCCCAGGTAGATGACCACCAGCCGATTCGCAGGCACATCCCACGCACGCTTGAGCCGCGCGATGCCCTCAGCGTCATCGGAGGGCTGGAACACCGCTGTGTTGACGCAATCCGGCACGCGCGTCACTTTGTCGAGGGGATGCTTGAACTCGCCGTCCAGCAGGTTGGCGGCATGTTCCGAGCTGGTGAGGATCCGCGGGCTGGCCCAATCAATCAGCTTTTCGAGGCGCCGCATCGGCCCGTACAGACGGCCGTCGGGCTTGAGAAAACGATGGTCGACCATCTCGGCGGTCAGGCTACCCTGATAATCGAACACCAGGGGCACGCCCCAAAGCTTGGACAGCACATAGCCGATCAGCGCGCCCTCGTGCAGGTGAGCGTGGATGACGTGCGGGCGCAGCTGGAACATCGCCGCGAAGGAACGCAGCGCCAGCAGCACATCAAAGACCACCTTGTGGCGCGATGAGCCGACCTCATAGTCGTTGCGCCAGGGGATGCTGAGGGTACGGCGGATGTCGAGGCCCGGCAGGTCGCGGCCGTTGTGATAGGTGCAGATGGTCACCTGGCAGCCGAGCGCATTGAGCGCTCGCGTCTCCTCCAGGATGCGCACATGACAGCCATAGTCGCCAAAGAACGAGGTCGGCGCGATCATCAGTACGCGATAGTCGGCCGTCTGCACGCCCGCAATCTGTGAAGCGGGGCTGATCCCCGCAGCAACGCCCATCCTCAATGTCCCATCCACATCCGCCAGCGGAGCCTGAGCAGCTCGCCAAAGGCGCGTAATATGACCCGCAACTTGGCGCCCGATTGAGTGCCGGCCACGCGCGGGTAATGACTCACAGGTTCCTCAACGATCTTGAAGCCGGCGCGTTTGGTACGCGCCATGAACTCGGCGCTGAACATCGCGCCGCCCGACTCGACCTTGAAGGACTCGATCACGTCTCTCTTGAAGAGTTTAAAGGCGCAGTCGATGTCGCGCGCGGTATAGCCGAACAGCACATTGACCAGCCACGACCAGCCGTTGCCAAAGAAGCGACGCTTCCAGGGATCCTTGCGGTCGTAGCGGTAGCCCACCACCATATCGGCCTCGCCGATACGCGGCAGAAAGCGCGACAATTCGCCGACGTCGAACTGCAGGTCCGAATCGGTAAAGAACACCAGCTCTTTGGTGGCGGCCCATACGGCATCGCGCACCGCCGCACCATAGCCCAGGTTCACCGGGTGCTCCACCAGCCGCACGCGCGGGTCCTGTTCGCCGAGCTGGCGCACGATCTCGCCCGTGTTATCCTTGCTGCCATCGTTACAGACGATGATCTCCAGGTCATCGACCAGAGGGCCCACCTTGGTGCGCACGGCGTCGATCATCTCTGCGATGTTGGCCGCCTCGTTATGCGCGGGCATGGCCACTGTCAAGCTTGTCATGGCTCGTCCTCCTCGACGCCAATCAGCAGGCGCCAGACATGCTGTGATCTTGACCGCCCCGCGATCTAGCTCGGCTTCTTGCGACCCATCCCGCCCAGGAACATGGTGCGCAAGCCCAGTCCGGCTTCGCCATAAGACGATGTCCGCGGCTCCTCGCCTTTGCGCAGGTACCTGATCAGGGTCTCGTGCACCTGGGTGGCGATCTCTTCCAGGGCCTCGCGGTTGCCTTCAGCCAGCACATCGCGAAACTCTGTCAGTTTGTCGGTGTAGCGATCGAGCCACGGGACAAGCAGGTCGGCGTTGGCCCTGGCCAGTTCGGCGGTTTCTTCCGCTGTGGCGCCCAGCAGCGAGCCCAGCGTGTAGAGTTCGGCGCCCATGCCCTTGTAACGCTCCTGCAGACCGGCCGGCTCTGAGATGGCGCGGAAAGTCGCAACCGCCTGCGCCAACGGCAGACCAAACGTGGCCGCCACCAGCCCATCGTGCTCTTCGGCATCGATAAAGCGCGGCACAGCCCCTACCGCTTCCACCACCGTGGTTGCCAGGTTGATCGTCTCAGGCGCAACCTTGTCCGGAGCGACCAGGAACACCGTGGCGTCCTTCAGCAGATCAGCGGATGGCTCGGCCATGCTGGCCATCAGCTTGTGCGATACAAAGTGGCCGCCCACAAAGGCCAGCCCATCCGGCATTACCTTGGCCGCAGTGGCCATCACCTGCCGCTTGACGGCCGTAGTATCCATGATGAGGGCGCCCGGCTTGATGTTCGGGGCCAGCGCCTTGATCGTCTTTTCGGTCTCGCTCAGCGACAGGTCGAGCAGAATCACCTGAGCGTCGTCGCAAGCGCTGATCAGGTTCCAGTGCGTCTTGTCGATCGCCTTGAGCTCTTTGGCGCGCTTGAGGTTCTCGCTCTCCGGGTCGTGACCCGTGATCGTGATCTCTCTGCCCGTGGCCTTGAGCGCCAGCGCAATCGAGGTGCC
Organism: Anaerolineales bacterium UBA6128; assembly: GCA_002423325.1. GTDB lineage: Bacteria > Chloroflexota > Anaerolineae > UBA1429 > UBA1429 > UBA6128. The sequence goes on along the minus strand of DIVQ01000133.1, from coordinate 905 downwards.
AACCAGGTTGAGTCCGACGATAGTGACGTGCATCTTGTCCTCCTAACTGCGCTCATCAGCGCGGTGCAAAGCCGCACCGGCAGCGCGCCACTCGGGCGCAAGCGCAGCGTGATCATCGCCCTGATGGGCGCGAACGAGCGACACCGTTTCGGGCGGACAGCCCGCCTGAGCACACAAGGTCGCGCCAAGCTCGGCGTGGTGCAGCTGCACAAAGAAGGGATGACGCCAAGCGGGCGTGCCATCTCCCGCCAAACGCGCCAGCGACGCGGGCGGCAGCGCCTGCAGCAGCACCACGAGCGTGCGGTGCGCCAGCGTCAGGCGCGCCCCCACCTTGCCCACGTCGTGCAACAGGGCCGCCTGCTCGACGCTGTTCGGCCAGGAGCCCTCGGCGCGCAGGCGCTCCAGCACCTGCAGCGCGTGTTGGCGGTCGCCGGGCGACATACGTACGTACAGCGCCAGCGCATCGCGCGGCAGCACTCTGCGTGCTGCGCGATCGTCGATGGCGCGCGACGCGGCACGCATACGCGCCCAGAACTGCCGCGCGCGATAGGCCCAGCTCACCCCGCCCCCCCGGCTTTGCCTAGCCCAACAGCCGCGCGAAAAGCCAACTGCTGGGCGGCCCAATCAGCGCCCCCAACAGCGAGCGTCCGACGATCTGGGGCAGAATCAGTAACCCCACCAGAATCAGGCTGCCGTATCGCTCCAGGCTCAGCAACGCCCGGAGGGCCGACGACGTCCACTGACCGCGGAACAGGCTGATCAGCCCGATCAGCACGCTGTAGCCATCCAGCGGGGGAATGGGCAACAGGTTAAAAAACGCGATGATGATGTTGACCCACACCAGTGTAGACAAGACCGTGAACAGGCCTGCGCCGGCCGCTGTAAAGACCCAACCCCCCACCCCC
>DIVQ01000106.1 GCA_002423325.1 Anaerolineales bacterium UBA6128 | reverse complement strand
CTCCCCCGCCTCGCACCCCTCTCCCTCCGGGAGAGGGGGCGCGTGTACTCACGCGCGGGTGAGGGGCCCCCACCCCCATCCCTGGGGCACGCCCCCTGTGTCGGCCCCTGCACGGCGCCCCCCTCAACGCTTGTATCCTGCCCCGTCTGTGGTACAATCGCCCTACCAAACCCTTTCCTGCGGAGGCTGCCCTTGTCCATGAGCGCGACCGCATCCGTCACCCGTCGTGAGCGAAAACCTTACGACGTCAACCCGGTGCTCTACCACATCACCCGGTTGACCATCTGGCTGATCATGAACGTGCTGTTCCGCTATCGCGCGCACGGCCGTGAGAATATCCCCGCCACTGGCGCGGCCATTCTGGCCATCAATCATCTGCACTACATCGACCCCGGCGCCGTGGCGCCGGTGGTGCGCAGGCAGATAGTCACCCTGGCGGCCGACAAGTGGGTGACCGACCGCTTCACGACCTTTTTCCTCAAGATCGCGGGCGCCATTTACGTGCGCCGCGGCGAGGTTGACCGTCAGGCGCTGCGCGCCTGCCTCGATGTGCTCGAGTCGGGCCGCCTGCTGGCCATGGCCCCCGAGGGCACGCGCAGCAAGACCGGCGGCCTGCAGCAAGGCCGCGCGGGCGTCGCCTACCTGGCGCACAAGGCCAACGCGCCCATCATCCCCGCCGGCTTTTGGGGCACCGAGCAGATCCGCAACTGGAAGCCGTTCCGCCGCCCGCGTTGCGAAATCACCTACGGCGAGCCCTTTTACCTGCCCGCCTACGAGGGCAAGCCCAGCACCGAGACGCTCGACCACTGGGCCGACCTGGTGATGATCAAGATCGGCCTGCTGCTCCCGCCGGCCTACCGCGGCATCTATGCTGAGCGCATCGCCGCCGTGGAGCGCGGCCAAAGCCACGAGCTGGACGTCTTGCGCCCCTACGTCTTGGGGGAGAAGCCATGAGCCATTACGAAATCGAGATGCAAGTTGAAGAGACCTATGCTGACGCCGTGCCGGTCGATCTGCTGACGCGCCTGGCGCAGAGCGTCCTGGCCGCCGAACGGCAGCCCGACGGCGCCGGACTCAGCATCGTCATCGTCGATGACGCCCAGATCCGGGCGCTCAACCGCCAGTACCGCGACCAGGACGCGCCCACCGACGTGCTCGCCTTTGCGACGCGCGAGGGCGCCGACTGTGTGGTGCCCGAAGAGGAAGCCCTGTACCTCGGCGACGTGATCATCTCGTTCGAGACGGCCAGCGCCCAGGCCCGTGAGGCCGGACATTCCGTGTCTGACGAACTCGCGCTGCTGACTGTGCACGGCTGTCTGCACCTGCTGGGCTACGACCACGCCGAGGAGGCCGACAGCACGCGCATGTGGGCGCGGCAGGCCGAACTGCTGGCACAATAGCCCGCCTATCACCGACCGGAGGTCGTCCATTGAAACGCCTGCTTTCCGGCAACCAGGCCCTCGCCCGCGGCGCCTGGGAATCGGGTGTCCGCGTGGCCGCCGGCTATCCCGGCACCCCCAGCACCGAGATCCTCGAGACCTTTGCCCCCATGCCCGGCATCTATGCCGAATGGTGCCCCAACGAAAAGGTCGCGCTCGACGTGGCCATTGGGGCCTCCTACGCCGGCGCGCGCGCGATGGCCGTGATGAAGCACGTCGGCCTGAACGTCGCCGCCGACGCGCTCTTCTATGCCGCCATCACCGGCGTTGAGGCCGGCCTGCTGATCGTGGTGGCCGACGATCCCGGCATGCACAGCTCGCAGGGCGAACAGGACACGCGCCGATATGGCAAGTTCGCGCGCGTGCCCGTGCTGGAGCCGAGCGACAGCCAGGAATGTCTGGAGATGGTCGCCACGGCGCTCGAACTCTCCGAGACCTTCGACACGCCCGTCATTCTGCGCACCACCACACGCATCGCGCACTCGTACGGCCTGGTCGAGGTGGGTCCCGACCGCGCGCCGGCGGCGGACGCCGAACGCCCGACCTACCGCGTCGACCCGACCAAGTACGTCATGCTCCCCGGCAACGCACGGCGGCGCCACCCCATCATGGAGGACAACATCCGGCGCGTGGCCGAGGCCGCCAACACGCTGCCCTGCAACCGCATCGAGCCGGGCGACCGCAGTGTCGGCATCGTCACCAGCGGCGCCGCCTATCAGTACGCCCGCGAAGTCTTCCCCAACGCCTCCTTCTGCCGCCTGGGCCTCAGCTACCCCGCGCCCACGCGCCTGTTGGCCGAGTTCGCCGCCGGCGTCGAGCGCCTGATCATCATCGAAGAGGGCGACCCGGTGCTGGAGGAAGAGTGCCGCCTGCAGGGGCTTCCCTGCGAGGGCAAGAGTATCTTTCCACTGGTCGGCGAGCTCTCCACCGAGACGGTCTACGACGCCGCGCTGCGCGCCGGCCTGGTCGACGAGCAGCCCTGGCGCGCGCCCGTGGCGCGCGCGCCACAGGCGCGCGACCTGCCCGCGCTGCCACCGCGCCCGCCCGTGCTGTGCCCAGGCTGCCCGCACCGCGGCGTCTTTGCCACCCTGCGCAAGCTCAAGGTGGTGGTTAACGGCGACATCGGCTGTTACACACTCGGGGCGCTCCCCCCGCTCAGTGCGCTGCACTCGTGCGGCTGCATGGGGGCCAGCATCGGCGTGGCCCACGGCGTTGCGCTGGCCGGCATCCAGCAGCACAACGTCGCCGTGATCGGAGACTCGACCTTTTACCACACCGGCATCGCGGCGCTGCTTAACGTGGCCTACAACCAGAGCCGCACCGTCACCATCATTCTCGACAACAGCACCACCGCCATGACCGGGCACCAGCAACACCCCGGCACCGGCTACACTCTGCAGGGGCGCCCCACCCCGCCCGCCGATCTGGAGGGGCTGGTGCGGGTGCTCGGCATCCAGCAGGTCCACGTGGTGGACCCCTACGACCTCGAGAGCGTCGAGACGACGCTCAAGGCTTGCCTGGCGCTGGACGCGCCTTCGGTCGTCATCGCGCGGCGCGCCTGCGCCCTGCTGCCCGAGGCACGCAAGCAGTACCGCCCCCTGCGTGTGCAGGCAGACAAGTGCATCGCCTGCGGAACCTGCCGCCGGCTGGGCTGCCCGGCCCTCACCAAGAGCGACGAACTCTATGCCAAGACCGGCAAGCCCAAGACGGTCATCGATCCGGTGCTCTGCACCGGCTGCGAGATCTGCGCGCAGGTCTGTCCCGTAGACGCCATCCTGTTCCGTAACCAACTGGACGACTCTGGAGGTCAAGCCTGATGACCGAGAGCGACCGTCCGCTGTACGCCCCGCAGAACTTTTTGCTCGCCGGCGTGGGGGGCCAGGGCACGCTGCTGGCCGCCGATATCGTGGCCCTGGTGGGCGTCGCGCTGGGCCACGATGTCAAAAAGTCCGAAGTGCACGGCATGGCCCAGCGCGGCGGCAGCGTTACCAGCCACGTGCGCTGGGCCGAAAAGGTCTACTCGCCCCTCAGCGCCCCCGGCGAAGTCGACTATCTGATTGCCTTTGAGCGCCTGGAGGCGCTCCGCTATGCCAATATGCTGCGTCCCGGCGGCGTGGCGCTGGTGAACGACTATCGCATCGCGCCCGGATCGGTGACCTCCGGAGGAGACACCTATCCCTCTGAGGCCGACGAGGCGAGCGTCTACGCGGCCAACCTGCGCGCCCTGCACGTGCCCGCCCAGGCGCTGGCCCAGGCGCTGGGCCAGGTGCGCGTCAACAATGTGCTGATGCTGGGAGTGTTGTCCGTTTTTCTGGATGCCCCCGAGTCGGTCTGGCGAGAGGTGATCGCCAGCCGCGTTCCGGCCCGTTATGTCGCGCTGAACGACCGGGCCTTTTCCGCCGGGCGCGCCGAGGGCCTGCGCCTGCTGTGATCTTTCGTGCCCGCTGCTGAAGGAGCCGATATGCGCAACGACGGCCGAGCGCTCGATGAACTGCGTCCCGTCACGATCACGCCCGGCTACCTGGACTATGCCGATGGCTCGGCGCTGATCACCTGCGGCAAGACGCGCGTGCTGTGCGCCGCCACCATCGAGGCCAACGTGCCGGGCTGGCTGATGGGCCAGGGGCGCGGCTGGGTGACCGGCGAGTACGCCATGCTCCCGCGCGCCACCCTTTCGCGCACCCCGCGCGAGACCAAAGGCCCCTCGGGCCGCACGCAAGAGATCCAGCGCCTGGTCGGGCGCTGCCTGCGCGCCGCCGTGGACCTTACGGCGCTCGGCGAGCGCATGGTCATCATCGACTGCGATGTCCTGCAGGCCGATGGCGGCACGCGCACGGCCTCGGTGACCGGCGGCTATGTGGCGCTGGCCTTGGCGCTGCGCAATCTCATCCAGAACGGCTCGGTGGACGCGCGCGTCCTGACGTCGTCGGTCGCCGCTGTCAGTGTTGGCCTGATCAGTGGTCAGGCCATGCTGGACCTGTGCTACGAAGAGGACAGCCGCGCCGAGGTCGATTTCAACGTCGTGATGAACGCGGCGGGGCGCTACATCGAGATTCAGGGCACCGCCGAGGGCAAGCCCTTCTCGGGCGCCGAACTGAGCCGCTTTCTGATGCTGGCGCAGCGCGGCATCGAGCAACTGATGGCGGCGCAACGCCGCGCCCTGGAGTCGTGACTGGCGCGAGCGCCATCCACGCGGCGCTGCGCACAGCCGCGCCGAATCTCGCCACGTTGGTGCGCTGCTGCAGGCGCCCGACGTTTGATCCCTCTCCCGGCGGGAGAGGGGGAGGCACGTACGCGTGCCTGGGTGAGGGAACGCATCCCCTGCCCGTCAGAGTCTGAAGAGGAGAGAATGATCGTGCCCAATCGTGAGGAAACCTGGCAACTGCTTGACGAATACACCCATTCACCCAGCCTGCTGCGCCACGCGCTGGCGGTCGAGGCGGCCATGCGCTGGTACGCCCAGCACTTTGGCCAAGACCCCGAGCTGTGGGGCGTCACCGGCCTGATCCACGACTTTGATTTTGAGCAGCACCCGACCCCCGAAGAGCATCCCATGACCGGCGTGCGCATTCTGCGCAGCCTCAACTGGCCCGAGGACATCATCGCCGCCGTTGCGGCCCATGGGCAGCACACTGGCGCGCCACGCGACACGATGATGGCCAAGTGCCTCTTTGCCGTTGACGAACTGACCGGCTTTGTTTCCGCCTGCGCGCTGGTCCGTCCCAGCAAGAGCATCCTGGACCTGAACGGCAAGTCTGTGCGCAAAAAGTGGAAGGACAAGGCCTTTGCGCGCGCCGTCAGCCGCGAAGACATGGAGCTGGGCGCCGAGGAGATCGGCATCCCGCTGGACGAGCATATCGCCAACGTCATCGCCGCGCTCGTGCCGGTCGCTGCTGAGATTGGCCTCGCGGGCGGGGAGCAGAGCTAGACCGAGTTGCCTATGCACAGACGCTCCCTTGCCTCCAACCGATGCCCGGCGTGCGGCTCGCGCGTGCCCAGCGACGCCACGTTGTGCGCTGCCTGTGGCGCCGACCTGACACAGTGGTGCCAGTCAGAGCAGTGTCCGTCGTGTGGGGCGCGCATGGCTCCCGATCAGGAGCGCTGCCCGATCTGTGACGCGCGACGCACCGGGAGCGTACCGCGGCGTGTCAACCCGCTCAGCCTCGCGCTCGCCCTTTTGGCGCTGGCGGCCCTGGCTGTCGCCGCGCTCCTGCTGCAGCGACAGCCCGACCTCGTCAGCAGCGTGCTGCCGCTCCCGACGCAGACTGCTTCCCCCTCGGCCACGCCGAACAGCACGCCGCGACCGACTCGCACGCCGTCGCCCACACCGTCGCCTACTCTCAGCGTAACGCCCAGCGTCACAGCCACCGCGACCGACACCGTCACCCCCTCGCCGACGCCGGCCTACGAGCTGTACGTCGTGGCGAGCGGCGATTCCGCCCCCAGTATCGCGCGCCGGCACGGCATCACCGAGCAAGAGCTGCGACAGATAAACGGGCTGACGCCCAACACGCAGTTGGTGGTGGGCCAGGAGCTGGTGGTGCCGGCGCTCCCCGAGACGCCCACGCTGACGCTCAGCCCCACGGCAACGCCCGGCATCGGCCGCGTCGAGCATATCGTCGCGGAAGACGAGACCCTGCTACGCATCGCCGCACTGTATGACGTCACCGTCGAGCAGATCTTGCGTGCCAATGACCTGGACGCCGACGCCATATTGAGCATAGGCCAGCGCCTGATCATCGAAGACGCCGCGTTGGATGCCACTGCGCAGCCCACCCAGCCGCGACCAACCGCCACGCCCACCGAGGTCCTGCCGATCACGCATACGGTGGCGGCGGGCGAGCACCTGGGCATCCTCGCGCTGCTCTATGACGTCTCTGCTGAAGAGATCGCGCGCGCCAACGGCATCACCACCGAGTCGATCCTCAGCATCGGTCAGGAGCTCACCATCCCCCGCACGGTGGCAACGCCCGACTATAGCCCGACGCCCAGCGCAGTGCCCAGCGAGACGCCCACGCCCACGCCCACGCTGACGCCCACGCCTCTGCCGACCGCCACGATCGATCTGCCGCCGACCGCAACGCCTCTGGCCGTGCGCGACTATGGGCAACCACTGCTGCTGGCGCCGCCCGACACGGCGTCCTACACCGAGCAGGACACGCCTCTGCTCAACTGGACCTCGGTCGGAATCCTCGACGAGGACGAGTGGTACCTGGTCCGGCTCTGGTACGGTCCCGAATTCACCCGCGTAACCAGCCAGATGACGCGGACCGCCTCCTGGCGTCTACCCCCCGAGCTGTACCCTGGCCCTGAGGGTTGCGCGCAGTTCATGTGGCAGGTAGTCGTCGTGCGCCAACGCTACCGATCACAGCGCTACGACGCCGTAAGCCCTGAAAGCGCCTTGCGACGCTTTACCTGGCGCTGACGCGACCCTCTGCTCCAGCCCGAGCCCCTGGGCATGCTCAAGTAAAGGCGAACCTTGTGTTCGCCCCGCTTGTCACATCTGGCGCGCCGCACTCCGTTTGGCTTGCAGCGTCCCCTCAGCCGTGGTATACTCGCCCCGCTGCACCCCCAGCAGACGCGTCAACCTTGATCCCAATCTGCCACGCGTCGCTGCCCTGCATCTTTTGTCTGAGGCAACACGTGACCGCTGCAAACCCGGATGGCGTCCCCGCCACCGATCCTGCACACTCTGCAAACGACCTGACCCGCTGGGATGAGCCAGCGTCGCTCGCCGGTCTTGTTGACCGCGCCTCTGTCGACCAACTCCTGGCGCTGCTCGGCGACCCGGACCCGGCGATGCGCTGGCAGGCCGGCGAAGCCCTCGCGCAGACGGCCTCTCGGCTCCGCAAACATGCTCTGCGCGCCTCCGTCAGCCCCATCGCCGCCAGCCCCGACTATGGCTTTACCGAATTGCTGGCCCGGATGGCTGCCGGCCTGAGCTCGCCCGATGCGCTGCTGCGCACCGCTACCGCCGACGCCCTCGGCCTGTGGGATCACGAGGCCGCTGTAAACCTGCTCGAGTCGGCGCTGCAGGACGCCGACTATCAGGTGCGTGCAAGTGTCGTACGCGCCCTGGGTCACATCGGCGACCCGGGTTCGCTGGAGAGCTTGACCGCCGCGCTTGCAGACCCATCGGTGTGGGTGCGACGCTCAGCCGCCGATGCCCTGGGCAACCTGCGCGCCAACGCGGCCGTGGGGCCGCTCGAAAACGCGCTGTCCGACCCTCAGCCGCTGGTGCGCTCGGCGGCCGCCAGCGCCCTCGGGCACATCCGCTCGGCCCGCGCACGCGCCGTCCTCGAGCGCACCACGCGCTCCTCGGACGCAGAACTGCGCTGGTACGCGGCACGCAGTCTGGGGCAGATCGGGGATCGCGCCTCGTGCGCCGCCCTTTCCGAATTGTGCCGCGAAGAGGGCGTCCTGCTCTTTGGACAGTCCACGCGTGACGTGGCGACCGAGGCCATCGCCGCCACCGAAGCGCGCGACCGCGGCCTCATCAACCGGTTGCGGCGCGTGCTTTACGCCCTGATCCTGTTCGTGCGTCGCGCCCGCCAACCCGCCACCGACGATCCCTCGGCGGCTTGAACGCGCGTGCCAGTGTGATATACTGCAAAGGTAGATTCGCGGAGATGACTCAAGCCGATGGCCGACACACGCTGATCGCGACGCTTGCCGCAGACATCCGCAAGCGCGGCCTGGCGGCGCACGCCACGCTGTTCCTGGAGCTCGTCAAGCCGTTGGGTTTTGTGGGCAGTCAGCTTGTGCTGATGTTCGGACCGCTCTTTAGCGCGGCGTCGCCCACGCGCCTGACCGCGTACGCGGCGCTGTTAGAGGATCGCCAGGCGGTCGATGAGCTGCTGGCCGCCATCGAGTCGCACCCAGCCACAACGGCCGAGTGAGCGCACCACAAGGAGGCGCATGGAACCGCTTTCTGCCCTCATCGATTCGATCCTGTCCGCCAGCGTCGACCTCACCGCCCTGGCGATTCTGCTGGTCTTTTTGCCTCTCTTTGTCGTCTTTACGGCGCGCGGCAAGGCCGGCTACCGCTTTGGCCTGCGCCCCATCCCGCTGTACAGCCGCATCCGCCAGTTGGCCAGCCACGCCACCGAGAGCGGCAGCCCGCTGCAGGTGAGTTTGGGCTCGGGCCAGATCGGCAGCGAGGCCACTCCCGAGGCAGCCATGGCTCTGACGGTGTTCGATTATGTGGCGCGACACGCCGCCACCTGCGCCCAGCCCATCCACGGCGTCTCGGGCGATGCCACCCTGATGGCCGCCGCCCAGGGCGTGCTGCAGAACGCACGCCAGGAATCGGGCTACCCCGAGAACTATGCCGGGCGCGAGTGCACCTTTTACGGCCCCGATCCGCTGGCCTACGCCGCCGGCGCGGCCGGCACCTTTGGCGCCGACAACCATCTGGCGCTCATCGCCTTGGGCGAGTTCGGCGCCGAGGGTCTGTGGCTCAGCGAGGCGTTGGCCGACCAGGCCACCACGCGCATGGGCGGCACCAGCGACCCATCGGCGGCCGCTCTGATGGCGGCCTCGCTGGACGAGGCGGTCATCGGCGAGGATGTCTACGCCGCCGGCGCCTACCTGCACCGCCCCAGCCACCTCGGCAGCCTGGCGGCTCAGGATATCTTGCGTCTCGTAATCATGCTGGCGATCGTCGTCGGCGTCATCATGACATCGCTCGGTTACTGGAGCTGAGCTATGAAGAGAATCGTACCCATCGGTGTGGCGGTCCTGTGCGGCCTGACGATGCTGGTCGACTTTTTCGTCGCCCACCCGCTGGTTGACCGCATCGGCGCCATCCTCGTGGAGGGGGTCACCATTTTGGCGGCCTTTGCGCTGCTGCTCGGGCTACTCGTGCTGCTCAGCACGCACGCCCGCAAACTCAAGCGCGGATCGCAGCCCGGGCTATCGCTGATCCTGCTCATCGCCTTGCTCGGCACGTTGGCCGTGGGGGTGCTGTTGCCCGGATCCGCCACGCTGACCTGGCTGTTCGACTATGTGTACTACCCGCTCCAGTCGACCATGGCCGCGCTGCTGGCCTTTTTCGCCATCAGCGCCGTCTACCGCGCCTTTAAACTGCGCAATGTGCACGCCTGGGTGCTGATGATCAGCAGCCTGTTCCTGTTCATGGCCCAACTGCCGCTGGCCGCGGCGATCTCGCCCTACGTGCCCATGGCGCGAGACTGGCTGATAGCCGTGCCGGTCACCGCCGGCATGCGAGGCATCCTGTTGGGCGCCGCGCTGGGCACTGTCGCCACCGCGCTGCGCATCTTGCTGGCCGTCGATCATCCCTACGCCTAGACGGGAGTGCGCCACCATGATCGTCTGTCCCAACTGCCAACACCATATCCCCGATGACGTCGAGGTCTGCTCGAACTGCGGGGGCTCCCTCGAGGGCTTTCTGTACCGCCTATGCCCGGCCTGTGGCGCGCTCAGTCCCGCTCAGAACACCTTTTGCCATCGCTGCCTGGCCGAGCTAAAACCCGGCGGCGCCGCGCTCAAGGCCGCGCAGGACGAAACGATCGCACCCTTCGTGCCCACCGAGCCGCTGCCTGCCGACCTGCTGATCGCCCCCGACGCGCTGGCGCAACCGCAAGCAGGCATAACGTCCGAGCAGACGCCCGAGAACGCCGCCGCTGATGCGGCTGAACCGACCGAGGAACAAACGCACGCCGACGACGAGGGCGAACAGCCCGCCGCCGACGATTCCGTCGAGCCCGCGGCGGTCGCTGCGGACGAGCCGGACGCGGCCACTGTGCCCGCCGCGGCGCACGCCTCTGAGGACCCCCTCACCGACCTGGCCGCGTCGCTGCCCGACAGCCTGATCGGCGATCTCGCGCAGACGCAAGACCTGCTTCCGCTGGAGGCCGCCGTCGCGCTGCCGCACCGCGCCCACCCGCCCACCTTTGGGCGCCCCGGCGAGACCGAGCAGTACGACGCCGAGCTCTTTGCGCGCATCTCCGCCGAGCCGGCCTCGCTCAACGAATCGAGACACGTCGTGCTGCAGCGCCAGCAGCGCCTTCTGCCCGCCATCGGGCGCGCGCTGCTCTACTTGCTCGTGTTGCTGGCGGCGCTCACGCCACTCCTCACCGGTGGGCAGCTCTTTACCAGCCAGGCGATGCTGCCGGGCGCCGAGGCGAGCGCTCTGGCGACCTCGCTCAATGCGCTGCCCGCGGGCGCCCACCTGCTCGTCTCCGTCGACTATGACCCGGCCTACGCCGGCGAGCTCGACCCGCTGACGCACACACTGCTGCGCCAGTTGGCCGAGCGCGAGGTCAACCTGGTGGTGATGAGCACCCGACCCACGGGCATGGGCCTGGCGCAGCGCGCCTTTGGCGTCGTCTCTGAGGAGACCGCCGCCTATCAGACCTACGGCGAGCGTCACGCTCTGGTGGGCTACCTGGCGGGCAATGAGGCCGCACTGCGCACGCTCTCCGGCAGCATCGACGCTGCCTTCAAGCAAGACTATGTAAAGCACGTGCCCCTGAGCCAGTTGGCCGCCACCGAGGGCCTCGCCACGCTCGCCGAGTTCGATGCCATCATCGTGCTCGCCGATGACAGCCAGGTCGTACGTCGTTGGATCGAGCAAGTACATAGCCGCACCCAGCGACCCATCTATGCGCTCGTCTCGGCCCGCGTCAAGCCGCTCCTGCAGCCCTATCTCAGCTCTGGCCAGCTTACAGCGCTGCTCGGCGGCGCCAGCCAGGGCGCTGAATACAGTGCCGCCAGTCTCGGCTCGGCCTGGAAACTGGCCCAGGGCGACGCCTATGTGGCCTATTGGGGCGTGCTTGTGCTGGTCGCCATCGTCACCAACATCGCCTGGGTAGCGCGCAAGCGCACCGAGCGCTCATAGTCTGCGACCTCGCATGGGAGGCGTCATGTCAGAGGCCATCTCGAACCTGTTGGGTCAACTGCCCCCCGGCACTGCCGATGTGCTCGGCATCTGGGTGGCGGCCCTGCTGACCCTGGCAGTGCTCAGCTACATTCTGGGCAACAACGTGGTCTTTCGCATCGCAGAGTACCTCTTTGTGGGCATGGCCGCCGGCTACGCCGGCGCCCTGGCCTGGAGCCAGATCCTCTGGCCGCGCCTGCAGATGCTGATCGCCGAGCCGCAGACCAACTGGCCCTACGCCGTCTTTTTCGCGCTGGGCCTGCTGCTGCTGACGCGCGGGGCACGCCGAATCGCGGTGCTGGGCAACCTGCCGCTGGGCGTGCTGTTTGGCGTCGGCGCTGCGCTGGCCGTCGGCGGGGCGCTCACCGGCACCCTGGTCCCGCAGATGCGCGCCGCCATCGTCTCGCTCTCACCCGTGGGCCAGACCGACGCCGTTTCGCGCTGGACCTACGTCCTGGATGCCGTGCTGTTGCTGCTCGCGACCCTCGCCGTGTTGAGCGTTTTCCACTA
>DIVQ01000083.1 GCA_002423325.1 Anaerolineales bacterium UBA6128 | reverse complement strand
GTGACCGGCGGAGGGCAGGGCATCGGCCGCGCGATCGCGCGTCGGTTCGCACAGGCAGGGGCATGTGTAGCCCTGACGCAACGCGATGCCGAGGTTGGCGAGGCCACGGCGCACGAGATAGGGGCCAGTGGCGGCCGGGCGCTGTTCGTGCGGGCCGACATCTCGGAGCGGGCGGAGGTTGCGCGTGTGATAGCGGCCACCGTGCAGCAGTTCGGGGGCTTGCACATCCTTGTGAACAACGCCGCCAAGACGGGCGGAAATGGGCACCTGCTCGATATGTCGCAGGGGGAGTGGGATCGTACGCTGGCCGTTAATCTGACGGGTGCGTTTATCTGCTCTCAGCTGGCTGCACGCGAGATGGTACGCGCTGGGTCGGGCAGCATCATTAACATCTCATCCAGCAACGGCCTGGTACCTCAGGCCGAGTGCGGGGCCTACGCGGCGGCAAAAGGGGGGCTGGAGATGCTGACACGCGTACTTGCGGTGGACCTGGCGCCCTTTGGCATTCGGGCGAATACCATCGCGCCGGGCCCGATTCAATCGCGCGATCCCGACGAGGCGCCGCCGCACGCCAACCAGCATACGCTGTTGGGGCGCAACGGCCTGCCCACCGAGATCGCTGAGGTTGCCCTTTTTCTGGCATCGGATGCGGCCTCGTATGTCACCGGCCAGCGCATCGGCGTAGATGGCGGGATGCTGATTAACTCGTTCAGCATCTATGGCGCCGATGCGATCCGGCGGCGTCTGGCATTGCGCGCATTGCAGCCGACTGGAGGACGCGATGGACATGGCTGATAAGGTGATCGGCATCTACCTGGGCGCCAAGGACGTGCTGCGCAACCCGGGCTATCTTGAGGCGCTGCGCGATCGCCTCGGGCTGAACCTCGTGATCCTGGGCTTCTCGGGAGAAATACCGGGTACAGTGCGGGCGCAGAGTCCTTTCGGTACCCACCCAGTGTCCGAGGAGCGACTGCATGAGCTGCTGTGTCGGCACGTGGATGAGTTGCCAAGTTACGGAACGCCGCGCCCCGGCGTGCTGGACACCCAAACTCTCTGCATCGGCCCCAACGTCGCTGAACAGGGGAGTGATGCCGAGTTGCGAGCCGCGATCGCAGTGGCGCGCAAGGCTGGGGTGCGCGTGTGGTTGCTCAGCGGCGGCTGGACGGTGGACGATTTCAACGTGCTGATGTACTGCCCGAGCGAGGGCGCTACGCTTAACTGGTTCGAGTCCCTGTACACGCACTTGGCCACGGACTACGGGGTTGATGGACTGGACATAACGCACGCGCGCTACATCATGACGAGCCGTTCGCGCGGCTTGGGTTTGTGCGCGTGCGCGCGCTGCGCGCGCACGGCGGCTCAGCATGGCCACGACATGGGGCAGATGATTGCCGACCTGCGCGATGCAGTTGTGCGCGTTCGCCGCGCGAACCCGAAGCATCTGGTGGAGGTAGCGGGGCATAGCTTGGGGCCGATGGATCTGCTGCAGTTCCTCGGCTTGCGGCCAGGGGTGCTGCAATGGTTCGAACTGCGCTGCCGGTTGATGGAGCACAATATGGCCTCGCTGCGCGACGCCGTTCACCGGTCGGCCGGTCCTGCGTTCGTCTTTGGCACCGACACCTATCCGGCTTCGCTGTCGGTGCTTGCGGGGCACAACCACAGACGGTTTGGAGAGTTCTCCGATTTCGCCAGCCCGCTGCTGTCGCACGTCGATCTGTTTCCGATGGAAACGATGGTCGTGTGGGGGCAGTGGTTGATGGCGCGGCAGCCAGAGATCTGCGAGAGTGATGCACTGCGCATCGCCTGTCGTCTGGCGGGCTATGATGCGCTGGACATGCCGGACACGATTGCCGATTTCGGCTTTGGGGGGCGCCCGCTTACGCCCGACTGGCGCGGAGAGGACGACTGCGAATGGCGGCACAACCCGCTACGCGCGATGCTGCGTCTGGACATGGCCAAGGCGCGCCTGTACCTGCCGGACGATTTGCCGAGTTACCCGATTAGCCAGGGGGGGGGGAGAGCCACACGACTGGCCCCGCGAGATCGTTAAGGGGATCATGCGGGATGCAGACGATCTGGGCCACCAAGGGTACATCTTGCAGGGGAGCAACCAGTTGATGGACTATGGGCTGAGCAAGTGATCACGCGCTGGCGCGCTTGCGCGCGAGTGCACGATGGCCGTTTGGAGACGAGAGGGTACTTGGGGTGTCTGTGTTGGCATCTCGCGCACAACTCGACATAAAGGAGATGGGGCGATGTTCAAGGTTGCTTTCATCGGGGCAGGGAGCTTTGGGTTCACGCGCACACTGGTCAAGGATCTGTTGACGTTTCCCCTGTTGGAGAACGCCACGATCAGCTTGATGGACATCGATGCCGAAAAGCTCGAGTATATCAAGCGGGCTGTGGACCGCATCGTGGCCGAGGGGAATTACCCGGCCAAGGTTGAGGCTACGATGGACCGGGCCGAAGCGCTCAAGGGCGCTAACGCCGTCATCTGCACGATCTTGGCGGGCGGTGTGCAGGTGTTTCGCACCGACATCGAGATCCCCAAGCGCTACGGGATCGACACCAACATCGGCGACACGCGCAGTGTATCGGGCGTTTTTCGCGCGCTACGCACGATTCCGGTGATGCTGGATATTTGTCGCGATATGGAGCGCTACTGCCCGAACGCCATTTTGCTGAACTACACTAACCCGATGGCGATGCTGTGCCGTGCGATGCAACGCGAAACCGGCATTCAGGTGAGCGGACTGTGCCATAGCGTGCAGGGCACCGCCATGATGCTGGCCAAGTGGATCGACGCGCCGTACGACGAGATCACATATGTGAGCGCGGGAATCAACCATCAGTCGTTCTATGTCGAGTACAAGTGGAACGGCGAGGACGCCTATCCGCTGCTGCGCGAGGCGGTCAAGCGGCCAGAGATCTACAACGAAGAGATCGTGCGCAACGAGATGTTCATCCACCTCGGGTATTATGTGACAGAGTCCAGCGGCCACAACTCGGAGTATAGTTGGTGGTTCCGCAAGCGCCCCGACTTGATCGAAAAGTACTGCACGCACGGCACCGGCTGGAACCCCGGCGTGTACGGCTATGTCTTGGATGCCTACCTCGCGCGCGAGCGCGACTGGCGCGACGAGATTCAGAAGTGGCTCGATGATCTCAAGCCGCTGGACCTGAAGCGCGGGCACGAGTACGCTACGCACATCGTGAACGCCTATGCAGGGGGCGAACCCTTCCGCTTCAACGGCAACGTGCCTAACACCGGCCTGATCACGAACCTGCCGCCAGACGTGTGTGTGGAGGTTCCGGTGTATGCTGACAAGCGCGGGTTCAACCCGGTGCATGTGGGCGCGCTGCCTGCTCAGTGCGCGGCCCTGGTAAATGTCAGTGTGGCCGTCGAGGAAATGGCGGTGGAAGCTTGCCTGAGTGGCGACCCGATGCTGGTCTTCCAATCGATCGCCTATGACCCGTTGAGCGCCGCCGTGCTGTCGCTGGCAGAGATCCGCCAGATGGTGAACGAGATGCTTGAGGTGAACCGGCCGTATCTCCCGACCTTCAAGCACTTTGTGGCCTAGTGTGCGGCGCATGTCTGCGCGCTACAGGCGGCTCTCAGCAGGGGAGCCGCCTGCGTTTCGGTCGGTGATGCCAGGGTTTGGTGGGGTTGCACGCCAGGACAAGCGCGCGGTGCGTCTGTTGACTTGACTCGGACTGCGTTCGGTGCACAATGGTGCGGTCTGTCGCGGCCGCTAGCCGCGCGCTACGTTCATAGCAGTTGGAGAAGAAAGTGAAGATTACTGATCTGAAGTGTGCCGTGATTGGCCAGCACCCGGTGGTGCGAATCGTGACCGACGAGGGCATCAGCGGATACGGCCAAGCCGAGTTCCCCAAGCCCTACCTCAAGCCACACGTGCTCTTCTACAAGCCCTACGTCGTCGGGGAGGATCCCACGGACGTCGAGCGCGTGATGTTGCGCATTCGGCGCGCGGGCGCCTTCAAGCCTTGGGGGGCGGCAGTCAGCGCGATCGAGATGGCGCTGTGGGATATCGCCGGAAAAGCGGCCAATCTGCCGGTGTACAAGCTGCTGGGCGGTAAGGTGCGCGATCGGGTGAGGGTCTACAACGGCGGCGTCCGCTTTGACATGGCGGACTATTCGCCGCAGGGCTATGCCGAGAACATGGCCAAGATGAAGGCTGCGCCGGAGGGTTTCAGCATCATCAAACAGGGCATCGGCTTCCACAGCGCCATGCCCACCGTGGTGCCGGACTTTACCTATGCCGAGACGCGCGCGACGAGTCTGTACCCGAACCGCGGCCTGCTGACGGAGCGCGGCCTGAAGCATGTGATCGCCTGCGTGCAGGCGATGAAGGATGTGCTGGGCGACGAGGTGGGGCTGGCGCTGGACTGCGGTCCAGGCTGGACGGTGCCCGACGCGATCCGTTTTGCACGGGCGGTGGAAGGGTTGAACCTCACCTGGTTGGAGGACCTGATCACGGGCGACTACACCCCCTACGTGCTGGCGGAGCTCTACAGCGAGGTGACCCACAGCACCACGACGCCTATCCACACGGGCGAGCAGATCTATCTGCGGCAGAATTTCAAGGCGCTGTTCGACAAGCAGGCGGTGCGCGTCGTGGGGCCCGACCCGGCAGACGTAGGCGGCATCGCCGAACTCAAGTGGGTTGCCGAGTACGCCGACCTTCACGGCATCCTGATGGCGCCGCACGGCATCGGCGATGGCCTGATCGGGCTGGCGGCGCTTGTGCAGGTGTGTGCCACCTTGCCGCACAACTATATCGCCTTTGAATATCCCACGACGCGACCTGAGTGGTGGTACGACATCGTCGACTGGCTGCCTGACCCGATTGTGAAGAACAGCATGATCGACGTGTGGGACCGGCCCGGCCTCGGGGTTGGCTTTAACGTGACGGCTGCTCGACGCAGGCTTTCGGACGACGACTTGGGATTCTTCGACTAGGGCGGGCCAGGCACCTCCTCCACGGCGGCGTGGCCTCGCGATACGACAACGTGGTCAGCGTACGAGATGCTTCGGGCACAAGCTTGAAAGGAACGAGTAGATGGGTGGCATGTTTGGCGTGGTCTCGCGCCAGGACTGCGCGTCAGAGCTGTTCTTCGGCACGGACTATCATTCCCACTTGGGTACAGAATACGGCGGCATCATCCTGCGCAACGAGCAGGGCTTTGACCGCGAGATTCACTCTATCCGCAACACGCAGTTCCGGTCGGCGTTTGAGGACGACATCACGCGCATGCACGGCACGCAGGGGATCGGCGTGATCAGCGACTATGAGCCTCAGCCGCTCTTTCAGCAGACTCCGCTGGGACGGTACGGGATCGTTACAGTCGCACGGATCAACAATATCGACCAGTTGGTTGAGCGAGCCTTTGCGCACAAGGCGCATTTTTCCAGCATGAGCCGTGGTGGGGTCAACCCCACGGATGTAGTCTCTTACCTGATCAACCAGGGCGACACACTGGAGGAGGGATTGCGTCACGCGATCGACAGCATCAAGGGGTCCTGCTCTGTGCTCCTGTTGAGTGAGCACGGCATCTATGCCGCGCGCGACCGGTTGGGACGCACGCCTCTCGTGATCGGGCAGAAGGACGGCAGCTTGGCGATCGCGTCTGAGACGACCGCCTTCCCGAATACCGATTTCGAGCCGGTGCGTTACTTGGGTCCGGGCGAGATTGTGCGCATTACAGAGGACGGTATTGAGCAGCTGTCGCCGCCGCGGTCTGAGATGCAGGTCTGCGCGTTCCTGTGGATCTACTATGGTTTTCCAGCATCGCGCTACGAGGATATCGGCGTGGAGGTTGTGCGAAACCGCTGCGGAGCTGCCTGCGCGCGTCGGGATCAGGAATTGGGGTTTGGTGGGGTAGATTCAGTAGCCGGTGTGCCGGACTCGGGGACGGGGCACGGTATCGGCTACGCCGTCCAGGCTCGGGTGCCATACCAGCGGCCCTTTGTCAAGTACAACGCGACCTGGGCGCGCAGTTTCATGCCCGAAGAGCAACTCTCCCGCGACCTCATTGCCGAGATGAAGCTTGTGCCGATCAAGGACCTTATTCAGGGGCGGCGCCTGCTATTCTGCGAAGACTCGATCGTGAGGGGCACGCAGCTGCAAGATACTGTGCAACGGCTCTACGCATCCGGGGCGCGCGAGGTTCACATGCGACCCGCCTGTCCGCCGCTGCTCTACCCGTGCGAGTTCCTGAACTTTTCGCGCACACGCACTGCAATGGCGTTGGCGGCGCGGCGTGCCATTCGCGAAATTGAGGGCACGGACGAAGCGGATCCGTCCGACTATCGGCAGCAGGGAACCAAGTACGAGGAGATGGTGGAGCGCGTTCGGGGGCGACTGCGGCTGACGAGCCTGCGTTATCAGATGATGGATGATATGATCGCGGCGATTGGCCTGCCGCGTACCAGCTTGTGCACACATTGCTGGGACGCCAGCAGCCACGATTGATGCCGACTGGACGACAAGTGCAGATGTGTAGACAGCGAGCGGCGCTTCACGGCGCCGCTCGCTGTCTACCGAGGAGGAGGGTCGGAAGGATGGCTTAGCGAATAGGTACAACAGGCGGCACAGTGCTCGTCCCTCCTATAGTCAGCCTTCGATCTGAAGAGCGGATGACGGTGGCTGGGAGGGCCGCGACCCGACGGTGATCTCAATATCCACGGTCCTGGCGTCGCGGAGGACCGTGACCGTCACCTTCTGGCCAGGCGGAGTGTAGCGCGCGAGGTAGGTTGCCAAACCAGCAAAGTCGGTGATCTCGGTATCATCGATGGCGACGATCACGTCCCCGCCGATGGCGATGTCTACCCCGCTTACAGCGATGACTGTGTTTCCGCCCCGCAGTCCGGCAGCGTCGGCGGGACCACCTTGCGCGACCCCGCTAACAAGTGCTCCACGCGTATCAGGATCCAGATGCATCGCCTCTGCCAGTTCGGAGGTGAGGGTCAAGCCGCTGATGCCCAACCACGCAGACTGATACGCGCCCCGGTCGATCAGTTCTGGGACGACTTTGATGACAATGGCGCTGGGCACTGCAAAGCCGATGCCGGTGTCGCTCACCTCAATCCAGAGCTCGTCAGCGTCCGCGCCCGCGCGAACGCTGACCGTGCCTCCACGCGGCGTGTACTTGGTGGCGTTGCTCAAGAGATTGCCGAGTGCTTGGGCTGGACGGTCGCGGTCGATCGTTGCCGATGGGAGGTCGTCAGGCATATCGATGTGCCAGTCTAGTCCCTTTTCCAGGGCTACCTGGGGCCAGGCGCCCAGCGAGGGCCGTCAGCTTGGTGAGCGTGTTGAATGCGCGCACCAGCACACGGATCTCGCGCGGTCCCTGTTCAGGCAACTTCACCAGTGGCCCGCCTTGGGCCATGCTGGAAATGGCCTGGGGCGAGCGACGGAGGGGACGTTCGAGGTCGAGAGCCAACAACCATCCGCCGGCGAGACCGACCGCAAGGCCTGCGGCGAGGACCGCGATGACCTGGTCGATGCCCTGAATGGTCTGTTGCTGACCGATGGCGGCTTGGGCATCGGGGTCGCTCGTCGCTATCAGGGTCCCGTCGAGCGCATAGGGCGAGATCCGAGCGGAGAGGTGCTGCCCGACTGCTGCGATGAACTCGCGCGACGTATTGGGGTCCAGCCAGACGGTGGGGTAGTTTGTTGCCAAGGCTCACACCAGGCTGGGCTGTCGTTCCAGCTCGCTCGAGTACTCGGCCAGCAGGACTTGAGTCTCCAGCAGGTAGGTGAGGCCGAAGCCAAACGAGTGGGGCGCGGTGTGCGGGCGAAGGGTCGGGCGTCGTGCGACGCAAGACGGCCTTGATGCGCGACAACAGAACGTCAATGTCGAAGGGTTTGGAGACATAGTCATCGGCGCCGGCTTCGAGGCCAACGATCTGATCGAGCTCGCGACGCCGTGCTGTGACAGAGATGACCGGCATCGACCGCAGTTGCCGGGTTTTGCGGAGGGCTTCGAGACCGTCCGTATCGGGCAGCCCGACGTCGATGAGAACGAGGTCGGCCGGTTCTGCGCGATGCATAGCTTGCCTGAGCAGCTCGAGCGCATCTGTCGCATTGGCGGCTGTACTCACGCGAAATCCTGCCTGCTCGAGGTTGTACGCAAGGCTGCGCCGCATCAACGCGTCATCGTCTACGATCAGTATGTGTCTGCTCATGCCCGCAGATTAGCATTGAGTAGACCGTCGGTCAGCTGATGGCGACAGAAGCCCTCTGCACGTGGCATACCCGTTCCTGAAAGAATAGGCTATAATGTGCTCGAGGGGCTGCAGGTTGCTGTCAGCGCTATCAGTGCTGGCTCACGGCACGCTTCGCGCAATGGCCTGGGAGGCTGCTCTTAGCCGCATGCACCGCTTGGAGTGGGCGATGTTGATCGACGCACATATTCACATTTATGATCCGTTTCGACCGCAGGGGGTCCCATGGCCACCCGCCAAGGACCGGCTGCTCTATCGCACGGTTTTGCCCGAGCACTACCGGGCTCTGGCCGTGCCGGAGGGCGTGCATGGCGGGCTGGTGGTTGAGGCGAGCCCGTGGACGGATGACAACCACTGGGTGCTCGACAGGGTCGCAGCCGATCCGTATATGACAGGGGAGATCGGGAACCTTGTCCCGGGAACGGTCGGATTCCGCGATGAGCTGACGCGCCTTGCCAGTAACTCGTTGTTTCGCGGGATTCGTCGACCCTGCCCAGACCCCGCTCTGGGGGATGAAGATGCGTACATGCGCGATCTGGCTCTCTTGGCCGACCTTGGACTGACGCTCGATGTGATGGTCCACGGCGACTGGGACGCTTTCGAGCGGCTTGCTGCCCGATTTCCCGATCTGTCGATGGTGTTGTGTCATCTCGCGCACCCGCGGACCGATGGCAAAGAGCCCGATCGCGTCTGGGCTGAGGGGATCAGACGGGCGGCGCGGCACTGCAACGTCTACTGCAAGGTCTCTGGCGTCGCGGAGAGCGCTGTGGAGCGACCTGCGCCTGCGGATACCGGCTTTTATGCACCCGTGCTGGATGTTGTATGGGACGCCTTTGGCGATGGGCGCGTGGTGTTCGGCAGCAACTGGCCGGTGTGTGAACTCGCGACGAGCTTTGCCAACGTACTGCGGATAGCGCATGAATACGTGGCCAATCGTGCAGCCGTTGTGGCCAGCAACCTGTTCCAAGCGAATGGAGAGCGGGCATACGGCTGGGTAACCCGGCTTGCGCGCGTCGCGCGCGAGCGCGTGCGCGTGTTACAGGGTGACATAACGCGTCTTCAGGTGGACGCCATCGTCAACGCGGCCAACGCCACGCTCCTGGGGGGTGGGGGAGTCGATGGCGCCATTCACCGCGCCGCGGGCCCTGAACTGGCCGCTGAGTGTGCCACCCTGGGAGGCTGCGAACCCGGCGAAGCCAAGCTCACCGCTGGATACCGACTTGTGGCGCAGCACGTGATCCATACCGTGGGGCCTGTCTGGCACGGGAACGGAGCTGTTGCCGACGAGATCCTGAGGTTGTGCTATCACAACTCGCTGACTGTCGCTGCTGAGCGCGGGCTGACGCGCATCGCTTTCCCGGCGATCAGCACGGGTGTCTATGGGTTTCCCCGTGAGCGTGCCGCGCGCATCGCTGTCGAGGCGGTTAGCCATTTTCTTGCGCAGCACCCGGTACCGAAGGAAGTGATGCTGGTGGGATTTGGAGGGGACGATGCGGGCACCATCGCTGCTGCGCTTGCCGATCTGACGGGTGGGAACTCGGACTGATGGAGACTGGCTGTGGGGTAACACCTGGGGGTAGTAGCGTGGATCGAGGGATGCTGCAGCCGGCCTCGAGTCCACGGCTCGCGCGTCACTGGCGATGGGCGCTCATGATTGCGCTGGTCGTGTCTTCTCTGTACGTCTTTGCTATGTGGCTGATAGACACGCGTCCGCTCATGAACCTGAACAGCTATGAGCGTGCCAAGTTCGTGGACATGGTCTATGGCAAGGCGCACAGGCCGTTTGTGTACCGCACCCTGGTTCCAACGGTCGTACGTTGGGTTCGGGCGGCTATTCCCGATCCTCTGAACTATGGCACGCATGGTAAGGTGTATGCGCGCTGGCCAGCGCTCTATGGTGGGATGCTGTACCTGGGTTGGGAACTGGAGTACCTGACAGAGTATGCGACCGCAGCGGTTCTGATGTACGCGGCGCTGTTCGGTTTTGGACTGGCGCTCAAGGGCCTAGTGCGTGTGCTCTACGAAGTGCCGGAGTGGTTCGCGGGGGTCGTTCCGGTGGTGGCAATGTGGCTGTTGCCGCCATTCTTTGTTAATGGTACGCACTATGTGTACGATTTTATGCAGCTGCTGCTCTTTACGCTGTTGTTGGTCAGCCTTGCGAGGCAGCACTGGGGGGCGTTCTACGCACTGCTGGTGCTGGGCCTGTTGAACAAAGAGACAACAGTTTTCATCAGCCTGATTGCCTGGGTTTATTTGCGGGACAGGATGCCGACTCGGATACTGATGAGGCATCTGGTGGTGCAGTTGGGGCTGTTTGGCGTTACAAAACTCGGGCTTTATCTGCGCTTTGCCTCCAACCCGGGTACGATAGTGGAAGATCACACGCTCATCAATCTGTACAACGCACTCCTGCGTCCCTATGACCTTGGCGCGGTGCTGGTGGTCGCTGTCCTGGGGGTGTTGGTGGCAAAGGGTTTTGCTGACAAGCCGCTGATCTTGCGGCGGGCCCTCTGGATTGCCATACCCATGACGGTGCTGTACGCGACCCTGGGGACGTATGGCGAGATTCGCGTGTTCTATGAGCTGGTTCCGATTGTGCTGCTACTCTGCCTTGAGCCGATCGCGCGTGCCTTGGGTATACCGATGTCGGCACGGCCGCCGCAGACTGTAAAGAAAGAGGACTGATGCGCATCACGCTCGCGCAAGTGAATCCGGTTGTGGGTGACGTTGAAGGCAACGTTGCAATGATACGTCGTGTTCTCGAAGAGTGCGCGACCCAAACGCCCGACCTGGTCGTGTTTCCCGAGCTGTGTTTGTGCGGGTATCCGCCGATGGACCTGCTGGAGCGCGATTGGTTCATTGGGCGAGTGTTGGTTGCGCTTGAGGACGTGAAACTGTTGTCGGTGCGCTTCCCGGAGACGGGGATCGTCCTGGGGGCGCCGCTTCCGACTTGGCGGCCCAATGGGAAAGGATTGTACAACGCGGCTTTGCTCATTCACCAGGGGAAGGTGGCAGGCGTTTCTGCCAAGAGCCTGTTGCCAACGTATGATGTCTTTGATGAGGCGCGCTATTTTGACCCGGCGCCGGAAGTTGGGGTGATTCCCTTTAGGGGCGAGCGGCTTGGGCTGCATGTGTGCGAGGACGCATGGAATGATCCGGCGTTGTGGGAACAGCGTTCGCTCTATGCTGTCGACCCCGTGGGCCTGTTGGCCGAACGCGGCGCAACGTTACTGGTCAACATATCCGCGTCGCCCTATAGCGTTGGCAAGGAAGAGGCACGGCACCGGCTTGTGCGCGCGCACGCGCAGCGTCATCGGTTGCCGTTTGTATACCTTAATCAGGTTGGCGCCAATGACCAACTCGTCTTTGATGGGCGCAGCTTTGTGCTGGACGGGTGTGGCCGGCCGTTAGTGGTACTGCCTTCCTTTGAGGAGCAGGTGGTGACCCTCGACTTGGGTGTGACAGGGCCGGCTGAAGGCTACGTGTCGCAAGAACCTATCGCCACGGTCCATGATGCGTTGGTGCTGGGGGTCCGGGACTACTGCGGTAAGTGCGGCTTCAGGCAGGCTGTGCTCGGGCTGTCCGGGGGTATCGACTCTGCCGTAACGGCCGTGTTGGCAGCGCGGGCACTGGGTGCCGAGAACGTGCTGGGGGTTTCGATGCCCTCGCTCATTTCGTCGCAGGGCAGCCTGGATGACGCGCGCGATCTGGCTGCCAATCTGGGCATCGCGTACCGGGTTGTGCCGATTGCGTCAACCTATGAAGCCTATGTGGAGATGCTGAGAGCACAATTCGCAGGATTGCCGGCCGACACGACCGAGGAGAACATCCAGGCGCGCATTCGCGGCAACATCCTGATGGCGATCAGCAACAAGCACGGGCATCTGGTTCTGTCGACAGGAAACAAGACCGAACTCGCTGTCGGCTACTGCACGCTCTACGGCGATATGAGCGGGGGTCTTGCGGTGATTTCGGATGTCCCGAAGCAGATGGTGTATGCGCTGGCGCGCTACATGAACCGAGAGCGCACTATCGTGCCACAAGCGTCGATCGACAAGGCGCCATCAGCCGAACTACGGCCTGGCCAGGTCGACCAGGATACGTTGCCGCCGTACCCTATTCTGGATGAGATCCTGCGATACTATGTAGAAGAGATGTACTCGATAGAGCAGATCGTGGCCCTTGGCTTTGAGTCGGATGTCGTGAAATGGGTGGCCAGGGCCGTGAATCGCAGCGAATACAAGCGCAAGCAAGCAGCGCCTGGCATCCGAGTGACGACGAAGGCCTTCGGAGTCGGACGGCGTATGCCGGTCGCGGCGCGCTTCTGAGGATAAGGACTTGTCAGACATACTGACGCACATCAAGGCACGTCGCAGTATCCGCAAGTTCACAGATCAACCGATTGAGGAGGGCGCGATCACGGCGCTCCTGGAGGCGGCGATGGCGGCGCCTTCTGCATCAAATCGCCAGCCGTGGGAATTTGTGGTTGTGACAGACGCGGATTTGCTGGGGCGGTTGCGCGCGCGACTTGTGTTGGGCCGATATCGGGCGCCGTTGGCGGTGTGCGTGTGTGGCAACCTGCATCGGACTTGGCCTGGTAGCGCGCAGTCGTTCTGGGTGCAGGACTGCAGTGCCGCAGCGCAGAACATTCTTCTGGCGAGCACTGGGCTGGGGCTCGGCTCGGTTTGGGTGGGTGTTCATCCTGTCAGGCTCTTCGTTCGAGGCGTCGCAGATGTACTCAATCTTCCGGCGCATCTGGTGCCGCTTGCGCTCATCTGGGTTGGGCATCCTGCGGAAGGAAAACCGCCCCGCACGCAGTATGATCGGAGGCGGGTCCATTGGCAGCGCTATGGGTCTGCGCAGGAGAAGCTTGAGGATCCTGATCAGGGCTTGAGCAGCGCTGGAGGCGGTCTGTGACTAGGCTGAAGTGCAGTAGAGTTGCAGTGTGGGTCAAAGCAGGGGGCGACTTGCGCGGTCGTGTCTTGCGCAGGCGGCGGGTTCTGCTGGGCACGCTTGCGGGCGCATCGCTTCTGCTCTCTGTCCAGATCGGCCCGGGTGCACTTGGTCAGTGGGCTGTACTGGGACAGGACGATGTACGGTCGACTGTACACACGCGCACCCCGGAGGTAGCTACGTTGGCAGTTACGCTCGCCGTGACCGCCACTGTTGCGCCCACCGCGGTGGCCACTCCTGAGAGCGCTACTTCCGCAACGTCCGCTGAGTTGACGGCTACGCCATTACGCCTTTCGACCGCGGCGATCGCTACTGCGGGCGTTAGCCCGACAGTTGCGCCAGCAACGCCGAAGATCATGCTGCCGGCCGGGACCGCAACAAGCGCATCGCAGGCTGCTACGCCGAGCGTGACATCGGAGGGTCCGGCGAGGCCACTAGACCCCGCGGCAACTGAAATCCGCTCCGCGACGCCCGAAGCCACGAGGCCCGCGGTCAACGCACAAGGCGCCATGCGGCCCGAACAGATTCCCACCCTTGCGGCGCGCGGTGCCAGCAGCCCAGAGGCAGCCCGTCGCACGGTCTCCGGTTGGTGGTGTGTGGGGCCCATGCTACTGGCGGCGTTAGGAGTCTGGCTGCGGATGTCCGTCGCGCGAAACCAATGAAATACAGCAAGACGCTTGGACTCAGATAATAAGTTCGCATAGCGAGACGCAGCACGCGCTCGGACCGTGTGAGACGGCCAAAAGCTAGTCTACACTATGCGAAAGATACCGACGTGCGTGCTGGCGTCTTTCGTTGACATAAGGTTAGGACTTGTTTGGGNNTGTTTGGCTGGGCTTCGCTCGTCGGGAGGGGGAGGCACACTGCCGGATGCGTTTACTCGCTCAGTTTCTGACGATCACCGCCCGTGTTATCTTCTGACGTCGAAGGTTCGATCGGTACCAAGTCCGAGAGAGCATGCCCATACTCCTGTACCATGCCCGCAAGACGGTTTTCGTCGGTCTCCCAGGCGTATACGACGCGCGTAGTGTCAGGGTGTTGGTGCCCGAGAAGGGCGGCGACCCATTCCAGGGGCATGCCTTCATCGAGCAGATCCTGCGCTCTGCGATGGCGCAGAGAGTGCGGCGACGTGTTCTCGTAGAGTCCCTCTGCCTTTGCCGCATCCTTCACCAAGCGCCATGCGTAAGCGGGGGAGATAGCTGCGTCTCGCCTTCCAGGGCCCGACTTGCCGCGGCCGTGGGTTGCGAAGAGCGGTGCGTACACGCCATCAGTGCGTTCCCGAACATAGTCGTGAATGAGTCGCTTGGTGTCCTCCGACAGAAACACAGTGCGGGGTTTTCCGTTCTTTGTTCGCACCAGACGTACTTTGCGCGCCCGACCGTCGAGCACATCCTCGCGTGATAGAGCCAGGGCTTCGCTGATGCGCATTCCGGTGTCGTACAGCATCGCCATGAGAAGACGATTGCGCAGAACTATCAGCCGACCCGTGGCAGGCGCCGCTGGCAGTGGCTGTCGTAGATAATATGACAGCACGCGAACCACTTCGGGGTCGGTTCGTCGCTGAACATAACCTTGGCGACGCTGACCTCTGCCAGCATCGATTTCCCTCACCATGCGCTCGTACGAGACCCCAGCTGGCAGCAGATCGTGCAGATCCAGCCAGTTCATCAGCCTTCGCGCAGCTACCATGTAGGTGCGCGACGTGCGTGTGGTCTGAGTGGTTGCCTCGTCGCCCGGGCGTGCGCGGGGATCGGGGTAGGCCTCGCGCAGCCAGCGAGCAAAAGTCGCCAGGCTGTCGTTCGCGAGCTGCTGTATAGGGTAGGGCGCTAATGCGTCAGCCGCAGCATCGTTGCCATCGCGTACGTGCAGGTGACGCAGCAGAGCGTTGGCTCCATGTCGATAGGTAGTCTTTGTGAGGTTACTCAGATCGAGATCTCGCAGCATCAGATCAGCAGCCTGGTTCAAGGTGATCTGCGAGCCATCGCTGAGTGGCGTTAGCTGGACGGACGTGTTGTGGGCTGGCGTAGGGGAAGGGGAGTCGCTCGAGAACGATTGATCGGTCATGGTCTCTCCTAATGTGCCGAATATGACACAGTAGTTTATTTAATGTTGAATAAATGATATACTATTTGCGACGCTTTGTCAAGGCTTTTGGCAGAAATCGGCCCGCGGCTGCTTGACATCGGCTCCTCCTGACGCGTATAATCCGTTCGGTGAACGCACAGTCTCTCAACAACACCGCGAGCTCCAACATGACTTGCGCCAACTAAACTCAGGCTAGATGACAACCAAACGTCGCTGTCCGAAATGTAACGAACTGAACGACGCAACCAGCACACGCTGTGCGCGATGCGACACCAGCCTCGTGCACCAGTGTCTGGTATGCGGCCGTACCCGCCCCTGGTATGTGGCACGATGCCCCTACTGCAGCACACAGCCTGACGATGAAGCTACGGCCTTTGCCAGGATGTTCCAGGGCTCTACCGCCAAACGATCGCTGCAGGGACATTATGTCCTTAGTGAGACAGTATCCCTCAGCCGAGTATCTACCGTCTATCGTGCTCGCTCCACGCGAACGCCCGAACACGATCTGGCCATCAAAGAGCTTTCCATGGTGGCGCTGTTTCGCCCTGACGAGCGCCGCGCCACGGAAACCAGCCTGCTTTCAGCCGTTGAGCGCTGGGCCGCGCTTGAGCATCCGGCACTCCCCAGCGTTGTAGACGCCTTTGTCGATGGCTCCAGCATGTATATCGTCACAGACTTCGTCGCCGGCTGGTCGCTGCGTGACACCATCACTGAGCAGTTCACCCTCACGCCGGAACTCGTTCGCAACTGGGGTGCCCAATTATGTCAATTATTCGCCTATTTGCATGAACGATCAGAACCGGTCTTTGCACCCTTTCTCGCTCCCCACCACGTGATGGTGACATCGGATGGCCTGGTCAAGCTCGCTGACTGGGGTCTATCCGCCATTTTGAGCCCGAACTCCTATGGTCCGTATGGCAGCATACGTGGCTATATGGCCCCCGAATTGAGAACCGATGCGCCAACCGCACAGAGCGATGTGTTTGCGCTGGCGCGCTTGCTGTACGCCCTGCTGACGGGTCAGTTGCTGGAGAGAGGCGTGCAGCATGCCCCGACGCTGCGAAAGGCCGCGCCGGGGATATCGCCGGACCTCGCCAAGGCGCTTTCTCAGGCGAGCTCTCGCAATCCGTCTGCCAGACCGACCGTCAGCGCCCTCCTCTCCGCCCTGTGGCCAGCCGGGATCCCGGCACAGCCCATCAGGGACTGGTTCCAAGCCGCTGCGGTAGATGACGGCACAGCTGATCCGGAAATGGTATCTGCGCCGGCCCCCGCCCCATCCGACCGAAAACCCACGGGCGAGTACACCGCCAGCATGGCGGATTTGGGTTTCGTGCGGGATGCCCGCTTCGGTCCGAAGGCAGAGGCCGTGCCGCCACCCGCCCCCCAGGGATCCGGCCCCCCGCCTGCTGCAAAAGCCCGACTTACAGTTCAGCCGCGTGCTTTCAGCATTCAGAGGGACGCGCCCAACCAGAGGCAGCGGCTCATCCTCACGCTGCGCAATAGCGGTGATGCCGATCTGATTGCAGGCGTCAGCAGTCGTGTAGACTGGATCAAAGCACCGCAAAAGACTGTGCGTTTATCGCCTCGACAGCAGGCTAAAGTAATCCTGACTGCGGTGCCGAGCGAGCTCCCGAGCGGTGCTGTTGAAGAGCCGCATGCGCTGGCAGTTAACTTTGGGGGCAGCCGAATCTGGGTGAGCGCGGCGGCCGAGGTCCCTGCCGGTCCGTCTCTGATCATCGGTGAGCCGATGCTCGATTTTGGCGTGTTGGAGGCTCCTGGAGAGCGCACTATGCCCCTGGTCATTCGCAACATTGGCCGGGTGCCCATGTCCGGAACGGTTGTCAGCCGCGTGCCGTGGCTGACGATCCCAAACGGTGCCTTTCGTTGCGCTGGAGGCCAGGCAGTCAGTGTCGCCGTACGCCTTGAGCCGAACACCCTCCCCCCTGGCGAGCAAAGCGCCGACTCTGCGCTTCTGGTAGAGAGCGACGGCGGGCAGATGCGCGTTCGTGCACGGGCATGGTACAAGCGCCCAGCCCTGGATCTGGGAACTCGCCAGCTCGACTTTGACGTAGTCAAAGGTGGCGATCAGGCTGAACGCTTCCTATACGTCCGCAATCCCGGCGATGGAACCTTGGATGCCCAGGCACGATCCTTGCTGCCATGGTTACAGGTTCAGCCAGCACGGTTCCGTTGTTCACCGGGAGAGACCTGCGAGCTGTCAGTCCAACTCGACACGGTCGGGCTCAGCGACGGCGATATCGCTGTACCGCAGGCCCTGCGCATACAGAGTAACGCGGGGAACGTTACCCTTTCGCTCCGAGTCGGCGTCCGCGCGCCGCGCCTTACGCTCGACGCTTCACAGATCGACTTTGGCAGTGTTCCTCTCGGCGAGGACCGCACCGTGTCTTTCGCTCTGCGCAACACGGGATCTGCACCCTTGGAGGCCACGATCCAGTCCTTGGTTCCATGGCTGAGCGCAGACCAGACCAGCGTAACCTGTTCTGCGGGAGAGACCTGTCTTGTGCGCGCGCACGCGCAAACCGCAGGTTTTGCGCGTGGCGAGGAATTCAGGGATGTTGCCGCGATCAGAGTCACCTCGGAATCCGCGGTGCGCGAGATAGCCGCTCACCTGGTCGTAACACAGCCCACATTGCGCGTTGAACCAGATAGCATCGAGTTTGGCTACATCGAGAGAGCCGCTGCCCAAAGCCATACTCTGACGCTGGCGAACGACGGCAACGGCCCCCTTGCCTGGAATGCCAGTTCGAGCACACCGTGGGTCGAGATCAGCCCGAGGCAGGGCGTGTGTGAGTCCGGCAAGAGCCAATCGGTAACGCTTACGGCGTACGGGCTTGCACTCGAGGCAGAGTCGGCCTCCGCCAGCGGCAATGTGGTCATTAACAGCGATGGCGGCCGCGCCAAGATCGATCTGCACGTGGGGATCGCCAAGCCCACGCTGGATGTGGACACCACCGCACTGGCGCTTGGTCCCAGCATCAACGGTAAGCCCGTTTCCGGTGAGATCTACCTGTTCAACCGGGGACTGGGCGTGTTGATGGGGACGATCGCGGTGGACCGCCCCTGGTTGGTGCCTGATCGCGTTTCCTTCGAGTGCGCGACCGGGCGCTCCTTTCGCGCCGGCCTGGCGACAGATATGCCAGAGTTTCCCAGCGGCGCTACGCGCGACACGGCTCTCCTGCGCATTTCCTCCAACGGCGGCGACGCAGAAGTCCGCGTATCGCTCGAGGTGCTGAGCGCTCCCGAGATCACTGTCGGTCAAGAAGGGGTTGTGCTGAAACAGCAGGTGCCGGGCGGGCCCATGGTCGGCACTCTGACCATTCGTAATACGGGGATGGCCCCCGCTTATGTGACGTTGGCAAGCAAGGACACGGGGCTGGAGCTGCCGCGCTCAGACTATGAGATCAAGCCAGGCAAGAGCGTGCGCGTACGCCTCATGCGAACTGTCTCAGCGCCCGATGCCTCAGAGAAGCCCTTCAATCTCACGATCACGTCGCCTTCGGAGACGATAAGCGTGCCCGTGCTCTTGGAGCAGCCGACGCCGGGCGAGCAGTCAACGAGAAAGGAGATCCCGCGATGAAACTGGTACTGGCAATCGTACGTGACGAGTTCGGCGGCGATGTCGTGGCTGCGCTCAATGAAAAGGGTATGAGCGTCACACGCATCAGCTCCACCGGCGGATTCTGGCGGCGCGGCAACGTGACTCTGGTGATTGGACTCGAGGAAGACCAACTGGAGCTGGCGATGGAGACGATCAACGCCAATGCCGGGCCGGCCATCGACCAGCAGGCCGCGGACTCGACGCACCCCCCTCACCGCGCCACCATCTTTCAGATGGGCGTTGACTCGTTCCATCATTACTGATGCGGTCGAGGCCTTTCACCGGGATGGCATGCAGCGCGCGGTCGAGCAGCATGCCGAGTGGCGTGCCATCCCAAGGGTTTGACCCCCCAATGGGATCAACCGCCTACCAGCTTGACCTGGTAACCCCTTGCTCGAAGCAGCACCGCAAGACGATCGCGCAGATCCCCCTGCACCTCGATGGTCTCACCTCGCACCGTCCCACCGGCCCCGCAAGCCTTGCGCAGTTCGCGCGCCAGGTCATCCCGTTCCTCGGTAGACAGCCTCAGTCCCTCGATGATAGTGACAACCTTGCCGCCACGCCCCTTGCGCTCGCGCAGCAACCGAGCCACCTGTCTTGCTGACCCGGCAGGATCGCGCCGGGCGTCACTCGCCGGCTGATCTTCGCTTCCCTTGCGCCGATCCGGATCACTGGACCAGACCACTTTTCCCGTTGCGCGCATTTCCGTAACACTCCTATGTTCGACTTGTCCCTGAACTCTAGTATTCCAGCTCTGGGGCCGAGTCAACATCCACAAAGTCGCTATCCTCTTCGAATGCGAATGCGTCGTCCTGGCTGACGAGCCGCCCAGGGCGATCGTTCCGACACCAACTCTGGTAGGCACACTGCTCACACAACTGCTGACGGTCGGTCGGTACAAACGCCTCCAGCGGCTGTTGCGTGATCTGGGCCACGAGTTCTGTCAGATAGCGCCTGTCCTGTGCATACCGAGCAGTTGAATAGCCTACTACAGACGGCGCCCCGGGAAACTCGGCATACCAGTATCGCATGGACAGATCCTCAGGTTTCGGGTTCGGGCTACCTAACACGACGTGCCCCGAATGCGCCAATGTATACAAATACACTCGCGTCTGCATGCGCGATTGCGCCACCGCATCACTGAATCGCTGGGGAAGCGTCTTCCAGTCGACGACGACCGCCTCGGTTCCGGACCAGGCCACCAGGTCATAGCGCGCATACAAGCGATAGTCGCCAATCGGCACGACGATAGGCAGCTCGACCTGACGGGATGCCGGCAAGTCGTCCCACGCGAACCCCTCTGCAGCTTGCCACCAGCGGCGCAACTGAGCATCGGACGTCGCCCTCACGATCTGCTCGATCTCAACGCCGAGCTGCTTCCGCAGCAACCATTGGTGGAACAGCCGTCCACGCGCCAAGTGCTCTTGCCGCTCACCTCGATCATCCTCAGCCAGCACCGGCCAGGGCTGGCGGTCGACGTATTGCAGCAGGAAACGCCGCGGACAGCGCACGTAGGTATTGAGACTGTGCTGGCTGAACATGAAACCCGGTTCTATCAGCGGCTGGGTGTTCATCGGTCCTGCTCCGCTTGTTGCTCGCGCGCGTAGGCTTCAAGCGCCTGCAAGGCGAGGGGCCAGCGCAACGGCCGCCTGGCGTTTCTGTGGTGGCTCCACGTGATCGAGAGGTCACGACGCGCCCGCGTGATGCCCACGTATAGCAGCCTGAGTCGCTCGGAAATGTACTCCAAACGCGCACTCTCGAGGGGCGTCCGCTCCAGCGCATCCTGCTGCAGCAGTAGATCAGCCGCCTGATCCTGCGGCAGATGCTGATACGCGATGCGCTCCAGCGCCTTGGTCGCTTCGACTTTGGGGGCGCAGCCCGGCAGAAAATAGAGCTCGTCACGATAGGCGTCATCAGGAGCGTCGGGGAACTCGTCCGTAGCGGCACACACGATGTAGACGGCATCCCACTCCAGCCCTTTGGCCTTGTGCATCGTCGTGACTGCAATACGACCCGGTTGCGGAGAGAACCCGGTGTCCAGCAGCCCCAGGCCTCCCAGGGAACGACGATTGGAGGCGATCTGGCGAAGCTCGTCCTCGAACTCGGCCAAGCGCCATTGAGGGTGCATCAATGCGGCAGAACCCAGCGACGAAGCGATCAAGTGGCACACCGCCAGATCGCCTTCGTCCTCAAAAAGGTCCTGCGCCACCGTCAGCAGCAGCTGATCGATGGCCAGATCCGACGCCCTGACCCAATGTCGCACGAGCGACACAAACACGCCGAACGACCTGTCCGCATCATTGTCCAAAGGAACCGCGGGAGGCAAGAGATCACGAATCGACCCGGGCTGCACCGGGAAGAGCATGTGCGCAGGCGACAGACTACGCAAGACGGCTTGGCGAGCACGAATGACTTTGGCGTCTACTGAAGGCGATCCCACCTCGCGATCAGCGTCGGCCAGAACCTTGTAAAGAGCCGCCAGGTGGTTGCCGTTCATCGGGGCCGCCAGATAGCGACATACTGCGTACAACGTCCTGGCCACGTCACGTGTCTTGGGCGTCGAGTTGAGGAGATCATCGACCGGTGGCGTCGGCTTGACCTCGTCGCAGGCCTTGAGCACCTGTGATCCTTGCCAACCAGACGGGCACAGAATCGCCAGCGTCCGTTCCGGGTAGCGTCCAGCATAAGCCGCCGCGGACTTGGCTACCTGCTCAACCTCATCCTCCACGCTATCATACGGTCTGGCTCTCAAGTACACGTGACACTCATCCGCCGACGGGTTTACCTGCTTGTCACCTGGCTGCGTCGGTTTGATCTCCTGCCGCTCAAAGGTCGCCTTGCGAACGGTCAGGTCGGGATGCTGCGAACAGACCCAGTCGACCAGACGGTTGGCCAGACCAATGATCGGTAACCCAGAGCGTCCGGACTCGACGAGGGGCAGCCGCTCGACATCCGGCCGTTCCATATACGCCCGGAAGAAACGGGGGTCTGCAGAGGTAAACGTAGAGTTGATGGCCTGGTTGGGGTCACCGACGCGAACCCACCTGCCCTGCCTGCCAGCCAGTTGACGCAAGATCTTTTCCTGCAGTGGCGAACTGTCCTGCGCCTCATCCTCCAGAATGAAAGGCCAGCGCAGCTGCAGATTGGCGACAAACGCCGGATCCTGCTCAAGCGCGTCCATAGCTCGCCAGATGAGATCATCAAAGTCTAGTCGGGCGCCGACCCGCAGATAGTTCGTGTAGCGAGCATATAGATCAATACCCATGCGCAACCACTGTGAGGCTTGCTCTGTTTCGTCCAAGCCGGCACGGTCGAGCAGACTGCGTACCTCTTCCGCCCCGAGACGCAGGTGCTTGCTCAGTTTGCTGATCGCCAGACCGACTGCCTGCGTCTCATCGTCCCACTTTTGCGCGTGCTTGGTTCGCTCCTGTGTCGTGCCTTCGGGTAGAAAGCTCTCCCACCAAGCCAGGTGCTCCGTCTTCCAGACGCTGGCTGCCGCCTGCATCTGGCGTCTTGACTCGGCTTCGTCAACAATCGCAAACGTATCATCGACGCCGGCGAGGTCCTGTCGCTGTCGCAGGATATCGCCAGCCAATTTGTGCAGTGTGCTGACTCGGAACCCCACGGGCGGCAGCTTTTCACCAGACAGTATCCCGCGAATCCGCGCAGAGATCTGATCTACGGCCGAGTTCTGCAGTGTTACGACCAGTACCTCGGCGTTCCTGGTCGCATCGTTGCCGAGATGCCCGTCGACGATCAGCTCGGCGGCCAGGAGAGCCAGCGTCTGCGTCTTGCCACTTCCCGGCACCGCAGAGACCGCCAACGGCCCTGGATGCAGTGGATAGTCCAGTATGCGCGCCTGGTGTTCACGCAACAGCATGCCAAAACGCTCACGGCTAGGCATCACGCTGGTCCTTCCGGCTCAAGGCGGCAAGCACGGCGCGCGCAAGGCGGCCAGATTGCTCTTCGCCTCCTATGCCCAGTTGGCTGTGTGCCAAATAGACGCCGCCTGAGCAGCGCGCAGCCAACCCGCCCAACACGCGCACCAGATTCTCTCGCTTGGAGGTCTCCTCCTCTACGTCCGTCCACAGCTTGCCTATGGGCCAGCCTCGCGAGAGCACGTAGGGCTGGGTCAACGGCTGATAAGGTCGATTGGTCCAGCCGTCGGATCCAACGTCGAGCCAGAATTGGTAACGTGAGTGCAGATCGCGCGTAAGGTAAGTATATGCTGGCGCCAGGATGACGCCCCCTGGCAAATGCTGCGGGCGATCGGCGGCGTACTCGGCGCTGGCAATCCCGCTCAGGATGAGTTGTATGTACTCTCTGCCCAAATCGTCAACACGCGATGCCAAGCCCGGTTGGTCCTCTACTGCCTCGCGGAACTTGCGCGCTGACTCTACCAACCTGCCATAGGTGCGAGCGCCCTCAGGTGCAGCATGGAAAGCAAACCCGGGCGTCGAGAGCACATCGCCGAACATCCGCGCAAGGAACAGGTCGAAGGGCTCCGGGTCCCCTGTCGCAGCATAGTCCGCGAGCCAGGCATACAGGATCTGGTAGGCCTCACGGACCTGGTAGCCGACCTCCTCCCATAGCTGCGCCCGTTTCGCGGCCTCTGCGATCGCGGTTGTCTCATCAGGCGATGCTGAGGTCAAGTCCTTCAGGGCGCGCTCACCCAGTGGCAGCGCATCGCCTGCCAGCAGCCGCGCGCGGATGGGGTCCAGATTGTGAATCGCAGTCTGGAGCGCAAGAGCCACATCCTGTTGCGCTATGACGTAGGCGCTCGCTGACGATGCCGGCCCAGCGCCGATCTGAATCTCCCAAGTCGGATGTGCCAGCAACGCCAGCACCAGCACCCCTCTGATCACAGGGTCGGTGTGCAGCTCTGCCGAGGGACGCAGGAGTTGGAGCGGAATGCCGGCTGCGCGGCACTCTTCTGCGATGGCGAACTGCATCACATCGCTCACATACGGAGCAAGGATCGCTATGTCGGACGGATCCGCCCCGTCGTGCACCAGCGCAGCACAGCGCCGCGCGGCCCATCGGACCATGCTGATCCAGTACTTGCCACTGAACTGCTCCAGAACGGCGTCCCGGGCTGATCCTCCGTCGGGGACAGGCGCCGCCGGCATTCCCAGAGCACGAGTCAGTGTCGCCGCCAGCGCCAGGGCATTCTGCGTGCGTTCAAGCGGGGCACGCATCTCGAGAGTATCATGGCATAGCGCACTCACAGACTCGGCAGTCGCTGGGTCGGCGCCCAGGAAGAGCCGGTAACCGCCGCCTTCGTCGAGCGCGACGACCGCGGAGGCGTAGCCCCCCGCACTGTCGGGACCGATGATCCAACTGACCAGGTCGTGCGCGACCGGGACGTTCTCTTCAAGGTTGTCGACCAGCAGGTGCCGGTAGTGCGCTCGAAAGTAGCGTTGGTACACTGCATGCGGCAACAGGTGCCGGCTGTACACTTCAGTGACCAAGGAGAAATCGAGCAGGTTGTGCGCCAGACAGTGCTCCCGAAACCGAATGGCGCAGTCCTGGGCTTGCACGTACCGCGTCGTATGGTCCGGTGAACCGCTCCAGGCCTCGCTGAGCCGGGCGTGGAGCGTGGTATAGTCAAACCCTACCAGAGCGGCCTTGTTCAGGTTGTCAATCAGCTGCGACAAGAGACGCCCGCGCCGGACGACCAAATCGGAAAAGTACCCCTCTTCGCGCAAGAGCGGCTCAACGATCTGCCACATATAGTACTGGGCCGTCTCGATAGTCAGAAAGACGGGCTCCCGCTCAGGGTGCGCAAAACCGGCGCTGTCCGCCACCAGCGGCCAGAAAAGGCCGACCTCTCGACGCGCCAGACCATAGTACGTGACGATGTCCACGCCTCCGCGCACTGGCGCATCGAGCTGCGCGATGGCCTGATCGAAGCGGTCTACCCAACTGCGCTGTGGGGCCAACACCAGGATTTCAGAAGGGCGACAGCCCTCGCGCAGCAGGTTCGCAAGCCGTGCAACGAGAGCGGTGCTCTTTCCGGTTCCAGCGGGACCCCGCAGCAGCAGGCTCTCTCCCCCATCGCGGGGATAGTCGATCGCGCTGCGCTGTTCGGCCGTATAGTCATCGGACAATGGCAAACGCCAGGCGGGCATGTTCCTCCACTCTGTACCCTCGGCGCTGCTCTACCAGAGCGCGCACAATAGTGTATGCGCGAGTGTACAGAACAAATGTTCGTACGTCAAACCTACTCTGATTCCACAACCTGCCCATCGTACGCGAACCGAACCCAGTCGGGCAAGGTGCGCTCCTCGAGTTGATAGTCGATATCGTGAGTCATATGCGTAAACAGACAGCGTCGCGGCCCAATGCGATGGACAGACGCCAGGCTCTCGCTCAGCGAAAGATGACTGGCGTGTGGACGAATTCGGAGACAGTTGAGGATAAGTAGATCCAGTCCTTCCAGCAGCGCGAGAGACGCATCCGGGATGATCTTGACATCCGGCAGATAGGCTGTGTTTCCGATGCGATAGCCCTGGCAGCCGTTCGTGGGGCCATGAATGACCGGAACCGGGGTGACCTTGACCCCTTTCACAAGCCCCGGCGTGTTCAGCACGTGCGTCTCGACGTTGGGGATGCCGCCCCCTTCGTACTGGGGTCGCCGAAACACATAGTCAAAGCAGCCGCGGATGGTATTCAGTGTTTCTTCCGACCCATAGATGTCAACCGCACCGCCCTGCCGGTGCGAGTAGGAGCGAATATCAGCGAGGCCGTAGATGTGGTCAGCATGTCCGTGGGTATAGAGCACCGCATCGATGCGCCTCACGCGATTGGCCAGCATCTGCTCGCGAAAATCCTGTGACGTGTCGATCAGGATAGACTGGCCGTCAACCGTCACCAGAATCGATGAACGCGTGCGACGATAGCGTGGGTCTGCGATGGCCTTCTGACACACGCCATGGGGACAGGTGCGAAAGTCATTCAGCATGCAATCCAGCGTGGGCACGCCGTGTGACGTGCCGGTTCCCAGCATCACAATCTTCATGCTTCGTCCTCAGCAATCGGTCTTGAGCAGCGTGAGACGACTGCTCACGGGTCTCGACATTATAGTCGTCCAGCCACCGACCGCCAACAATCCTCGGCTTTCGCGATTTGCGCAGAGACTGGCACCCGAGTATAATCGTATTCTTGACTACGTTATGTAAGATTAGCTGATCTGAACCAGATACGGATGCAGGTGTAGCGTGATGGATCAAACCAACGGCCAGTTCGCCCACAGCACGCCCCGGCCGGCCTTGTTGCTGCGGGCGCTGATCGCAGTGCTGCTGCTCGGCACAGCCCTGGGTATAGGGTTCGCCGGCGGCATGGCCACGATGTGGCTCGTCAATCGAACGTCGCAGACCGTCGTGGTCGGACAGGCTCCCGCTGGAGCACCCGTCGACGACGACGAAGCCCGTCAACAGGGCTTGAGCCGCTTGGACAGGATCATCGATATTCTGGAACAAGAGTTTTACGAGGCAGACAAACTTGACATCACCCAGATGCTTCAGGGTGCCGCAAGGGGCCTCGTGGCAAGCGTCGACGATCCCTACACGGTCTATGTGGAACCCGTGCAGGCATCCATCCTTGCAGAGGATATGAGCGGCGCATTCGAGGGCATCGGTGCGACCGTGAACAGCGTCGATCAGGGACTCGTCATCGTTGCGCTGCAGGCTGGGGGTCCGGCCGTCCGCGCCAACCTGCAGGTTGGGGATCTTATCCTGCAGGCCGACGATGCATCGCTGGCCGGGTTGAGCTTGCTCGATGCCGTCGCGCTGGTGCGCGGCCCAAAGGGCACCGTGGTGCGCCTGCTCATCCAACGTGAAGGCGTGCAGGACCCCTTCGTCGTTCCAGTCACCCGAGACCGCGTAGAGACGCCTGTCGTCGAAACGCGCATGCTGGAGGGCGACATTGCCTATCTGTATTTGGCCGAGTTCAACGCCCTGGCACACGACCAACTGGTCAGCGGTCTCAAAGAGCTCATCCAGCAGAAGCCTGCTGGCCTGATTCTGGACCTGCGCGGCAACCCTGGCGGGTTGCTGGACATGGCTGTGGCTGTGGCGAGCGAGTTTCTGCCAGTTGACACGCTTGTCGTCACACAACGCTGGAGCAATGGCACCGAGCAAGAGTACCGCGTCAGGATCAGAGGCTCAGCCACGGACATACCGATGGTCGTGCTGACAAACGGCGGCAGCGCAAGCGCGTCAGAGATCGTCGCCGGCGCCCTGCGTGACCATGAGCGGGCCACACTCATCGGCGAGCCAACCTTTGGCAAGGGCGCCGTGCAGAACGTCCACAAGCTGGACGACGGCGCGAGCCTGCGTGTAACCGTCTCGAAATACTATATGCCCGATGGGGAATCACCAGATCTTGACCCGATTGAGCCC
This sequence comes from Anaerolineales bacterium UBA6128, assembly GCA_002423325.1. Taxonomy (GTDB): domain Bacteria; phylum Chloroflexota; class Anaerolineae; order UBA1429; family UBA1429; genus UBA6128. The sequence continues at coordinate 1,717 of DIVQ01000083.1, read as the reverse complement.
GATATCACGATAGCGCTTTCGGCTGAGGACGTCTCTTCTGGGGCAGATCCGCAATTGGACCGCGCTGTCGAATACCTGCAGTCCGGGAAATAGCCCATGCCAGATCGCAAGAACAAGAAAACGCGCGGTGAGCGCCAACGGGGTGGCGACCGCATCATCGCATCAAATCGCAAAGCGTTTCACGACTATTCAATCGGCGAGACGCTGGAAGCCGGCATCGTACTCGTCGGCTCGGAAATCAAGTCGGTACGTGCGGGCCGCGTGAACCTGCGTGACAGCTATGTCACGCTGCGCAACGGCGAGGCCTGGTTGGTTGGCACGCACATTTCGGGCTACGACCAAGCCAGCTATCAGGATCACGACCCCCTGCGGGATCGCAAACTCCTCTTGCACCGTCGCGAGATCCTGCGCTGGCGCCAGAAGGCAGATCAAAAAGGGTATACGATCGTGCCGCTCAAGCTGTATCTGAAAGACAACCGCGCCAAAGTCGAGATTGGCCTGGCCAAAGGCAAGCGCGAATATGACAAGCGCGAGGCCATCGCCGACCGGGACGCCGAGCGTAACATGCAACGAGAAATCAAGGATGCGTTGAGCTGAGTCGCACCAGCGAGCGCCAGCGCCCGTCTCTGTACTCGACGCAACGAGAGAGGGGCGAACCCAATGGGGTTCGCCCCTCTCTCTGTGTTGGCTATTCCCTGCGGAGCGCCTCTTCTGCCGTGTCACGGCAGATACTTGGCCACCAGCAGGCTCAAACGATCGCGCGTTTCACGCGTGACGGCCTCAGGTCGTGTGATGATCGCACTGGCCAGCGCGCTGCCACATGCGCAGGTGCGCTCAGCGTCGCGAATCCGCGGCGCTGCCGTGCGCAAGATGGCTTTCGCCGTATCCACGTTGGCCAGCAAGTTCGCCACCACCATATCTGTGGTGACCACCTCTTCAGACTCATGCCAACAATCATAGTCTGTGACCATTGCCAGCGTGCAGTAGCAGATCTCTGCTTCACGCGCCAGCTTGGCCTCAGGCAGCGCAGTCATGCCGATCAGATCCCCACCGATCTGCCGGTAAAAGTGCGCTTCCGCTTTGGTCGAGAATTGCGGGCCCTCCATGACAACCATCGTTCCGCCCCGATGCACCCGCGCGCCTGCCTGCACTGCGGCATCGTAGACGATTTGGCTCAAGTCCAGGCAGTAGGGCTCTGCAAAAGAGATGTGCACGACCAGCCCATCTCCAAAAAACGAGGCCGGGCGCACGCCCTTGGTGCGATCCAACAGTTGATTGGGCACAACGACATCGCGCGGAGCCATCTCTTCACGCAGGCTGCCGACCGCGCTGATTGAGATCAGGTGCGTGACGCCGAGCATCTTCATCGCCCAGATATTGGCCTGCGACGGCAACTCACTGGGGCTTATGCGGTGCCCGCGACCGTGGCGCGGCAAAAAGGCCATTCGGACGCCCGCCAGGTTTCCAAGCACTACCTCGTCGCTCGGCGGGCCGAACGGCGTATCGATCGTCAATCGGTCCACATCCGCCATCCCCGGGATGTCGTACAGGCCACTGCCTCCGATAACCCCAATGCGTGCCTCTTGCATGCTGTGCCTCCTCACCTGGACGATCGCTGGGACGTCCGCGCTCTGACTAACGGTCCCTCCCCGCCATTATACGGCTTACGCTGGCGCTGCCAACCGGCAGAGAGTTTGCGTCTTGTCAAGTGGTGTAA